>NZ_JBFHHB010000019.1:0-21931 GCF_041597215.1 Actinotalea sp.
CCGGCGGGACGGATCCCTCGGCCGGGACGTGCTCCGTGGCAGGCCTGGCGTGCCGCCCGACGACCGGCACCGGGACCACGGGCGGGTGCGCCCGGTTGCGGTGCACCTCGACCGTCACGTCGGCGAAGGGGACGGCGATCGGGGCACCCGGCTTGTGCACCACGACGTCGACACCGTCGACGGCGGAGTAGGACAGGGCCAACGCCGCGATCCGCTCGGCGACCGTCTCGATGAGGTCGGCCGGCTCCCCCTCGAGTATCTGCGTGACCCCGAGCGCGAGGCTCCCGTAGTCGACCGTGCGGTCCAGTCGGTCACCCGCGGCGGCGTCCCGGGTGTCCAGGTGGAGCACGATGTCCGCGACGAACTCCTGCCCGTCGCGCCGCTCCTGCGGGAAGACCCCGTGGTAGCCCGTCGCCCGCACTCCGGTCAGCCGGATCCGGTCCCCCGCTGCGCGCGGGGCGGTGAACTCAGCCACGGTTCTCTCCTGTCGTGTCGCGGACCGCACTCCGGGCCGTGGTCCACGCCTGCGCGACCCGGACCGCGTCGGCCGTCGCCCTCACCTCGTGGACCCGCACGCACCAGGCGCCGGCGGCCGCCGCGAGGGCGCTCACCGCCGCCGTCGCGCCGTCCCGCTCCGACGGCGGGACGGGTTCACCTCCGGGCCGGGCGAGCAGGTGACCGAGGAACCGCTTGCGCGAGGCCCCGACGAGGAGCGGGAGGCCCAGGGAACCGAGGACGTCGAGACCGGCGAGCAGCGGCCAGTTCTCCGCACCGGGCTTGGCGAAGCCGAGCCCGGGGTCCAGCACGATCGACTCCCGCGGGATGCCCGCCTGCACCGCGTGGTCGACCCGGCTCGCGAGCTCCGCACGGACCTCCGCGACGACGTCGTCGTACCGCGCGAGCCCGTCCATCACGTCGGAGGGGCCGCGCCAGTGCATGGCGACGTAGACCGCACCCGACCTGGCGACCGTCGCGTGCATCTGCTCGTCGCCGAGCCCGCCCGTCACGTCGTTGACGATCGCCGCACCGTGCTGGACGGCCTCGTCTGCGAGCGCGGCACGAGAGGTGTCGACGGAGACCACGGCACCGGCCGCGACCAGCGCCCGCAGGACCGGGAGGACCCGCTCGCGCTCCTCGGCGAGCGGGACGCGAGCGGCGCCGGGGCGCGTCGACTCACCCCCGAGGTCGAGGATGTCGGCCCCCTCCTCGAGCAGGCGCAGACCGTGCTCGATGGCCGCCGTCGGCTCGAACCATCGTCCGCCGTCGCTGAAGGAGTCAGGGGTCACGTTGACGACCCCCATCACGAGGGTGCGGTCGAGCTGTCGCAGGTGCGCGGGCAGCGGTGCCGGGTGGCGGGGACTCACCGTCCCAGCGTAGGGCGGGGGGACCGTCACGGGTCCCGCCTAGCGAGCCATGATGAGGCTCATCGCCTCGGCGCGGGTGGGCCCGCTGCGCATCTGACCGCGGACGGCCGAGGTGACCGTCCTGGTCCCGGCTGTCCTGACCCCCCGCATCGACATGCACAGGTGCTCGCACTCGACGACGACGATCACCCCGGCGGCACCGAGGATCTCCCCCATGGAGTCCGCGACCTGCGAGGTCAGACGCTCCTGCACCTGGGGCCGGCGGGCGAAGAGGTCCACGAGCCGCGCGATCTTCGAGAGCCCGGCGATCCTGCCGTCCCTGCCCGGGATGTACCCCACATGGGCGACGCCGTGGAACGGGGCCAGGTGGTGCTCGCAGGTGGAGTAGACCGGGATGTCCTTGACCAGGACCATCTCGTCGTGGCCGAGGTCGAAGGTCGTGGTGAGCACGTCAGCCGGCTCGACGTGGAGACCGGCGAACATCTCCTCGTAGGCCCGCGCGACCCGGTCGGGGGTGTCCCGCAACCCGTCGCGGTCCGGGTCCTCCCCCATCGCCAGGAGGAGCTCGCGGACCGCCCGCGCCGCCCGCTCGCGGTCGAAGACCGGACTGGCCGGCGCCGGCGATCCCTCCTCGGGCGCCGGGCCGCTCACGACGTCGGGCCGAGGTCAGGTGTCGCGCCGCCCGGAACCTCGCCGACGGGCGCGGCGGGGTGCTCGGGCCGCGCGGCGGCGGCCTCGTCCTGGGGGACGATCACCTCTCCGTTGCCCGCCGCCTTCTCCGCGGCCGTCTGCACGGGCGGGAGGTCGGAGACACCGCGGTCCGGGCTCGAGAGCCAGACCTCGCGAGCCTCACGCTTGACGACGGGAGCGAAGACCTCCGCGAGCTCTGCCTGGTTGAGGGTCTCCCGGTCGAGGAGCTGGATGACGAGCTCGTCGAGCACCGGGCGGTACTCCTGGAGGATCTGCCAGGCCTCGTCGTGCGCGAAGTCCATCAGCCGCCGGACCTCGACGTCGACGACGGCAGCGACCTCCTCGGAGTACTCCCGACCGTGGCCCATGTCCCGGCCCATGAAGACCTCGCCGCTGTCCTGCCCGAGCTTGACCGCACCGACGCGCTCGCTCATCCCGTACTGGGTGACCATCTTGCGGGCGGTGGCGGTGGCCTTCTCGATGTCGTTCGACGCCCCGGTGGTCGGGTCGTGGAAGACGAGCTCCTCCGCGACCCTGCCGCCCATGGCGTAGGCGAGCTGGTCGAGCAGCTCGTTGCGCGTGACGGAGTACTTGTCCTCCGCGGGCATGACCATCGTGTAGCCCAGCGCGCGGCCGCGCGGCAGGATCGTCACCTTGGTCACCGGGTCGGTGTACCGCAGCGTCGCCGCCACCAGGGCGTGCCCGCCCTCGTGGTACGCGGTGATCTTGCGCTCCTTGTCGTTCATCAGCCGGGTCCGCTTCTGCGGTCCGGCCACGACCCGGTCGATGGCCTCGTCCAGCTCGTGGTTGCCCACCACGACCCCCGCCGACCGCGCGGTGAGCAGGGCGGCCTCGTTGAGGACGTTGGCCAGATCGGCTCCCGTGAACCCGGGCGTGCGCTTGGCGACGGCGTGCAGGTCGACGTCGGGGGCCATCGGCTTGCCCTGGGCGTGGACCTGGAGGATCCGCTCGCGGCCGCGCAGGTCCGGGGCGTCGACGGCCACCTGGCGGTCGAAGCGGCCCGGGCGCAGCAGCGCGGGGTCGAGGATGTCCGGCCGGTTGGTCGCGGCGATGAGGATGACGTTCGCGTTGACGTCGAAGCCGTCCATCTCGACGAGCATCTGGTTGAGCGTCTGCTCGCGCTCGTCGTGCCCGCCACCCATGCCGGCACCGCGGTGCCGGCCGACGGCGTCGATCTCGTCGATGAAGATGATCGCCGGGGCGTTCTGCTTGGCCTGGTCGAACAGGTCACGCACCCGGGAGGCACCGACACCGACGAACATCTCGACGAAGTCCGAGCCGGAGATCGAGTAGAACGGCACGCCCGCCTCGCCCGCGACGGCCCGTGCCAGGAGGGTCTTGCCGGTACCCGGCTGGCCGTAGAGGAGCACGCCCTTGGGGATCTTCGCGCCGACCGCCTGGAACTTGGCCGGGTCGGCGAGGAACTCCTTGATCTCCTGGAGCTCCTCGACGGCCTCGTCCACCCCGGCGACGTCGGAGAAGGTGACCTGCGGCGTCTCCTTGGAGACGAGCTTGGCCTTCGACTTGCCGAACTGCATGACGCGCGAGCCGCCGCCCTGCATCCGGGACATGAGGAACCAGAAGAGCCCGAGGATGATGACGAACGGGAGGACGAAGCCGAGCAGGGACTCCCACCACGTCGTCTGCGGGTTGACCGAGTTGTAGCCGCCCTCGGGGTCGGCGGCGGCGATGGCGTCCACCACGGTCTCGCCCTGGGGGACGACGTAGTAGAACTGCACGTTCGTGCCGTAGTCCTTGTCGCCCACGACGTAGCTCTCGGTGAGCGTGAGGTCGACGCGCTGCTGACCGTCGGTGATCAGGGCCTGCTCGACGGTGTCACCCGCGAGCAGGGCGAGCCCTGCCGAGGTGTCGATCCGCTGGACGCTCTGGGTGGCGAACGACGAGGCAGCGATGGCGAGGATGAGGACCGCGACGGCGATCCAGATCGCTGGGCCCTTGGCGAGACGCTTGAGATTCATCGGCGGCGGGGCGCTGGCCCCGGTCCCTCCTGTTGCACGGCTGGTCTGGCCTGCAGGTTACCTGCTGGGCCTGGACGCGGCCTGGATGTTCGCCCAGGGCAGCATGTGGGGACCGGAGCGCCCGCTCCGCGCGGGGTCAGTCGGCGTAGACGTGCGGGGCGAGCGTGCCGACGAAGGGCAGGTTGCGGTACTTCTCGGCGTAGTCCAGCCCGTAGCCCACGACGAACTCCGTCGGGATCTCGAAACCGACGTAGCGCACGCCCACCTCGACCTTGGCCGCCTCCGGCTTGCGCAGCATCGCCGCCACCTCGACGGTCGCCGGCCCACGGCTGCGCAGGTTGGAGAGCAGCCAGGACAGCGTCAGCCCCGAGTCGACGATGTCCTCGACGATGAGCACGTGACGGCCGGTCAGGTCGGTGTCCAGGTCCTTGAGGATCCGCACCACGCCGGAGGAGGTCGTCCCGGCGCCGTAGGAGGACACCGCCATCCAGTCCATCTCGACCGGGGAGCTGAGCCGGCGGGCGAGGTCGGCCATCACCATGACGGCGCCCTTGAGGACGCCGACCAGCAGGATGTCGCGCCCGGCGTAGTCGGCGTCGATCTGCGCCGCGAGCTCGTCGAGCCTGCCCTGGAGCTGGGCCTCGGTGAGCAGGACCCGCTCGAGGTCGTCACCCATGTCCGCTGCGTCCACCGTGGCTCTCCCTACCTTGAGATCTCGGGGCTCAGCCTGCCACACCTGCGAGCCACCGTGACGCCCGGGACGTGCACCGGCCCCTGCCCGCTCCAGTCCGTGACGAGGGCGTCCACGGCGAGCACATGCGCCGCCGCGAGGGAGCCGCCCGGGCTTCCCCAGTCGAGCAGCGCTGACCGTAGGGCGCGGTGGCGCAGGGCGGCCGGCGCTGCGGCGAGGGTCGCCGCGTCGAGCGACGAGGCGTCTGGTGACGCGGCGTCGGGCGGGCCGCCCTCCTCCGCGCCGCCCTCCTCCACGCCCGCCGCCGCTGCCCGCGCCGTGTCCAGGAGCTCTGCTGCCAGCTGCGCCAGCAGCTCCTCGTCCCTGCGCAGCTGGTCGGCCGTGCGGGCCAACGCCTCGGGCACGCCGGGACCCAGCACCTCGGCCAGCACCGGGAGGACGCGGTTGCGCACCGCCGCCCGCCGGTTCGCGCCCGCGAGGTTCGTCGGGTCCACCCAGGGTTCCAGGCCCGCGGCCTCGCAGGCCTGCTGCACCACGGCCCGCGGCGTGCCGAGGAGCGGACGGCGCAGCAGCCCACGCACGGCCGCCATGCCCGCGAGCGAGCGGGACCCCGATCCCCGTGCGAGGGCGAGCAGCACGGTCTCGGCCTGGTCGTCCAGGGTGTGCCCGAGCAGCACCGCTGCCGCCCCGTGCCGTCGGGCCGCATCGACGAGCGCCGCGTACCTCGCGGTCCGGGCGGCGGCCTCCGGCCCACCGTCGGTGCCGACCTGGACACGGACCACCTCGACCGGCTCCAGACCCAACGCACGGCACTGCTCGGCCGCCCGCGCCGCGGTCCGCGCGCTCTCCGCCTGGAGCCCGTGGTCGACGACGACGGCACCGGCGGTGACCCCGCGACGCGGGGCGACGAAGGCCACCGCCGCCGCGAGGGCGAGCGAGTCGGGTCCCCCGGAGCAGGCGACGAGGACGAGGGGTGCGGGGCCGCCGTCCGGCTCGGCGTCGACGGACGCCGTGGCGCCGCCGGCACCGCTCGCGGCGTTCGGGGAGAGGAGCGCGTCGAGGTCGCGGCGTACCGCCGACCGCAGCCGCGCGACGGCCGGATGGGGTCCGCTCACGTCGCGCTCATCCGTCGCAACCAGTCCTCGGGAGCATCGATCTCGGCAGGGGTGGGCAGTGCGTGCGGGCCCGACCAGACGGGCTCGAGGGCGCGGCTGCCCGTACGGCGCACCGCGCGGACGAAGTCGGCCCCGCGCCGGTACTGCTCGAGCTTGGCGTCCAGCCCGAGGAGTCGGCGCAGCAGGCGCCCGCGGGTCGAGGTGCGGCGGGCCGTCATCCGGGCCCGCAGGCGGCGGCGGGAGGGGATGAGCCCGATCGGCACGGCGTCCATCGTCACGTCCGCATGCCCCTCGAGCAGCGACATCGTCGCCACCAGCTGGGCCGCACGACCGCGCTGCGTCGGGGAGAGCAGGGCACCCAGCGGCCCGAGGCCCTGGTCCGGGAGCGTCGGACGCCCACGGGGGAGGGACCTGATCGCCTCCAGGACGGTGGCCAGCTCACCCTCCTGCTCGAGCTCGGTCATGAGCGCTGACGTCTCCCGGCGGATGTGACCTGCCAGCCAGGGCGCGGCCGCGAACTGCAGGGCATGGGTCTGCTCGTGCACGCAGATCCACAGCCGGAAGTCGGCGGGATCCCCGGGCATGGTCGCGCCGATCTGGAGGACGTTCGGGGCGACGAGGGCGAGGCGCCCGCCGGGTTCGTCGCTGCCGTAAGGGTCGAACTGGCCCAGCACGCGGGTGGACAGGGCGGCCAGCAGGCCCGCGAGCTCTGCCGAGGCCGACCACCCGGCCCGGGCACCCGCGCCGGGTCCGGTCCCGACGGCGGAGTCGTCGAGCAGCGAGGCGAAGGAGCCCGCGGCGAGCCTCGCCCAGCCGGGCCGGTCGACCACGAGGATCCGCGCCTCGGGTGCCTGCTCCGGGAGCGCTGCACCGAAGCCACCGGCGCGGCGGGCGATCGGCAGCGCGCGTTCGCCCGCCGCGCGCAGCTCGGCCACCACCCGCTCCAGCTCCGCGCGCTCGGCCGTCGGCCCCGGGCGGGACATCCGCCCGGCCCAGCGGCCGATCCGGGCCGCGTCCAGTGCGGGACTCACCCGCTGCACCCGCACGCGGCGAGCTTTCCGACGAAGTCGTCGATCGCCGCACGCGGCGCCCACTGCCCGCCGGACGGCGTCGCGTCGGCCAGGACGGCGAAGGCGAGGTAGCGGCCGTCGACGGTCTGGACCGTCCCGGCGAGCGAGGTGACCCCCGGGAGGGAGCCCGTCTTCGCCCGGACGAGGCCACGGGCGGCGCCCGAGAGGAAGCGGTCGTCGAGCGTCCCCGTCCAGCCACCGACGGGGACGTCGAGCGCGACGTCCCGCAGGACGGGGTTCTCGACCGCAGCGCCCACCAGGTCGACGAGGACGTCGGCCGGGATGCGACTGAGGGCGGAGAGCCCGCTGCAGTCGCGCAGCGTCACCCCGTCGACGTCGATGTAGCGCCCGACGGCCTGCACGACGGCCGTGGCTGCTCCGGTGAAGCTCCCCGGGAGCCCCATCTCGACGGCGACCAGGCGCCCGACCACCTCGGCGAGAGTGTTGTCCGAGACCTCCAGGAGGTGCGCGACGATCTCGGACATCGGAGCGGACGTGACGCGCGCGATCTCGACGGAGGACGCCGTCGTGGCGCTCGCCCTGGTCGGAGCCCCGTCCACCGTGATGCCCTCCGCGGCGAGCGCGTCGGCGAGCTGGAGTGCCGCCTGGAGCGCCGGGTCGGCGTAGCGGGTCGGGTAGGGCTCGTCGGATCGCGTCTTGGCGACGTCCACCTCGATCGGTGCGACAGCGGCGACGTACCCGGCGGCGATGTCGGACGGCACCCAGTCGGGATGAAGTGCCGGACCGCTGAAGAGCGTGTCGTCGATCGAGAGCCGGACGGTCGTGGTGCCGGCGAGTCTGAGCGAGCGCGCGGCCTGCGCTGCGAGGTCGGCAAGACCCGCGTGGCCGACGGTCGCCGTCGGGTCCCCCTGCCCTGCGGACAGCAACGCGTCCCCGCCGCCGACCAGGACGATGCTCCCCGGCTCGATCTGGACGAGGGTCGTGGGAAGCGTGCGCTCCGCGCCGAGGACCGAGAGCGCAGCGGCGGCGGTGAGCAGCTTGGTGGTCGACGCGGGGACCCGCGGGGTCGAGGGCGAGACCTCGGCGAGCACGGCACCGGAGAGCAGGTCCGTCACCTGGACCCCGGTCGAGGTACCCATCCGCTCGTCGTCGACCAGCGCCGTCGCCCACGACTGGACGGTCGCCGCGTCCGGTGCCGGCGCCGCGGGATCGAGCTCCGGCGGGATGTCGATCGCCGCCTCGGGAAGGGCCGCGCCAGGTGCCGTCGGGAAGGGGGCGGCCGGCTCGGGAACCGGTGCCGTCGTCAGGACCCCGTGGACCAGGTCGTAGGCATCCGCCGTCCCGTATCCCACGGCGCCGAGCAGCAGGGCCCCGACCGCCACCACGGCCGTCGCGGTTCCCTTCCGTGCCATCTCGTCCTCCGTGCTCCTGCTCGTCACCCGGTCGCCGATCGGTCGCGGGTCGTGCGCTGACAGCACCCGTCGGGTGGCACTGCCGCCGACCGGGTAACGTCGGGACGGGCGGTGCGTTCCGCCCACCGACCCCGGCACTCCCGTCGGTGCGTCACACTAGGACACAGCACGGCACGGCACAGCGCGGTGGACGCGCAGACGGGCGAGGGAGAACCGTGGAGTTCGACGTCACGATCGAGATCCCCAAGGGGCAGCGCAACAAGTACGAGGTCGACCATGTGACCGGGCGGATCCGCCTGGACCGCATGCTCTTCACCTCCACGCGCTACCCGGACGACTACGGCTACATCGACGGCACGCTCGGTGAGGACGGCGACCCGCTGGACGCCCTGGTGCTTCTCGAGGAGCCCACGTTCCCCGGCTGCCTGATCCGCTGCCGTGCCCTCGGCATGTTCCGCATGCGCGACGAGGCAGGTGGCGACGACAAGGTGCTCTGCGTGCCGACCGGCGACCAGCGCGCCTCCTGGCGCCAGGACATCGACGACGTCTCGGAGTTCCACCGGCTGGAGATCCAGCACTTCTTCGAGGTCTACAAGGACCTCGAGCCCGGCAAGTCCGTCGAGGGCGCCCACTGGGTGGACCGGGCGGCGGCGGAGGCCGAGATCCAGAACTCCCGGCAGCGGGCGATCGACACCGGGTACTACGAGAACCACTGATCCGCGAGCGGGCCGCCCGACGGCGACCAGCTGACGCATCCGGGACGCTCAGCGCAGCCCGGAGCGGGTCTCAGGGCCTGCCGGCGTAGGGCATCGTGCCGGACCACCGCACCGTGGTGACGCGGAGCGGGACGCCCGGGCGCGAGGCCTCGACCATCTGGTTGCCGCCGATGTACATCGCGACGTGCGTGATGCTCGACGGGTCCGAGGGGTTGCTGCCCCAGAAGATGAGGTCTCCGGCCCGCATCGAGCTGTAGCTGACCTTGAGCACGCTGCGGTACTGGTCCCGCGAGGTGCGGCTGATGCCCACGCCGGCGGCCAGCCACGCCTGGCTGGTGAGCCCCGAGCAGTCGAAGGCGTCCGGGCCCGTCCCTCCCCAGAGGTACGGCTTGCCCACCTGCGCGACGGCCCAGTTCACGGCGGCCTGCCCCTGGGCGGCCGATCCGCGCTGGGTGCCGGTCCCCAGGCCGTACGCATCGGCGACCGGAGCGGTCGTGGCGGTGGGCGTCGGGGTGGCACTCGGGGTCGCTGTGGGCGTCGGGGTGGCGCTCGGGCTCGGGCTCGGGCTCGACGAGGGTGTCGGCGTCGCGCTCGGGCTCGCGCTGGACGTGGGCGTCGGCGCCGGGCTCGAGGTGGGCACCGGGTCCGAGACGGTGACCACCGAGGGCTCGGCTGAGGTGTGCGCAGAGAGCGCGGCGGCGTCGGCCCTGGCGATCCGCTCGGCGTCGAGGGCGTCCTGGCGCGCCCGCTCGACCTCGACGGAGGTCTGGCGGCGCTCGGCGAGCTCGGCGATCAGCACGGTCCGCTGCTGCTCGACCTCCTCGACCTTGGCCTCGGCTGCCGACTGCGCGGCTCCGGCGGCGTCGAGGGCGTCCTCGGCAGCGGTCGCGGCGGTCCGCGCCTCGTCGGCCGCCGCCGTCGCGCGGACCTGCAGGGTCGAGGCCACGACCTGCGCGGCCTCGAAGCGCTGGACGGCTCCCTCGGCGCGACGGCCGAGCCGGTCGATCGCCGCCGACCTGGCGGCGTAGTCCTCGAGCCCGTCGGCCGAGAGCAGGGCCGACATCCCGTCCATCGAGCCGCCCGAGCGGTACGCCTCGAGAGCGATGGTGCCGAGCTCGGCGCGGGCGACCTCCTGGAGACGGTTCGCCTCCTCGAGCCGCGCAGCGGCGTCGAGGCTGGCGGCCTCCGCGGCATCGCGGTCGACGATCGCCTGGGTGTAGGCCTCACCGGCGGCATCGACGGCGGTCCACGCGGAGGCGAGCTCCTGCTGCTGGACGGCGAGGTCGAGCTCGATCTGGGCGACGGCACTGGCCGCACCGGCCACGGCGGCCTGGGCCCGATCGACGTCACCGTCACTGGGACCGGGTGCGGCGCCTGCGCCTGCGGCACCACCGAGACCGACGAGGAGAGCGAGGGCGGCGGCGGTCGCAGCCCTGGGCATCGCTCGCATCACAGCACTCCTCGTCCTCGGGCACACGGCCCCTCACCGGCCCGCCCTGGCACGCGGATTCCCGCGACGAGTCCCGGGGCGACCCTACTGACTCTCGTACCTCGTTGTGAACACCCGTCACATGAGTAACACGGTTCACAGGAGCACCAGCGGTGCCTGACCTGCTCATCGACAGGTCGGCGCGCCTCCTTGACTCACCCGAACAGGTCAATCCAGGCGGCGCGAGGGGCCCCCGTCCTGCACGGGAGCACGCGGCCCGCGCATCCCAAGAAATGAGACAGGACTGCACCACTGATCGAGACGTCGCGTAGTGTCCACGACATGTCCCGCCGAATGTGCCGCTGAAGCGCACGTTCGGCGTGCCCCGGTCCCGGTAGGAGCCCCGTGAGGGTCCTCCGCCGGAGGGGCCCGATCCCGACGTGCCACCCCTGTCCCGACCCCTCGCGGGGCGGCCAGGTGCAGCACGCTGCCCGTGGTCTCCCGCACCCCACCCAGGAGCCATGATGAGCAACCAGAGCTGGTCCTTCGAGACCCGACAGATCCACGCCGGCCAGCAGGCCGACCCCACCACCGGCGCCCGCGCCCTGCCGATCTACCAGACCTCGTCCTTCGTCTTCCCTGACGCCGACACCGCATCAGCGCGCTTCGCGCTCGGCGACCTCGGCCCGATCTACACCCGGATCGGCAACCCGACCCAGGGCGCCGTCGAGGACCGCATCGCCTCCCTCGAGGGCGGCGTCGGCGCCCTCCTGGTCTCCAGCGGCCAGGCGGCCGAGACCCTCGCGATCCTCAACATCGCCGAGGCCGGTGACCACATCGTGGCGAGCCCCTCGCTCTACGGCGGCACGTACAACCTCCTGCACTACACGCTGCCCAAGCTCGGGATCGAGACGACCTTCGTCACCGACCCGCACGACCCGCAGTCCTGGCGCGACGCCGTCCGGCCGAACACCAAGCTCTTCTTCGGCGAGACGATCCCGAACCCGAAGGCCGACGTCCTGGACATCGAGGCCGTCGCCGCGGTCGCCCACGAGGTCGGCGTCCCGCTGGTGGTCGACAACACCGTCGCGACGCCCTACCTCGTGCGCCCCTTCGAGCACGGCGCCGACGTCGTCATCCACTCCGCGACCAAGTACCTCGGCGGGCACGGCACGGCGATCGGCGGGGTGATCGTCGACGCGGGCACCTTCGACTACGCCCAGCACCCCGAGCGCTTCCCGAACTACAACACCCCCGACCCCTCCTACAACGGGCTCGTCTACGCGCGGGACCTCGGGGTGGGCAGCGCCTTCGGCGCGAACCTCTCGTACATCCTCAAGGCGCGGGTCCAGCTCCTGCGCGACCTGGGCTCCGCCATCTCGCCGTTCAACGCGTTCCTCATCGCGCAGGGCCTGGAGACGCTCTCCCTGCGGATGGAGCGGCACGTGGCGAACGCCCAGCGCGTCGCGGAGTTCCTCGAGGCACGGGAGGACGTCGTCTCGGTGCACTACGCCGGGCTCCCCTCCAGCCCGTGGAACGCGAACGCGCAGAAGTACGCCCCTCGTGGCGCCGGCGCCGTCATCGCCTTCGAGATCGCCGGTGGCCTGGAGGCGGGCAAGGCCTTCGTCGACGCGCTCGAGCTGCACTCGCACGTCGCCAACATCGGGGACGTGCGCTCGCTCGTCATCCACCCGGCGACGACGACGCACAGCCAGCTGACCGCCGAGGAGCAGCTCGCCTCCGGCATCACGCCGGGCCTGGTGCGTCTGAGCGTCGGCATCGAGCACGTCGACGACATCCTCGCCGACCTGGACGCGGGCTTCCGCGCCGCCAAGGGCGCCTGATGCCCGGCCCCTCCCGCCGGCCGGCCGGCGCACGCCCAGGGCTCCACGTGGTGCCCGGGTCGCGGCGTGCCGCCTGGCGGGAGGGGGACACCGTCGGTCGGCGTCAGTTCGTCGACGTCGGCGGCATGGACCTGGAGACCGGCGGCCGGCTCGACGGCGTCCGGCTCGCCTACGAGACCTGGGGGACCCTCTCCCCCGCCCGCGACAACGCCGTGCTCGTCCTGCACGCGCTGACCGGCGACTCGCACGTCAGCGGTCCCGCGGGCCCGGGCCACCGGACGCCCGGCTGGTGGGACACGCTCGTCGGTCCCGGCCGACCCATCGACACCGACCGGTGGTTCGTCGTGGCTCCGAACGTGCTGGGCGGTTGCCAGGGCTCGACCGGCCCGTCCTCGCCCGCTCCGGACGGCAGGCCGTGGGGCAGCCGATTCCCCTTCGTGACGATCCGCGACCAGGTGAGCGCGGAGCTCACCCTCGCCGACCGGCTCGGCATCGAGCGCTGGGCCGTGGTGCTCGGTGGCTCGATGGGCGGGATGCGCGCGCTCGAGTGGGCCGTGATGGCCCCGGAGCGCGTCGCGACGGCCCTCCCGATCGCGACCACGGCCCAGTCCACCGGGGACCAGATCGCCTGGGCCCACGCCCAGCTCGCCGCCGTGCGGGCCGACCCTGCCTGGCACGGCGGTGACTACCACGACGTCGCGGACGGGCGGGGGCCGGTCGCCGGCCTCGGTGTCGCGCGGCAGATCGCGCACACGACCTACCGCAGTGCCCTCGAGCTCGACCTGCGCTTCGGGCGACGCGCCCAGGACGACGAGCAGCCGCTGGGGGGCGGCGGGCGGTTCGCCGTGCAGTCCTACCTCGACCACCACGCGGCGAAGCTCGTCGGTCGGTTCGACCCGGGCTCCTACGTCGTGCTCACCGAGTCGATCCTCTCGCACGACCTCGGTCGTGGCCGGGGAGGGGTCGAGGCGGCGCTCAGCGCGGTCACGGCCAGGACCGTCGTCGTCGGCGTCGACAGCGACCGCCTGTACCTGCAGAGCGAGTCGGCCCAGATCGCGGCGGCCGTCCCCGGTGCGCGGCTGGCGATGGTGCACTCGCAGTACGGCCACGACGGCTTCCTCATCGAGGTCGACCAGCTCGGCAGGATCGTGCGGGACACGCTGGAGGACCTCGTGCCGGAGGCCCCCGGCTCCTAGCATGGCGCGATGGGCGGACACCTGAGCGACGCGGACCTCACCCGGCTCGAGGCCACGCTGCGGCGACAGTGGCGCCTGCTGCGCACCTGGGTGGGTGAGCTCGACGAGGCGATGGGCCGAGAGCCCAGCGTCCTGGACCGGTGGACCGTCGCCGAGCTGGTCGCCCACCTGGGACGAGCGATGGACGCACTCGCCGCTGCCCGCCCTGCTCCCGGCCTGACCCCGCTCACCCTCGGCGAGTACCTGGGCACCTACCCCGAGCGCGCGGAGGAGATCGCCGCGACCAGCTCGGCGCTCGCGGAGGAGATCCGCTTCGACCCGCTGCGCGCCGTCGACGAGATGGCCGCCGCCGCCTTCGCCCAGGTCGCCGCGCTGCGGTCGGGCAGCGGTGGGGGCGACATGGTCGTCCAGGCACGCCGAGGGCCGATCCTGCTCTCCGAGATGATCCTGTCCCGGCTCATCGAGCTCGTGGTGCACGGCGACGACCTGCTGCGCTCGCTCCCCCGCACAACGCGCAGCCCGCTCGACCCCGAGTCCGTCGACCTGGTGGCGGCGACGCTCCTCGAGGTGCTCACCGACCGCGGCGGCTGGGACCTGGAGGTCGTCGACCCGATCGCGTGGATCCGCCTCGCCGCGGGACGGGTCCCCTTCGGCATGGACACCGTCAGCGCCGCGCTCGCGACCCGATGGACGTCGGACTCGCTGCCCGATCTCGGCTCGCGCCTGCCCCTGCTCTGAGCGGGAGGAGCGGGGCGCTGCGCCACCGGGTGCAGTCGAGCCCGCCACGGAGCCGGGACCGGAGGCCGGGGGTGACCCGTGTCCTGGCACGTATGTTGGGACGATGCTCGCCGCCTACGCGTCCTCGATCTCCGCAACCGACCCCGTCTCCGGGCTGACCGTCGCCGAACGACCGGAGGCCGAGGCGCCGCCCGGCCGGCCGGACTGGTCCGTCGTCCAGGTGCGGGCCGCGGCCCTCAACCACCACGACCTGTGGTCGCTGCGCGGGGTCGGCCTGAGCGCCGATCGCCTGCCGATGATCCTGGGCTGTGACGCCGCCGGGGTCGACGAGGCCGGGCGCGAGGTCGTGGTGCACGGCGTGATCGGCGCGACGGGGCACGGGGTGGGCCCGACCGAGGGCCAGTCGATCCTCTCCGAGCGGTACTCCGGGACGCTCGCGGAGCGTGTCGCGGTCCCGACCTGGAACCTCGTGCCCAAGCCGGCAGAGCTCTCCTTCGAGGAGGCCGCCTGCCTGCCGACCGCCTGGCTGACCGCGTACCGGATGCTGTTCACCACCGCTGCTCTCCGCCCGGGGGACCGGGTGCTCGTCCAGGGCGCGGGCGGCGGGGTCTCCTCCGCCGCGATCGCGCTCGGGGCGGCGGCAGGGCTCGAGGTCGTCGCGACGAGCCGAAGCGAGGCCAAGCGCGAGCACGCCCTGGCGTCGGGGGCCGTCGCGGCGCTCGAGCCGGGCAGCCGCCTGCCCTTCCGGGTCGACGCCGTCATCGAGACCGTCGGCGCCGCGACGTGGTCGCACTCGGTGAAGTCCTTGCGCCGCGGCGGGGTCATCGTGACGGCAGGGGCGACCTCGGGCGACCAGCCGGGCGCAGAGCTCACCCGCGTCTTCTTCACCGAGCTGCGGGTCCTCGGAGCGACCATGGGCAGCAAGGACGACCTGGAGGCGCTGCTCCGGTTCCTCGCCCGCAGCGGGCTGCGCCCCACCATCGACTCGACCTTCGCGCTCGCCGACGCCCGCGCGGCGATGGCGCGGCTCGCCTCGGGTGAGCACACCGGGAAGGTCGTCGTGCGTCCGTGAGCCACCTGCTCCCGCCGGCCCCCACGCCGTGGCAGCCCCCGGACCCCGGTCAGGGGTGGGCCCCAGACGTGCTCGGCGAGGGCTTCGAGGCGCGCACGCTCGCCCTTCCTGACGACGAGGAGGGAGAGGTCGTCGCGACGCTCGTCCGGTACCGGCCGAGGACGGCCGAACCGGTCCGCCCCGCCCGAGCGGTGCTCTACCTGCACGGGTGGAACGACTACTTCTTCCAGCGAGAGCTCGCGGAGTACTGGCACGCCCAGGGTGCGGCCTTCTACGCGCTCGACCTGCGCAAGTACGGGCGCAGCCTGCGCGGGCACCAGACGCCCAACTACATCGACGACCTCGCCAGGTACGACGAGGAGCTCGACGCCGCGGCCGCCGTCGTCCGGTCGGAACTGGGCAGCTCGGGGCGGACGATGCTCATGGGGCACTCCACCGGCGGGCTGATCGCCTCGCTGTGGGCCCACCGGCGCCGCGGGCAGGTGGCGGCGCTGGTCCTCAACAGCCCATGGCTCGAGCTCGCCGGGGCGAGCTTCGCGCGCACCCTGACGACCCCGGTGGTGTCCGGGCTGGCCAGGACCCAGCCCAAGAACCCGCTGCCGAACATCGATCCCGGGCACTACGCCAGGACGGTGCACCAGCGGCACGGCGGTGAGTGGGACTACGACGAGCGATGGCGACCGAGTCCCTTCTTCCCGGTGCGACCTGGCTGGGTGCAGGCGATCCTCATCGGGCACGCGCAGGTGGCCAGGGGTCTCGGCCTCGACGTCCCCGTCCTCATGGCCGCATCGGACCGTTCGGTCATGCAGCCGAGGTGGCGCGAGGAGATGCGCACGGCGGACACGGTCCTGGACGTCGACCTCATCGCGCGACGTGCCGTGCTGCTCGGCTCCGTGGTCACCGTCGTGCGCATCGCCGGCGGCCTGCACGACCTCACGCTCTCGGCCGCACCTGCCCGCGCCCGGTTCTACGCCGAGCTCAGCCGCTGGTCGTCCGCCTACGGCTGGGGCTGAGCGCTCGCCGGCACGGAGGCCACCGCCTCGGCGAGGGTGAGGCCCTCGTCCTGCTCCACCCGCCAGACCTGCCACCCGTCCACGGGCACATGGGCGCCGGAGGCGATCTCTGCCGCGGCCGAGGGATCCATCGCCCGGGTCCCGTCGGCCAGCTCGATGCTCCCGTCCGCGTGCAGCATCGCCTCGTAGCGCACCCCGCGGCGACGACGCCACCAGACGAGCACCAGGCTCCCGCCCCGCTCGACCGCGAGGGCGACCAGCCGCGAGTCCGGTCCGTAGGCCGGCTCCCGCGGGGGGGCCTCGACCACGAGGTGCGTCGGCTCCGCAGCTCCCGCTGCCCGGTCGTCGGCTGCCGGCCGGTCGTCGGCCGCTGCCGTCTCCTCGCGCGCGACCCGACGGCCGTTCCCCGGCGCAAGGACGCCCTGCCCATCGTCTCCGGCGCGGCCGTTGCCGGCCGCGGGGGCAGGCACCCCCAGACGCACGCCCGTCGAGATGCGGTGCGGGACGCCGTCGCCCGCCACGACGGGGACCTGCCGGGTCGCCATGGAGCCCTCGGGCGCCGGCTCTCCTGCGCTCGAGGCCGACCGTCCGGGCACGACGGAGATGAGCGCCGCCGGCGGGACTGCGGCGGGAGCCCCCGCCCGGCCGGCCGGGGCCGCCTCCTGCGCGATCGGGCCGGGCGCCGCAGCCACCGTCGGGGCCCGCCGCGCGGGCGAGACGTCGAGCAGCTGCGAGCCGTCCGCCGAGTCCAGGACCCCGACCTGGAGGATGTCGACCCCCCGACCCGGCTGGGTGAGTGCCTCGACGACCTCGTCCATCCCCTCGCCGACCTCGGAGCAGACCAGGAGGAGCCGGGCGCCCGCGGCCGAGGCGCCGAGGCCGGAGACGGGCACCGAGTCACGGAAGACCGCGAGGTCGCGGGCGAAGCGCTCGCGGCCCTCGGGGTGCAGCCCGCCGACGTCCCGCAGGCTCATCCTCGCCACCCGGCCCGTGTACCGCAGGGCGCGGACGACGGCCCCGGGGTCGAGCAGGGCGGTGACCTCGACCACGACCGGGTGACCGTTGCAGTCCACGGCGAGCAGGTACGGCTCGTCCTGCCCCGGCGTGCGCACCCGCACGGGAAGCAGCTGCTCGCCCAGCAGGGTGTCCAGGTGCTCGGTCAACGCCCGGGACGTCTCGCCGAAGGCCTGCGACGCAGGCCTCACGGGCTGGACGACGACGGCCTTGCCGTCGTCGACCTGGAACATCGGCATCTCGCGCACTTCCCTGGTCTCCGGGTACCCCGAGAATAGAGGGTCGGCCGGTGCCTGTAATGCCCCATCCGGGTAGTTTTCGGCCCCTCCGGCGGACGGGTCAGCCGGAGCGTGCCGACGGGAGGCGATCGGCGAGCAGCTGCGCCAGGTGCACGCCCTGGGCCGCGGCCAGCTGGTCCGCCTGGGTCCGGCAGGAGAACCCGTCCGCGAGCAGCACCGTCCCCTCCTCGGCCGCTCGCAGGGCGGGCAGCAGTCCGTTCTCCGCGACGGCGACCGACACCTCGTAGTGGCCCTTCTCCATGCCGAAGTTGCCCGCGAGCCCGCAGCAGCCGGCGATGGTCTGCACGGTCGCGCCGGCGCGGTCGAGCAGGGCGAGATCGGCCTGGTAGCCCATCACCGCGTGCTGGTGGCAGTGGGGCTGCGCGAGCACCGTGAGCCCCTCGAGGCTCGGCGGGTCCCAGTCGAGCGGGCCCCTCGGACCCTCGGCGGTCAGCAGCTCGGCGAGGGTGTGGGTGGCGTGCGCGACGACGGCGGCCCGAGGGTCGTCCGGCAGGAGGTCGAGCAGGTCCGAGCGGAGCACAGCCGTGCACGAGGGCTCGATGCCGACGATGGGGATCCCGTTCGTCGCGAAGGGGCCGAGGACCCCGAGCAGGTCCGTGAGCCGACGACGAGCGCCGTCGAGCTGCCCGGTGCTGATCCAGGTCAGCCCGCAGCAGGCGTCCTCGTCGGGGACGATCACCTCGTAGCCCGCGTCCTGGAGCACCGTGACCATCGCGGCCGGGACGGCGGGGTCGAAGGCGTCGCTGAACGAGTCGGTCCACAGCACCACCCGTCGCGTGACGTCCGTGGTGCCGAGGGACTCGGCGGCCGTCGGCTCGCCCACCCCGACCGGGCTGTGCACCGGCTCGGCGCCGCCGTTGCGCGCCCTGGCCTGCCGGAACGTCGTCGGGGCGAATCGCGGGATCGACCGGCGCGTGTCCATCCCGCCGAGCCGGAGCACGAGGGCACCGAGCGGCCGCCAGCCGAGCGCGGCGTTGGCCACCCGAGCGAGCCGGAGCCGCGCGACGAGTCGGGTCCACCGCGGCAGCCACCCGAGCGCGTAGTGGTTCATCGGTCGAAGGCGCCCGCTGTAGGCACGGTGCAGCACCTCGGCCTTGTACTGGGCCATGTCGACCCCTGCCGGGCAGTCGCTGGAGCAGGCCTTGCAGCTCAGGCACAGGTCGAGAGCCTCGTGCACCTCCGGCGCCCGCCAGCCGCCGGTCACGAGCGTGCCGTTGGCCATCTCCTGGAGGACCCGGGCACGGCCGCGAGTGGAGTCCTTCTCGTCGCGCGTCGCGAGATAGCTCGGGCACATGAACCCGCCGGCGTCCGTGCTGTCGGCCCGGCACTTGCCGACACCGACGCAGCGGTGCACCGCCGTGGTCAGGTCCCCGCCGTCGTGCGCGAAGGCGAAACCGGAGCGACCGAGCGGCGCGGCATGGGGCCGACGCAGGTCCGCGTCGAGCGGGCGGGGTCGCACGATCACGCCGGGGTTGAGGACGTCCTCCGGGTCGAACAGGTCCTTCACGGCGGCGAACAGCGCCCGCGCCTGAGGTGAGTACATCGTGCTCAGCAGCTCGCTGCGGGCGCGACCGTCGCCGTGCTCGCCGGAGAGCGAGCCGCCGTGCTCGACGACGAGTCGCGCGGAGGCCTCGAGGAAGGCGCGGAAGCCCGCGACGTCCGCCTCCCGCTCCAGCGGCAGGTCGAGGCGCACATGGACGCAGCCGTCGCCGAAGTGCCCGTAGTGCAGGCCGTCGACGCCGTGCTCGGCCATCAACGACTCGAAAGCGCGCAGGTACGCCCCGAGGTGCGCAGGGGGCACCGCGGCGTCCTCCCAGCCCGGCCAGGCCTGCGCCCCGGAGGGGGTCCGTCCGCCGAGGCCCGCGCCGTCGGCCCGGATCTTCCACATCGCGCTCGCCTCGGGTCCGGGCGGGAGGACCCGCACGGACGGGGTACCGGCGTCGGCGACGAGAGCCGTGGCACGGGCCAGGGCGTCCTCGCGGTCCGCTCCCCCCATCTCGACCATGAGCCAACCACCGCCCTCGGGGAGCTCGGGCACCGAGCCCGCGCCCTTCGCCCGGCGCACGACGTCGACCAGTCGCGCGTCGAGACCTTCGACGGCGAGCGGCTCGTGGGCGAGGAGGGCGGGGACCGCATCGGCCGCGCTCGCCATGTCGGGGTAGCCGAGCACGACGAGCACCGCCGCGTCGGCGATCGGTACGAGCCGCACCGTGGCGCCGAGCACGGTCACGAGCGTGCCCTCGGAACCCACCAGCATCGCCGCGAGGTCGGTGCCGTTCTCCGGGAGGAGGTGCTCGAGGGAGTAGCCGGAGACCTGCCGCCCGAAGCGACCCAGCTCGGTGCGGATGACGTGCAGGTTCGCCTCGACGAGCTCGGCGAGACCGGGAACGGCGTCGAGCGCCCCGGGGCCACGACGAGCTGTGAACCGACGACCCCGACCGTCGACGACGTCCAGGGCGACGACGTTGTCCGCCGTGCGCCCGTAGGCCACGGCATGCGGGCCGCAGGCGTTGTTGCCGATCATCCCGCCGAGGGTCGCGCGGTTCTGGGTCGAGGGATCCGGACCGAAGCGCAGGCCGAACGGCGCCGCCGCCGCCTGCAGCTCGCTCATCACGACACCGGGCTCGACGAACGCCGTGCGGTCCTCGGTGTCGATCGGGCCGATCGCGGTGAGGTACCGAGAGGTGTCGACGACGATCCCCGGGCCCACGGCGTTCCCCGCGACGGAGGTCCCGCCTCCGCGCAGGGTCAGCGGCGTCCCGGTCTGCCTGGCGATCTCCACGACGGCGCTCAGGTCCCCGACGTCCGACGGGACGACGACGACCTCCGGCACCACGCGGTAGTTCGACGCGTCCGTCGAGTACTCCGCACGCCGCAGGGTCGAGGTGTGCACCTCACCGCGCACCGCAGCACCCAGTCGCGCGGCGAGCTCGCTCACGGGAAGCGGACGTCCGGCCGCGGGGGTGAGGGTCGCCATCTGCCGATCGTGCCACGCCGATCGGCAGGGCGGACCGGGACGTCCGTCAGCCGGTCGGCGCCGGGGAGCCTGCCGGAGCACCGCCCGGTCGCCGCTCGAGGAGGAAGGACTCGAGCTCGTCGCGCTCGGGCGCCTGCGCCGGCCCTTCCCTGGTCACGGCCACGGCCGCGGCGGCGTTCGCCCGGACCAGGGCCTCCTTCGGTGGCAGTCCCTCCGCGAGTGCGGAGATCATGACGCCGACATGCGCGTCCCCCGCGCCGTTCGTGTCGAGCACCTCGACCGGGAAGCCCGGCACGGTCACGGCCGTCCCGCTCGGATCGGCGAGCAGGCAGCCCGACGCTCCCGTCCGCACGACGACCCGCGCCCGGGCGAGCAATGTCGCCAAGATCCCCGCTCCCCGCTCGGGGTCGTCCTCGCCCGTCGCGAGGAGCACCTCCCTCGCGTTCCCGCTCCACCAGTCGATCCGCGCGTGCAGGACGCAGAGGTCGGCAGCGGACACCTGGTGGCCGAGGGGACCCGGGTCGTAGACCACCAGTGTCTCGGCCGGCAGGGACGGGAGCCTGCCCAGGATCGCTGCCCGGTTCGCCGGGTGCAGGAGGGAGTAGCCGGAGATCACCAGAGCATCCGTCGGTCGGATCTCGACCGCGTCCAGGCGCTCGACCGTGAGCTCGGCCTCGGCGCCGACGGCGGTCACGAAGGTGCGCTCCCCGTCCGCGTCGACGAGTGCCACGTCGAAGCCCGTGTCCACCCCGCGCACCGCCGCGTGCACGCAGTCGATCCCTTCCCTGGCCAACGCCGCCCGTGCGAGGTCACCGAACGGCCCTGTGCCCGTCGTGCCCGCGTACGCGGTCGGCAGGCCCTGGCGCCGCGCGGCGACCATGAGATTGAACCCTCCGCCCGGCTCGAGGCGACCGCCGCTGGCGAGGACGTCGCCACCACGCTCCGGAAGGGAGTCGACGCGGGCCACGAGGTCGATCACGACGTTCCCGACGCTCACGAGGCGGTCGATCGGCCGGGATGCTGCGGCTGCCGAGGCGCTCATCGCAAGGCCAGAAGGGCGTCTGCGACGCCGTCGAGGTCCAGGTGGTTGACCTCCCGGATCGTGCGCAGGGCCTCTGCCGGGAAGCCGGCAGTCCCGTGGCAGGCGCCGGCGATCGCGCCGGCCATCGCCGCGATCGTGTCGCTGTCGCCCCCGAGGCCCGCCGCCGCGAGGCAGGCGCGCCACGGGTCGTCCGGCCAGAGCGCGAGGACGGCGAAGGCGGCAGGCACCGACTCCTGGGCGGCCAGGCTCGTGCCGACGAGCTCCCGGACGTCGCGCAGCGCTTCCTCG
>NZ_JBFHHB010000020.1:0-21869 GCF_041597215.1 Actinotalea sp.
CCTGACTCGCTCGGGCTGCTCCGCCACTCCGACGACTTGGCAGGACGGCCTCATCGTCCTATGTTTGTACTGACTGGTCAGTTTAACGAACCGAGGATGCCATGACCGCCTTGCCCACCAGCCACGAGGACGCTGCCGCCACGCTCACCCCCGACGCGCGGACCCCCGTGGCACCGGCCGTCCGCGCCCGCTCTCTCGTCCTGCACGGGAGCAGGGGCACCGTGTACGGACCCGTCGACCTCGAGGTGGAGCCGGGAGAGCTCGCGATCATCCACGGACCCCAGGGCGGTGGCCGGTCGAGCCTGTTGCTGACGCTCGCGGGCCGCATGGTGCCCGACCGCGGCGGTGAGCTCGTCGTGCTCGGCGAGCCGCTCCCCCGCCGGCGGCGTGCCGTCCAGCGCCGTGCTGCCCTCGCCGGATTCGCGGGGATCGACGACCTCGACGAGTCCGTCACCGTCGGCAACCTCGTCCGCGAGCGCCTGGCATGGCTGACCCCCTGGTACCGCCCGATCCCGTCGGTGAGCCAGGAGCACGTGAACCGGATGGCCGCCCCCGTCTTCGGCCCGCGCCCGTTGCCGCGGGTCGAGAGCGTCGTGTGGGACCTGGACGAGGTCGACGTCATGCTGCTGCGCATCGGCCTCGCGATGCTCCAGGAGCCCGACCTGCTCGTGGTGGACGACGTCGACCAGGTGCACGACAGCGCCCGGCGGCAGTTCGTCTGGTCCCGACTGGAGGCGATCGCCGCCCAGGGTGTGACCGTCGTCGCCTCGGCCGCCTCCCTCGACGAGGTCGCGCGGTTCTCCTGGGCGCGACCGCCGAGGCAGGTCTTCCTGACCACGGGACCGCACGCCCGGCACGCCGGCTGACCTCCCGGCCCGTCCGCGGGCCGACCACGACCCACCTCCCCCGAAAGGGAACCCATGTCTGCTCTGACCTCGACCGGAACCGAGCTTCGCCGCTTCCGGCGCGGGACGCTGCCGAAGATCGCCATCGCCGCCCTGATCCTCATCCCGCTTCTCTACGGGGCGCTCTACCTGTGGGCCTTCTGGGACCCGACCGGCAACATGGACCGCCTCCCCGTCGCCCTGGTGAACGCCGACCGCGCCGTGACCCTCGAGGACGGCACCGTGCTCGACGCCGGCCAGGAGGTCACCGACACGTTGCTCGACTCGGCCGACCTCGAGTGGGTCAGCACCGATGCCGCCTCCGCGCAGCGCGGGGTCGAGGACGGCACCTACTACTTCGCCCTGCAGATCCCGGAGGGCTTCTCCCAGGACGTCGCCTCGGCCGAGGGCGACTCCCCGACCGCTGCCCGGCTCGACGTGACCTACAACGACTCCACCTCCTTCCTCGCGAGCGTCCTCGGCCACAGCGCGATGGTCCAGGTCGACGAGGCCGTCCGGAGCGCGATCGGCGACGAGGCCGTGGACGCCGTCCTCGTCGGGCTCGGCTCGGCGCGGGACGGGTTCGCGACGGCAGCAGACGGGGCGATCACGCTCCAGGCGGCCGGCGGGGAGCTCGCGGACGGGGGCGGGCAGCTGGCCGACGGGGTGGATGCGAGCCACGAGGGAGCGACCCTGCTCGCCTCGGGCGCCGGGGACGCCGCTGACGGGGCGACCCTGCTCGCCACCGGCGCACACACCGCGTCGGCCGGAGCGACCGAGCTGTCGAGCGGGGCCACGAGCCTCGCCGACAACCTCCACCTCGCCCGGACCGGCAGCTCCGACCTCACCGCCGGGGCCGAGCAGCTCACCGCCGGGGCCACGAGCCTCGCGGACAACCTCGATCTTGCCAGGGCCGGCAGCGCCGAGCTCACCGCGGGCGCCGACCAGCTCTCGGCGGGGGTCTCCGCGGCCGTGCGGCAGATCGGCGCCCTCTCGACCTCGCTCGAGTCGGCCTCCCCTGCGCTGACGACGGCCCTGACCTACCTCGGGAGCATGGCACCGACCGACACGGCCGCAGCGAGCGCGTTCGCCCAGCTCTCGGCCGTCGTCACCGGGCTCGGCAGCATCGACCTCGAATCGACCGCCACGCAGCTGGCCGCACTCGACGCCGGCGCCGCGGGGCTCGCCTCGGGCGCATCGGCGCTGGACACGGCGGTCGGGCAGCTCGCCACCGGGGCCGAGCAGCTCGCCACCGGCGCGGGCGAGGTCTCCGCGGGCGCGTCGGCGCTGGACACCGCCGTGGGGCAGCTCGCCACCGGGGCGGACCAGCTCGCCACCGGCGCCGGGGAGCTCGCCAGCGGCACCACGGCCCTCGCCGACGGCGCCGACACGCTCGCCGGTGGGACCGCACAGCTCGCGGACGGCACCACGGAGCTCGAGGCAGGGACGGCGCTCCTCGCCGACGGCGCCCACGCCCTCGCCGACGGAGCCGACCAGCTCAGCGACGGAGCGGGGACTCTCGCGGCGGGGCTCGGGGAGGGTGCCGAGGCGATCCCTGACGACTCCGACGCGCTGCGGGCGGCCCGGGGAGAGGTCATCTCCACGCCCGTCACGCTCGAGGAGTCCTACGTGAGCGAGGCCGAGGGCTTCGGCGAGGGCTTCGCGCCGTTCTTCATCCCGCTCGCGCTCTTCGTCGGATCGCTCATCACCTGGCTGCTGTTCCGCCCGCTCCCCTCCCGTGCGCTGGCCACCCCCGCCTCGGGCTTCCGGGCGACCTTCGCGGGCTTCCTCCCCGCAGGGATCATCGGCGTGGCTCAGGTCGCCGTGATGCTGACCGTGATCCACCTCGGTGTCGGCCTGGAGATGGCCTCCGTGCTGGGCACCATCGGCGTCACCCTGCTGGTCGCGATGGCGTTCATCACGCTCCAGCAGATGCTCATCGCCGTGCTCGGTCCTGCTGCCGGCAAGGTGGCCATCCTCGCGCTGCTCATGCTCCAGCTCGCCTCCTCCGGCGGCACCTACCCCGTGGAGACCACCCCGGCCTTCTTCCGCGCCATCCACGACCTCCTGCCGATGACCTACGCGGTGACCGGACTGCGCGAGGTCATCACCGGCGGGATCGACGGGCGACTCTGGTCCTCCGTCGCGGTGCTCGCCGCGATCGCGATCGGCTCGCTCGCCGTGACCGCCTGGCGGGCCGGCCGGATGCGCACCTGGACCCTCGAACGGCTCCACCCCGTGCTGACGATCTGAGAGGCTGGGCCACCATGAGCATCCCCAGCGGCCAGCGTGGGCGCCCGGCGACCACCGGGACCAAGCGCCACATCCTCGAGGCCGCCGTTGGCCTGATCGCCGAGCAGGGCTTCACGGCGACCTCCGTCGACGAGATCGCGGAGGTCGCCGGGGTCGCCAAGGGCTCGGTCTACTACAACTTCGGCTCGAAGACGGATCTCTTCACCGACATCCTCACCGAGGGCATCGGGCGCCTGACCACCGGGCTGCGCGCATCCCTCGCGCGAGAACCCGGACGCCCGGCCCTGGAGTGCCTCGTCGGTGAGCTGCTCCGGCAGATCCGCGACCACCCGGCATTCGCCAAGGTGATCGCCTCCGAGGTCTTCCGCACGGGTCGGGACTGGCAGTCGTCGATCCGGCTCCTGCACGACGAGGCCGTCAGCGTCTTCGCGGAGGGAGTGCTCGCCGCGAGCCCCGGGACCACGGCAAGGGACGCCTCGATCATGGGCAGCGCCGTCTTCGGCGCGACGCTCGTCGCCGGTCTCGAATGGCTCGCCTTCCAGCCCGACCGGTCTCTCGAGGACGTCGTCCCCGTGCTGCTGCGCACCGTGACGGCCCGGCAGGGCTGAACCACGGCGCCGGCATCCCCGGCGCCGTGCGGGGACTCAGCGAGCCGAGCGCATCTCCAGGGTGAGCGGGCACTGGAAGGGATCCCGCGCAGCGAGGCCGACCTCGTTGAGGTAACGGATGACGATCCCGTAGGACTCCGTGAGGCTCGTCTCGGTGTACCGGATGCCGCGACCGGCGCAGAACTCGCGCACGATCGGCTGGACCCTGCGCAGGTGGGGCCGCGCCATGCTGGGGAACAGGTGGTGCTCGACCTGGTAGTTGAGCCCGCCCATGAACCAGTCCGTCAGCCGGCCGCCGCGGATGTTGCGGCTCATGAGGACCTGACGGCTGAGGAAGTCGATCCGGGAGTCCCGCGGGACGATCGGCATGCCCTTGTGGTTCGGGGCGAAGACCGCACCCATGTACAGACCGAAGAGGCCGAGCTGCACCGCGAGGAACGCGACGGCCATGCCGACGGGCAGCACCCAGAAGACCGCGACGAGGTAACCGCCGAGCCGCAGGGTGACGAAGGCGATCTCGACGGGACGGCGCTTGACCTCACCGCGACCGAAGATCGTCCGCACCCCGGAGACGTGCAGGTTGAGGCCCTCGAGCAGCAGGAGCGGGAAGAACAGCCACCCCTGGCGCTTGAGGAACCACGCCTTGGCGCCGGTCGCGACCTCGCGCTCCTGGGTGTGGAAGAGGATGACCTCACCGCTGATGTCCGGGTCCGCGCCGACCTGGTTGGGCTTGGCGTGGTGCCGGCTGTGCTTGTGCTGCCACCAGCCGTAGCTCATCCCCGCGTAGAGGTTCGCGATGACCAGGCTCGCCCAGTCGTTCCAGCGCCCGGAGGCGAAGATCTGACGGTGGGCTGCGTCGTGCCCGAGGAACATGACCTGGCCGAGCACGAGCGCGAGGCCCGCGGCCAGCGCGAGCTGCCACCAGGAGTGACCGATGAGCACGAAGGCCACACCCATGGCGACGAGCAGCCCGGTCAGCAGACCGAACCTCGTCCAGTACCAGCCGTGGCGCCGACGCATGAGTCCGGCGTCGGAGACGGTGCGGGTCAGGGCCGTGAACTCGCTCACCTGACGCTCGCGTGGCGCGACCGACACACCCGATGCTCCTGTCGAGGGCACCGAGGTGCCCGAGGGGGAGAAGGACTGGTCGGTTGCGACCATCGACACGTTCCGTTCGTTCGGAGGGCGACGCAGTGCCGGGGCAACACATCAGTACCTACGCAACCGTAACCTGCGGATCGCCTGCTGTCTCTAGCAGCGGGAGATCGCCCCTGCGCCGGGAGCGAACGTCGGCGCGCTCCCGGCACCGCTCGGCGCTCGGCGCACCCGGACCACCGCCCGTCGCCCCGGGAGTGCTCCGGGTCACGAGATCCGGAGCCGGGAGTACTGTGCACGATGCGGGGGTGTCGTGTAGCGTTCCTCGCAACGTTGCAGTGTTTCTTGCGTTTGAGTGCCCCGGAGTACCGGTAGCCCCTTCTCTTGCCAGAGCAGACGAACGAACTTGTGACGATCGGTGGCGAGTCGCGCCATCGGTTGACCGCTCTGGAAGGAGCACCATGACTACTGGAACCGTGAAGTGGTTCAACGCCGAAAAGGGCTTCGGCTTCATCGCCCCCGACGACGGCGGCGCCGACGTCTTCGCCCACTACTCCGCGATCGCGTCCTCCGGGTACCGCTCGCTGGACGAGAACCAGAAGGTCGAGTTCGAGGTCACGCAGGGCCCCAAGGGCCCGCAGGCGTCGAACATCCGCCCGCTCTGATCCTCCGCCCCCTCTCCGGTCTCTGACCGGGTACAGGCGAACACGAGAGGCCTCACCCCTCAGGGGTGGGGCCTCTCGTGGTGTCTACGCCGAGTGGTGGCCACGCCGAGTGGTGGCCACGCCGAGTGGTGGCCACGCCGAGGCCCGTCCGTCCCCCGCCCGGCGAGGCGCCGTCAGCTCCGAGCGCGGCCACCCGTGGCGAGCAGGCTCGAGATCTCGGCAGCTCCCAGCGGCCTGCTCAGGTAGTAGCCCTGGGCGATGTCGCAGCCGGCGCGCGCCACTCCCCTGAGCTGTTCGGCGGTCTCCACCCCCTCGACGACGGTCTTCGCCCCGATCGCCCGCGCGAGGTCGACGACGAAGCCGATCACCGCACTGTCCTCCGGCAGCCTCGAGACGAAGGACCGATCGATCTTCAGCATGTCGACCGGGAGGTCGCGCAGGTAGGCGAGCGAGCTGTAGCCGGTGCCGAAGTCGTCGACGGCGAGGGAGACGCCAAGGGCGCGGAGCTCACGCAAGCGCCGGATGCTGCCCTCGACGTCCGCCATGAGGATGCTCTCGGTGATCTCCAGGTGAACCGCGGACGCCGGCACCCCGACATCGGCGAGGATCGCTCCGATCCTCGCGACCGAGCGCGGGTCCGCGAGCTGCCGTGCGGACAGGTTGACCGCGACCGTCAGGGGCCGACCCGTCGCCCGCCGCCAGCCGACCAGTGCGGAACAGGCATGCCGGAGCACCTGCTCGCCCAGTGCGGCGATGAAGCCCGCATCCTCGGCCGTCGGGATGAACACCGCCGGCGAGACCTCTCCCTCCGGCCCCGTCCACCGCGCGAGGGCCTCGAACCCGACGATCTCGGAGGCCTCCGCCGCGCTCGCGGTCGCACCGTTGCTCCCGCCACGCCTGCCGCGGCCCGCCCTCGCCGACCCGGAGCGAAGCCGGTCGAGGCGGTAGACGGGCTGGTACACCACACGGATCTGGTCCGCCTCGACGGCCCGGCGCAGCGAGGCACGGAACTCCAGGCGCTCGTTCGTCGCGGGCCGCAGACCGACGTCGAACATCGCGACCTGGTCACGGCCCGATTCCTTCGCGCGGTACATGGCGGCATCGGCGTCCCGGAGCACCCCGACGGGGTCGGTCTCTCCGTCGGCGGCGACCGTCACCCCCACCGACATCGTCGAGGTGACCCAGTCGGCGCCCACCCGCAGCGGGCGGCGGCTCTCGGCGCAGATCCGCTCCCCCAAGGACCGCGCGGCAGCGGGGCCCAGTCCGGCGGCGACGATCGCGAACTCGTCACCGCCGAGTCGGGCGACGGTGTCGTCGGGGCCGACGACGGCCGAGAGCCGGGACGCCGTCGCCCGGAGCAGCTCGTCCCCGGCGTCATGACCAAGGGAGTCGTTGACCACCTTGAACCGGTCGACGTCGCACAGGAGCACCGCGACGCTCTGGCCCGAGCGGTCGGCCTTGCCGAGGGCGTCGGCCAGCCGCTCGGAGAGCAGGGCGCGGTTGGGCAGCCGGGTCAACGGGTCGTGCGTCGCCGCCTGGGTGAGCGCACGCGTCGCCTCCCGCTCGGCGCTGACGTCCACGACGACGGACCCGACGGCGACGACCTCCCGCCCCGAGCGCACCGGGTACCAGCTCGTGACGAAGGTGCGACCGCCCCCGAGGATCTCGACGTCCCTCTCGGGCGTGCCCGTCGCGAGCACGGACCGCAGGTGGTCCGCGACGACGGGGGGCATGCCGGGGATCTCGTGCGGTCGCCGTCCGAGCTGGTCTCCCGTCTGCAGTCCGAGCAGGGAGGCGAGCGCCTGGTTCATCCGCCGCACCCGCAGGTCCCGGTCCCACAGCGCCATACCGACGGGCGACCCGTGCGAGTAGGTGTCGAGGAGGTCGAACGCGCCGTCGCGTTGAGCGACGGCCCGTCGGAAGGCCGCAGCCCCGGTGTGCACGAAGGATGCGACGAAGACGAGGGATCCGGCCCGGACGAGGGCGATCGCGACCGGCCCGTCCGCAGCCCCGAACGGCAGGAGCGCGAGGTAGGCGACCGGAATGACGGCGACGAGGACCCAGCCCTCCACGGAGGGCAGCACGAGCGGGTAGACCGCCGCGAGCACGAAGTACCACAGCAGGATGTAGCCGCCCGAGGGGCCGCCCGCGAGCATGAGCACGTAGCCGAGGACGATCGCGGTGCCGCAGCGGACGACCACGGCGACCCTCGAACGCCAGCCGAGCAGCCCGGCGACACCCAGGACCCCGAGCAGCGAGACCGAGACGACGAGGTACTCCATCGTCGAGGTGGAGTCGACGAGATCGACCGCGAGCCCGTGCACGGCGAGCCCGATGACGAGCCATGGCTCGGCCTTGCGCAGCGTCATCGGGACGTCGAGACCGGCCGGCGGCTCGCGGCCGACGAGGACCGTGTCGGGTTCGGCCATGGGCCGACGCTAGTCGAGACGGTCCCGCAGCGACATGCCCCGTCCGCGGTCGGCCCTCCGTGCGGCCTGGTTCAGGAGCCGAACCACTCCGCGACGCGGTCGGCCACGGCCTTCTCGAAGAAGTCGTCGTCGTGCCGCGAACGCAGCCACTCGGCGAAGCTGCCACCCGCGACGGCGTCGAGCTCCGCCCGGCAGGCCGCGGTCTCGGTGACCGCCCGGTAGAGCATCTCCTCCGCCTCTGCCTGGGTGCGCCACAGGAACGGGTAGCCCTCCGGCAGGATGGCGCGGGCCCACGGCCGGTCGGGGAAGATGCCGACCGCACCGGCGACGAGGGCCTCGATGTACTCCAGTCCGTAGGACTCCTCCGTCGCGGTCGCGAGGAAGGCCGTCGTGCGGGCGAGGGCGTGCCAGTAGTCCTCACGGGTCGCCGTCAGCGGACCGACCCACGACCAGTGCGGGCGGGACATCCGCATCGCCCGCTCGCTGATGAGGTGCGACTCGTGGAGGCGCGCCTCGAGCCGGATCGGGGTCCGCTTGACGACACGCTCCACGACGTCGAGGAAGACCTGGGGCTGCTTGCGCTCGGAGAGGTAGATCGCCGGGTAGAGCACGACCGGGACGTCCGGCTCCTCGCGGGGCTGGACGTGCTCGAGGCGGATGCCCAGGTTGACCCACGCGATCCTGGCCTTCTCCGCGATCTGCGGGACCGTCCAGGACCGGACGATCTCCGAGACCTCGCTCGCGGTGCGCTCGGAGTTCGCGAAGGTCGGGAAGAGGGCGCAGGAGAGCGCGAGAGACGTGCGCTGGACCTCGTGCTGGTACTGCGAGGTGTTCCACCAGACGAAGTTCATGATCTTCGGCTCGCCGCCGGCCGTGCGCAGCGTGCGCCAGATGGCCATCGAGTCGATGACGTCCATGTTGATGACGACGGTGTCGTCCGTGTCGATGAACTCCAGCGGGACGACGTCGAAGCCCTCGGCGTGCCGGAGCGCGTGACCGATGAGCTGGGCGTGGGGGAAGACCCGCATGAGCCGACGCACCAGGGTGGCTCCCGCGTCGTGCCCGGCCACCCGCCCGTCCTCGACGGTGGACCCCTCGTAGTGGATCGCGACCTTCATCGTTCCTCCCCCGCTCCCAGCTCGACCAGCGCGTCGGTGACCTGACCGGTCGCGGAGCCCGGGCGGCCGGTCTCCGCCTCCACCGACCCCGTCCGGGTGCGCGGATCCATCAGTCCGGCGCCACCCGCATCGCCCGGTGTCGGCTCGTCGAGCTCGGCGGCGTCGTCGTCGGCGAGGGACGAGGTGATGCGCATCCCGTAGAAGGACCGGTGCACGAAGTACACCGACACCGCGAAGAACACCGCTGCGAGGACGAGCACCAGGGTGTGCAGCCCGTCGTCGACCAGGCTCACGGCGAGCTCGACGGCGAGGAGGCCGAAGAGCGTCGTGAACTTGATCACCGGGTTGAGGGCCACCGAGGAGGTGTCCTTGTAGGGGTCGCCCACCGTGTCGCCGACGATCGTCGCGTCGTGCAGGGCCGTGCCCTTGGCGTGCAGGTCGACCTCGACGATCTTCTTCGCGTTGTCCCAGGCGCCACCGGCGTTGGCCATGAAGATCGCCTGGTAGAGGCCGAAGATCGCGATGGAGATGAGGTAGCCGATGAAGAAGTACGGCTCGACGAAGGCGAACGCCAAGGTGGCGAAGAAGACGCCGAGGAACATGTTGAGCATGCCCTGCTGCGCATACTGCGTGCAGATCTCCACGACCCTGCGCGAGTCGGCCTCGCTGGCCTTGGTCACGCCGTCGAGCCGGATCGTCGTGCGGATGAACTCCACCGCGCGGTAGGCGCCCGTGGTGACGGCCTGGATCGAGGCACCGGTGAACCAGAAGATCACCGCACCACCGCTCACCAGACCGAGCAGGAACGGCGGGTGCAGCAGGGAGAGGTTCTCCAGCCCCGTCTCCAGCCCCTCGGTCAGGCTCATGATGATCGAGAAGATCATCGTCGTGGCACCCACGACGGCCGTGCCGATCAGCACCGGCTTGGCCGTGGCCTTGAAGGTGTTGCCGGCGCCGTCGTTCTCCTCGAGCATCTGCTTGGCCCGCTCCCAGCGGACGTCGATGCCGTAGTCGCGCTCGAGCTCGACGTCGATCCCCTCGAGGTCCTCGATCGTCGAGAGCTCGTAGACGCTCTGCGCGTTGTCGGTCACCGGGCCGTAGGAGTCGACGGCGATCGTCACCGGGCCCATGCCGAGGAAGCCGAAGGCCACCAGGCCGAAGGCGAACACCGCCGGGGCGATCATCAGGGCCTCCAGGCCCTGCTCACCGATGAGGTACGCCGCACCCATGAGGCTGACGATCGCCGCGCCGAGCCAGTAGGCCGAGAAGTTCCCTGCGACGAGGCCGGAGAGGATGTTCAGCGAGGCGCCGCCCTGTCGCGAGCTCTTGACGACCTCGCGCACATGCTTGCTCCCGGTGGAGGTGAAGGCCTTGACGAGCTCGGGGATGAGCGCACCGGCCAGCGTCCCGCAGGACACGATCGTCGCGAACTTCCACCACAGGTCCGGCCCGACGGCGTCCGCCAGCACGAGGTACGTCGTGGCGAAGGTCGACGCGATGCACAGGGCGGAGGTGAGCCAGACGAGCGAGGTCAGCGGCACCTCGAAGTTCATCCGCTCGGCCTTCGCATAGTGCGCCCTGGTCCACGCGTCGTTCAGCAGGTAGGAGACGACGGAGGCGATGAGCATCACGGCGCGGACGACGAAGAGCCACACCAGGAGGCTTGCCTGGATGCTCGGGTCGTTCACGCCGAGCAGGATGAAGGTGATGAGCGCGACGCCCGTCACGCCGTAGGTCTCGAAGCCGTCGGCGCTGGGGCCGACGGAGTCGCCGGCGTTGTCCCCCGTGCAGTCGGCGATGACACCGGGGTTGCGGGCGTCGTCCTCCTTGATCTTGAACGCGATCTTCATGAGGTCGGAGCCGATGTCGGCGATCTTGGTGAAGATGCCGCCGGCGATGCGCAGGGCGGCCGCGCCGAGGGACTCACCGATCGCGAAGCCGATGAAGCACGCCCCTGCGAGGTCAGCCGGGAGGAAGAGCAGGATGACGAGCATCATCAGCAGCTCGAGGCTGATGAGCACCATGCCGATCGACATCCCGGACTTCATCGGGATGCGGTGGACGTGGAGCGGCCTGCCGTCGAGGGAGGCGTGCGCCGTGCGCGAGTTGGCGAAGGTGTTCACCCGGATGCCGAACCAGGCGACCGAGTACGAGCCGGCCATGCCGATGAGGCTGAAGGAGATGACCACCGCCACCCGGCCCCAGGGGAACCCGACGAGGAACCCGTAGTACACGACGATCACCGCGGCGATGAAGCCCCACAGGATCATCAGGAACTTGCCCTGCTGGATCAGGTACGCCTTGCAGGTGGAGTAGATCAGCTCGGAGACCTCGCGCATCGAGGGGTGCACGGGAAGGGCGCGCAGCTGGACGAAGGCCATGAAGCCGAAGCCGAGGCCGAGGAGGCAGACGACCAGGCCGAGGATCAGGAGCAGGCGGCCCGAGACGCCGCCGACGACGGTGACGGCCGCGAGGTCAGGAAGGACCAGGCTCGCCTCACCGCCACCGGCCGTCCCACCCTCACGCTGAGCGGTCGTCGCGCAGCCGCTGAGCGCGAGGCCGACCGCGGAGCTGAGCAGGAGCGCCTGCGGTACCCGGAGGCGACGACGAACCCTGGGACGGAGCCCTCCGGAACCGCCCGGTGGAACCGCACTCGACGGATGACGATCGACGACGCGCGTACCCGGAACAATGTTCACCGTGGGCCCCATGGTTTCGACAACAGTGTCCCTTCGCACGCTAGGACTGTCCGCGACCCCCGAGGCATGACCTAGGACTCAGACCGTGCATGGCAGGCTGGAGCCCATGCACCCGCACCCAGGCGCGCACCCCCACCGCGCCACGTCGCCCGAGCCCCCGACGACCCGACGGTGAGGCCGGCACTGCGCACGGAGCTGAGGTCGGCCGTCGGCGAGCACCGGTCGACCAACCAAGACTCCGCCGGCGCCGGTCCGTCGTGCGCGATCGTCGCGGACGGGGTCGGCGGCCGTGCGGCGGGCGACGTCGCCTCCGCGCACACCGTCCACACGGTCCTCGCGGCGCTCACCGCGGACCCGGAGCCGCAGGGGTGGGACGCGGACGCCGTCCGAGGGGTGGTTGCGAGGGCGAACGCCGGGCTCGCAGCGCTCTCCGCCCAGGACCCCACGCTCATCGGGATGGCGACGACGTTGACCGCGATCGTCGCGGTGGACGACGCCGTGCTCGTCGCCCATGTGGGCGACTCCCGCGCCTACCTCGTCCACGCGGGCGAGGGACACCGGGTCACCCGCGACGACTCCCTCGTCCAGGAGCTGGTGGACCAGGGCTCGGTCGACCCCGCCGACGCCTGGCAGCATCCCCACCGCAACATCATCCTGTGGTCGCTCTCCGGCGGACTCACCGATCCCGGGCACCTGCGGGTGCAGCGCGTCCCGACCGTTCCGGGCGACCGGTGGCTGCTCGCGAGCGACGGACTGACCGACTACGTCGCCGAGCAGCAGGTGCTCCAGGTGCTCGTGGACGAGCAGGACCCGGCCGCGGCCGCCGACACGCTGATGGCGATGGCCCTCGGCGCCGACGCGCGGGACAACGTCACCCTCGCCGTCGTCGACGTGGTCGACGGGGTCGACGACCTGCCGCCGGCCGCGCCGGTCGCGATGGCCGGAGCGGCACTCGCCCTCGCCCCGCGGCTCGCGACCTGAGGCCCGCCCCGGGTCCCCCGCCCCGGGTCCCACGCCCCGGGTCCCACGCCGCGAGATCGCAGGTTCGACGCGAGATCGCAGGTTCGACGCGAGATCGCAGGTTCGCACAGGCGACCTCGCAACGGATCGGCGATCTCGACGACGGAGCGCGACCTCAGCCGGAGGTGAAGAGGCAGAAGGGGTGGCCCTCGGGGTCGAGGAGGACCACGACGCCGGTCTGCGGCTGGACCGGAGCCCGGCGCGCGCCGAGCGACTCCGCGCGCTCGACCCCGGCGGCGAGGTCGTCGACGCCGATGTCCAGGTGCAGCTGCATCTGACCGATGCCCGCCTGCGAGGGCCAGACCGGCTCCTCGTGCTCGGGGTCGAGCTGGAAGGACAGCCCTGCACCACCGCCCGGGGCGCGCAGCGCCACCCAGGTCGGGTCCTGCGAGGCGACCTCCCAGCCCAGGAGCGCCTGGTAGAAGCCCGCGAGCGCCTCGGGGTGCCGAGCGTCCAGGACGGTGCCACTGAGTCGGAAGTGCATCGCGATCCCTCCCTGGTCGGACCGTCCCGAGCGAAGCTCAGTCGGTGTACTTCAGGACCCCGCGGCGGTGGGAGCACTCGTCGCCCACCGCCATCATCGCCACCTCACCGCGTCCCCGCAGCCGAGCGATCGCGGTGACCACCCGGTCACGCAGCGTGAACGGGTCGATGGTGTTCACGTTGATCTTCGTCCCGCCCTCGAAGCCCGCGAGGGTCGACACGCGCCACTTGAGGACGACGTGCCAGGGCATCGGCTGCTCAGCGGAGGGCGGCCGGTGGTGCCACTCCTCGTTCGTCGGCACATGCGCGCCGGTCGCCGCGTGCACCGCGTGCAGGAGGTCGGAGAAGCCGCGGATCTCCGCATCGCTGTGCTCCCACGGGAGCTGGTGAGCGCTGGTGGAGTAGACCTCGATCGCCGGGTAGCGGTGCCCGACCCCCGCGACGGCGATCGCGTGCTCGTTCTCGGCGATCACGAGGCGGTGCGCCGCTGCGTGGTCGAGCACGGCCGTGGTGTAGACGTCGGGCTCGACGGCGAGACGCTCGAGCTCGCGTTCCGTCTGCGGGCCGTACTCGTCGATCGCGACGAGCTGCTTGTGCAGGTGGTCGAAGGAGGCCCCCGCCGGCCGCAACCAGTTCTGGAAGACGGCGACGTACCGCGCGTGCGGCTGGCTGCGGTACAGGGCGGCCATCGCCTTGACCGAGAAGGCGAGGTAGGCGCCGTGCTCGTCCGGCGTCAGGGTGCCCGATCCGGCGAGCTCGTCCTCGAAGCGCGCCCCGTCGACGACGTGACGGCGTGCGACGACGACGTCGTGCGTACCGGCGAACAGGTCGATCGCCTGCGCCAGCTGCTCGGTCTCCGACTCGGTCGCCCAGACCGCCCCGAGCCCGGTCGCGCCCGCGCGCCGGGCGAGCAGCGTCAGGACCTGCTCCCTGCCCGCCGGCTCAGCGACGTACGCGGAGGCCCGCGCGAGAAGGTCACCCGAGGGGACGTAGCCGTGGTTGACCCGCCAGTAGTCGACGGAGAGGATCTCGAAGAGGTTCGGCACCCGGCGCAGCTCGGCGACGGTGTCACTCAGACGCGAGGCCGGGAGCCGCTCGAGCAGGACGGGCCCGTCCGGCCCGGCGACGAGTCGCTCCTTCTCGGGAGGCGTCTCGACGTAGCGCTCGGGGCAGAAGGAGCACAGGCGGTTCACCGTCTCCGGGTCGACGACACGCCTGTCCTCCGTGGGCATCGCGAACGGCCGGCCGCCACGGCCCGGGATGGTCCACACGACCGTCCCGGTCAGAGGTGAGACCTGCTTGACGGTTCCGTCCGCGAGGCGGACGAGCGACTCCGAGCCCGTCACGAGGCTGCGCTGACGGCTCGGCGGGACGGGACCTCGATCACGCGCGCATCCTACTCGCGCGGGACCGGGCCCCCGCGGCACGTGGCCGCACACCGGCACGACCGTCCCGCGGCCGCACACCCCTCAGCCCAACGCGCGGTCCAGGTCGGCGAGCAGGTCGACGATGTCCTCGATCCCGACCGAGAGCCGCACCAGGTCGTCCGGGACGGCCAGCGCCGTCCCCGCGACCGAGGCGTGGGTCATCCGTGCCGGGTGCTCGATGAGCGACTCGACCCCACCCAGGGACTCGGCAAGGGTGAAGACGGTCGTCGACTCGGTCAGCCTCAGCGCGGCGGCCTCGTCCGCGAGCCGCACCGAGACGATCCCGCCCGCAGCCCGCATCTGCCTGCCGGCGAGTGCATGGCCCGGGTGCGACGGGAGCCCCGGGTACAGGACCTGGCGCACGGCGGGGTGGGCCTCGAGGTGCCTCGCCACTGCGAGCGCGTTCGCGCTGTGCCGGTCCATCCGCACCGCGAGCGTGCGCAGCCCCCGGAGGGTCAGCCACGCGTCGAAGGGCCCGGCGACCGCTCCCGCCGCGTTGAGGTGGAACCCCACGGCCGCCGCCAGCCCGTCCGTCCCGTCGGGGCCGCTGCGCCCGAGCGGGAGCCGCACCCCCGCACCGGTGACGACGGCTCCGCCCACGACGTCCGAGTGACCGCCGACGTACTTCGTCGTGGAGTGCACGACGACGTCCGCGCCGAGGGCCAGAGGCTGCTGGAGGTAGGGCGTGGCGAAGGTGTTGTCCACCACCAGCAGGGCACCGCCTGCGTGGGCCGCGTCCGCCGCGGCACGGATGTCGGCGATGCCGAGCACGGGGTTGGTCGGGGTCTCGAGCCAGACGACCGCCGTCCGCCCGGGGATGACCGCCTCGGCGATCGCTGCCGGGTCGTCCACGGGGACCGTCGTGTGCTCCACCCCCCAGGCCCCGAACACCCGGGCGATGAGGCGGTAGCTGCCGCCGTAGGCGTCGTCGGGGAGGACCAGGTGATCGCCTGGCCGCAGGACCGAGCGGAGCAGGACGTCGGCCGCCGCCAGGCCCGAGGCCGTCGCGAAGCCGTGCTCACCCCCCTCGACGGCGGCCAGGGCGTCCTGCAGGGCGGAGCGCGTGGGGTTGCCCGAGCGCGAGTACTCCCAGCCCCCGGTGGGCCGGCCGACCGACTCCTGGCGGTAGGTGGACACCTGGTACAGCGGCGGGACGACGGCTCCGGTGAGCGGGTCGGGCTCCTGCCCGGCGTGGATGGCCTGGGTGGCGAATCCGGTCATGGGGTGCTCCTTGTTCTCGGGTCAGCGGGCGAGGTGGCCGAGCAGGTCGTGGCGGGTCAGGACGCCGATCGGGCCGCCGCCACGCACGACGAGCAGGGCGTCGTGCTCGCGCAGGGCCTCGCGAGCGGCGCTGAGGGACTCCCCGGCGCCGATCAGCGGCAACGGTGGCCCCATATGGTCCGCGACCCGGTCCCCCGGTGCCGCGGAGCCGCCGACGACGAGGTCCAGCAGGATGCGGTCGCTCACCGAGCCGACCACCTCCCCCGCCGCGACCGGTGGCTCGGCGCTGACGACCGGCATCTGGGAGACCCCGAACTCGCGCAGGGTCGCGATGGCGTCCCTGACCGTCTCGGTCGGGTGGGTGTGCACGAGCTCCGGGAGCGCGCCCTCCTTCCCGCGCAGCACGTCGCCGACGGTGGCCCCCTCCTCGGCGTCGAGGAAGCCGTAGGAGCGCATCCAGCCGTCGGAGTACACCTTGGACAGGTACCCCCGGCCCCCGTCGGGCGCGAGGACGACGATCACCGCCTCGGCGGCGCGCGCCGGGTCCTCGGCCTCGAGCTCGGCGGCGAGGCGCAGCGCGGCGTGCACAGCCATCCCGCTCGAGCCGCCCAGCAGCAGCGCCTCACGCCGGGCCAGCAGCCGTGCTGTCGCGAAGGCCTCCGCGTCGCTCACGGCGATCACCCGGTGCGGGACGGTCGGGTCATAGGCCGCCGGCCAGAAGTCCTCGCCGACCCCCTCGACGAGGTAGGGGCGCCCGGTGCCGCCCGAGTAGACCGAGCCCTCGGGGTCCACGCCGACGACCTGCACCTCACCGCCCGGCCGGTCGGCGGAGACCTCGCGCAGGTAGCGCCCGGTCCCCGTGATCGTTCCGCCCGTCCCGACCCCGGCGACCAGGTGCGTGACCCGCCCGTCGGTATCGGCCCAGATCTCCGGGCCGGTGCTCGCGTAGTGGCTCGCCGGCCCGTTCGGGTTCGCGTACTGGTCGGGCTTCCAGGCCCCGGGGGTCTCGGCGACGATCCGGTCGGAGACCGAGTAGTAGGAGTCCGGGTCCTCGGGGGCGACGGCGGTCGGCGTCACGACGACCTCTGCCCCGTAGGCGGTCAGGACGTCGCGCTTGTCCTGGCTGACCTTGTCGGGGCAGACGAACACGGTGCGGTAGCCCTTGCGCTGGGCCACCAGGGCCAGGCCGACCCCGGTGTTCCCGGAGGTCGGCTCCACGATCGTCCCGCCGGGTCGCAGCAGGCCGTCGGCCTCGGCGGCCGCGACGATCCGTTCGGCGATCCGGTCCTTCACGGACCCGCCGGGGTTGAGGTACTCGACCTTGACGAGGATCGTCGCCGACAGGCCCTCGGCGAGGGCTCCGAGGCGGACGAGCGGGGTGTTGCCGACGAGCTCACTGATGTGTCGGGCGTAGCGCACGGGTGCTCCAGTTCTCGACCCCGTGGCGTCCGTGCCGGGGAGCGGCACGACGCGTCCCCTCCCTCACGCTCGGGGCGCGAGGGTCAGGGCACTGCGGGGAGGGTTGCGGTGGGACGTCCGGCTGGGTGGCGGGGCCACGGGCCGGAGCGGGTCACGTCACCGACAACAGCAGGCACGACCGACCGTGCAGTGCGCGGGCACCGTCACGAGCAGGGCGTGGATCATGCGCACAGGGTACGTCATCGTCGGCCGCACAGCCCGACGCGTCCGGCGGGGTCGTCACGCGCATCGAGAGCGGACGCACCGAAGGCGGTACCGCAGATGGCGGTACCGCCTTCGGGGAGGTCGGCCGAGCTGCCGAGGCAGGGGGGATCTCAGCCGACGAGTGCGGGGGTCCCCGTTCCGGTGACCGTGCCCTCGCCGTCGGCGCGGTGCGCCTCGGCGACCTTCCGGTACGCCGGCAGGTCCGTGTAGAGCTCGTCGCGCAGCGGGTTGAGCCTGCGGGTGCGGATGCGGTGCACCTGGTAGACCGCGACCGCGACGTTGGCGATCAGCGAGATGGCGCTGACCACGAAGAGTGCCGTCTCGTTGTGCGAGGACTGCACCGAGAAGGCGGAGTCCGACACGAAGGCCGGGACGGCCATCGTGAACATCATCCAGAAGGCGAGGGTCTGCGCCCGGTGCTGGAGCCAGGCGCCGCGGGTCATGAAGAACGCCGGGATGGTGCAGGAGATCAGCAGCGCAGCACCGGCGTAGAACGAGTGGTCACCGACGGCGTTGTAGACGTAGGCGAAGTTCCACAGGTCGTAGGCGATGATCCAGAACCAGACCATGTCCGGCCAGATCATGTCCTTCGAGCGGTTGCGGCTGATGAAGATCCCTGCCCAGCCGCAGATCGTCAGCAGGTTGAGCAGACCGGCGATGCCGTTCATCACGTTCCACACGCCGCCGACCATGAACACGCCGTCGACCATTCCCTGCATCCCGGTGACCTGGAAGTCCCGGATGACGGCCTCGAAGATGTTCAGCGCGAGGATCCCGGCGGGGAACATCAGGGCGTACTTGTTCGCGGCGAGCCTCGGGATGTAGCGGATCGCCATGAAGCCGAGGCAGCCGGCCAGAGCCGAGTAGACCTTGACCCAGTGGAACCAGGAGCCGGTGCTGGACCCCGCGCTCGCCGTGTGCGGCCAGACGAAGATCGTCAGGACGATCGGCAGAGCGACGAACAGCGCGAGACCTGCGCGCTTGCTGCGGCGGGCGAGCTCGTTGAGCCCGATGAGGACGGCAACCACCACGACCCACATCAGGGCGGAGTACCAGGGGATCGAGTCGAACAGGAACATCTCAGCGCTCTCCTTCGGGCAGCTGTGCGGACTCCGCAGGGAGGGGGGACCCGGCGGACGGGGACGCGGTGGCGTCCAGGCGGAGGGTCTGGCGCACCATGGCGGCCAGGACGTCGTCGTCGACGTCGGGGTGGGCTCGGGTGAGCCCGATCAGTCCGTGCAGCAGGACCGTGAAGGTCTCGCTCACGTGCTCGATCTCGATCGTGTGCCGCGCGGCGTAGGCCGCGACGGTCGTCTCGCGCAGGCAGTCGACGATGGCGTCGACGCACCGGTCGACGAACCGCACGAACATGCTGACGTCGTCGATCCGCGGGAGCCGCGCTGCGGGGTCGCCCGCACGGTGGCCGAGGTGGCGCCGGAGCAGGGCGACGGCATCGACGACGGCCTCGTCGATCTTGCCGACCTCACGCCGGGCGTCCCACTCACGGATCGAGGCGACGACCTGCTCGATGTACCCGTCCAGGAGCTCGTCCGCCATGGCGTCCTTGCTGCCCAGGTAGTGGTGGACCAGTCCCCTGGTGACCCCGGCGCGCTCGGCCACCTCGGAGATGGAGGTGCGGTTCAGACCCTTCTCGAGGGCGAGCTCGCGGGCGATCGAGAGGATCGCGGCACGGCGTTCGTCGGGGGCCATCACCGACCGCTCGACCGACGCAGCGAGCGAGGTCTCACCGGCCCTGGGCACCGAGGCCGCCCAGGAAGCCGGCCCCGTGGCGACAGCCGACACGGCGGACAGGCTCGCGGCGACCCCGAGGGCAGGGACGATGCGCGGGTCGACGCTCATGGTCCTCCTCGCTCACCCGGGTCCTGTCCTGCTCTCGGAGAGAGATTCTGGGCTGCGTTGACACCCTGTCAACGGGACGTTGGTCGCAGCCGGGACGCGGAGGTCTCGTGCTGCCGTGGGAGTCTGTGGACATGGTGAACGTCATCGATCGCGACACGGTCCTGTGCATCTCGCTGGCAGCACGCCCGGGGAACCACGGCAACCGGTTCCACAACTACCTGTACGCCGAGCTGGGCCTGAACTTCCTCTACAAGTCCTTCAGCTCGAGCGACATCGGCGCGACCGTCGGCGGGATCCGCTCGATGGGCATCCGCGGGGCGGGGGTCTCGATGCCCTACAAGGAGTCCTGCATGCCGTTCCTCGACGCGATCGACCCCTCGGCCGCCGCGATCGACTCGGTGAACACGATCGTCAACGACGACGGCGTCCTGATCGGCTACAACACCGACTACCTGGCGATCCGCACCATGCTCGTCGAGCACGGGGTCTCCCCCGAGCAGGACGTCGCCGTGCTCGGGGCCGGCGGCATGGCCAAGGCCGTGGTCGCCGCGCTCCGGGACACGGGGTTCAGGGACGTGACCGTCGTCGCGCGCACGATCGAGCGCGGCCGGGCCCTCGCCGAGCGGTACGGCTTCCAGGCGGTCACCACGCTGGGGGCCGCCCGCCCGGCCGTCCTGGTCAACGCCAGCCCGGTCGGCATGACCGGTGGTCCCGAGTCCGAGGAGCTCGCCTTAGGCGAGGAGGTCGTGCGCGCGGCCTCGACCGTCCTGGACGTCGTCTACCTGCCGAGCGAGACGCCCCTGGTCCGCTTCGCCGCCTCCCTCGGGCACCGGGTGCTGCGCGGGGACGAGGTCATGCGGCTGCAGGCCCTCGAGCAGTTCGTGCTGTACACCGGCGTGCGGCCGAGCGACGAGCAGGTCGACGCGGCCGAGGAGTACGCCTCGACCTGAGCCCCGCCGGAATCCGGATGCATCGCGGGGGTACCGGGCGGTAACCTCTCCGCTCGTGCCCGCTCCCGTCATCACAGCCACCGGCCTGACCAAACGCTTCGGCGACTTCACCGCCGTCGACGGGATCGACTTCGAGGTCGCGGCAGGCGAGTCCTTCGGGCTGCTCGGGCCGAACGGCGCCGGCAAGTCCACGACGATGCGCATGGTCGGCGCGGTCTCGACCCGCACCGCGGGCGAGCTGCGCGTGCTGGACCTGGACCCCGACACGCACGGCCCGGAGATCCGCTCCCGACTCGGCGTCGTCCCCCAGGAGGACAACCTCGACACGGAGCTGCGGGTCCGGGACAACCTCATCGTCTACGGCCGCTACTTCGGCATCCCGCGTGCCGTGTGCGCCGAGCGCGCGACGGAGCTGCTGGCCTTCGCCCAGCTCGAGGACAAGGCGCGGGCGAAGGTCGACGCGCTCTCCGGCGGGATGAAGCGACGACTGACGATCGCTCGCGCCCTGGTCAACGAGCCCAAGGTGCTCATGCTGGACGAGCCGACCACAGGGCTGGACCCGCAGGCCCGGCACGTCCTCTGGGACCGGCTGTTCCGGCTCAAGGAGCGCGGGACCACTCTCGTACTGACCACGCACTACATGGACGAGGCCGAGCAGCTCTGCGACCGCCTCGTGGTCGTGGACAAGGGCCGGATCATGGCGGAGGGCAGCCCGGCGGAGCTCATCCGCACCCACTCCTCCCGCGAGGTGGTCGAGCTGCGCTTCGGCTCGGACCGCAACGCAGCCGTCGCCGACCGGCTCGGTGCCCTCGGTGAGCGGATCGAGGTCCTGCCCGACCGCGTGCTCGTCTACGCGTCGAACGGTGAGGCCGTCCTCGAGCAGGTCGCGCGGATGGGCCTGCACCCGACCACCAGCCTGGTGCGTCGCTCCAGCCTCGAGGACGTCTTCCTCCGGCTCACCGGGCGGAGCCTGATCGAGTGAGCGCGAGCACGGACGTGTCGGCCCAGGCAGCGGAGGCGATCGCCGTCGCGGAGCGGCCCCGACGCTTCGGGGCGTTCTACGTCGCCGAGCACCAGCTGCGCGCGATGCGCTCCTACGGCTGGACGATCCTCATCGGCGGGATCGGCAACCCCCTGCTGTACCTGCTCGGCCTCGGGCTGGGCCTGGCCAGCTTCCTCGACGTGCCCGTGGGCTTCGGGCCGGACGGGCCGGTGCCGTACGTCGTCTTCGTCGCCCCCGCCCTGCTCGCGACGGCGGCGATCAGCGTGAGCACCGAGGAGTTCACCTACACGATCATGGCGGGGTTCAAGTGGCGGCGGGTGTTCTGGGGGATGAACGCCTCTCCCCTGTCGCCCGAGCAGGTGGTCGAGGGGCTCGTGCTGGCCGTCGCCGCCCGGATGGCCTTCGTGACCGTGGCCTACGCGGCGGCGATCGCCGCGTTCGGCGCGCTCGGCTCCCCCGTCGCGGTCCTCA
>NZ_JBFHHB010000021.1:0-21286 GCF_041597215.1 Actinotalea sp.
ATGCACCGTCCCGTCCTTGAGCAGCAGGAGGTGCGTGAAGCCCGGCGGGATCTCCTCGACGTGATGGGTCACGAGCACGAGGACCGGCGAGCGCTGGTCGCCGGCGAGCTCGGCGAGCGCCGCGACCAGCTCCTCCCGTCCACCGAGGTCGAGACCGGCGGCCGGCTCGTCGAGCAGCAGCAGCTCGGGATCGGTCATCAGGGCCCGCGCGATCTGGGTCCGCTTGCGCTCGCCCTCGCTCAAGGTGCCCCAGGTGCGCTCGGCGAGCTCACCGACGCCGAAGACCCCGAGCAGGGTCCGCGCACGCTCGTGGTCGAGCGCCTCGTACTGCTCGCGCCACCGCCCCGTCATCGCGTACGCAGCGGTCAGCACGATGTCCACGACGCGCTCGGCGGGGTCGAACCGGTCGGCGAGGGCAGCGGAGGCGACGCCGATGCGCATCCGCAGCTCGGCGACGTCGACCCGGCCGAGCCGCTCGCCGAGCACCGAGGCGCTCCCCGACGAGGGGTGCATGCGCGCGGCGGCGATCTGGAGCAGGGTCGTCTTGCCTGCACCGTTCCGGCCGAGCACCACCCACCGCTCGCCCTCGTGCACCGTCCAGGTGACGTGCTCGAGGATCGTCGTGGTGCCCCGTCGGACGCCGACATCCTGCAGTTCGAGCACCGTGCCGAGCCCCGTGTCCATGGTTCTCGACCTTACCCGTCGTCGGCGCCTTCCCGGTGCCGCGGACCACCGGCCCGCAGGCTCGTCCGGCCGATCCGACGGCCGGGTGCACTCCGACCCGGTCCGGGTAGCGTGTCGGCGTGCCGACGCCCTCCACCGCACCCCAGGACCACGGCACCGAGCTGGACCGCTCGGTGCTCCTCGCCCTCTGGGCGCCGACCTCGACCTCCGGGGCCGTGGCCGCCGTCGAGGGCGATGACGAGCCCCATGAGGTCGTCGGGCTCGACAGCGGCACCGGACTGGCCGACCTCCTGCTCGCCCTGCGCACCGGCCCGGGCGAGATCGTGGCCCTGCTCCCCGTGCCGGGTGACCTGGGGGCTCCCGCCCAGGTCGCCGATCTCGCGGCGGACGCCGGAGAGTGCGTGCTGCTGCGCCGCCAGGACCGGAGCCTGGTCGCCGTCCCGGACGTCACGGTGTTCGGCCCGGAGGGCGATCTCGGTACGGCGGTGACCTGGTCGGTGCACCCGATCGAGCAGCCGCGGCCGCTGGCGGGGATGGTCGGCACGCTCGCCGAGGCCGAGCAGGACCTGCGCGAGGTGCTGCGTCGCAGCGTCGACGAGCTCGTCGACCTCGACCTGGCGCGATGGCGACCCGAGGCCGCCGCCGCCCTGGCCGACCTGCGCGGAGGGCCCGGGCCCGGGCCTCTGCCGCCCGGCCTGGCGCCGCGGCGGGTCCGGGTGCTGACGGATGCGACGCGTCTGCGCGAGGTGGTCGCCCTGGCGACGGTCGACGACGGTGCGGCCGTGACGTCCTGGCAGGTGGACCGGCGCACCCAGGTGCTGCGGACGCTCGACCACGCGGCCCGCCACGCGATCGTCGCGGCGACCCTCGGCTCGATCGGCTGAGCCGCACGGTCCGCCACCCGCTACCGGGCCCGCCCCCCGCTGCGTGCGGAGAACAGCTCGGTACCGAGCGGCACCCGGCTCAGGCGAGCAGCGAGCGGTAGACCTCCAGCGTGCGCTCGGCGATCGCATCCCAGGCGAAGTGGTCCTCGACCCGGGTGCGGGCCGCCGCTCCCATCGCCGACGCCCGGTCCGGGTCGGTGGCGATCGCGGCCAGGGCCGCGGCGAGGTCGGCCACGAAGACGTCGGGATGGACCGGTGTCCCGGTGCCGTCCTGCACCTGCTCGATCGGCACGAGAAGACCGGTCACCCCGTCGTCGACGACCTCGGGGATGCCACCGGTGGCCGTGCCCACGACGGGCAGGCCGCAGGCCATGGCCTCGAGGTTGACGATGCCCAGGGGTTCGTAGACCGAGGGGCAGGCGAAGACGGTGCAGGCCGAGAGGACGGCGACGAGCTCGTCCCGCGGGAGCATGTCCTCGATCCACACGACGCCGTCCCGGCGCTCGCGCAGGCTCGCGACCAGCCCGGTGACCTCGTCGTAGATCCCCGGGGTGTCGGGGGCGCCGGCGCACAGCACGAGTTGCACCTCCGGCGGGAGCGCCTCCGCGGCCCGCAGCAGGTACGGCAGCCCCTTCTGCCGGGTGATCCGTCCGACGAAGACCACGGCGGGGCGGTCGGGGTCGATCCCCCTGGCCCGCGCGACCGCATCGGCCCGAGCGACGCCCTCCCCCTCCGGGCGACGCCAGCCGGACAGGTCGATCCCGTTGTGGACGACCTTGACCTTCTCCGGGTCCAGCTGGGGGTAGCAGCGCAGGATGTCCGCGCGCATGCCGGCGCTCACGGCGATGATCGCGGCCGCGCCCTCGTACGCCGTCCGCTCGGCCCAGCCGGACAGCGCGTAGCCCCCGCCGAGCTGCTCGGCCTTCCACGGCCGCAGCGGCTCGAGGCTGTGCGCGCTGATCACGTGCGGGATCCCGTGCAGCAGCCCGGCGAGATGGCCGCCGAGGTTCGCGTACCAGGTGTGCGAGTGCACGAGGTCCGCGCCCGCGACGTCGCCCGCCATCCGCAGGTCGACCCCGAAGGTCCGCAGAGCGGCGTTCGCGTCCGCCAGCTCGGCGAGGTCGGAGTACCCGGTGACGTCCTCCTGCTCGCGTGGACCGTCGAAGCATCGGACGCGGACGTCGATGTGTCGTCGCAGGACAGCGCTCAGCTCGGTCACGTGTACACCGGCACCGCCGTACACGTGCGGAGGGAACTCTCGGGTCAGCAGGTCGACTCGCACACCGACACGCTAGCGCGAGGGTGTGCGATCGACCTATGCCCTTGAGCCCTGTTCACCGGCTAGGGTCGTGCCATGGGAGCACCGAGGGTCCTGGCCATCGTCCTCGCAGGTGGAGAGGGCAAGCGTTTGATGCCCTTGACGGCCGACCGGGCAAAACCGGCGGTCCCGTTCGGGGGGATGTACCGCCTGGTCGACTTCGCCCTGTCGAACCTCGTGAACTCCGGGTACCTGCAGATCGTCGTGCTGACGCAGTACAAGTCGCACAGCCTGGACCGCCACGTCGCCAAGACCTGGCGGATGTCGCCCCTCCTGGGCAACTACGTCGCCCCGGTTCCCGCCCAGCAGCGGGTCGGCAAGCACTGGTACCTCGGCAGCGCCGACGCGATCTTCCAGTGCCTGAACACGATCGAGGACGAGAAGCCCGACATCGTCGTCGTGGTCGGCGCCGATCACGTCTACCGCATGGACTTCGCCCAGATGGTGGACGAGCACATCGCCTCCGGGGCCGAGTTCACGGTCGCCGGGATCCGGCAGCCGATCGGGCTGGCCGACCAGTTCGGCGTCATCGAGGCGGACGCGAACGACCCGCGCAAGATCGCGGCATTCCTGGAGAAGCCCACCGAGCCCGTCGGTCTCGCCGACTCGCCGACCGAGGTCCTCGCGTCGATGGGCAACTACGTCGCCAGCGCCGACGCCCTCATCGAGGCGGTCACCGCCGACGCGACGAACCCCACCTCCCGGCACGACATGGGCGGCGACATCGTGCCCTACTTCGTCAACAGGGGGACGGCAGGGCTGTACGACTTCATCGAGAACGACGTCGACGGATCGACGGATCGGGACCGCGACTACTGGCGGGACGTCGGCACGCTCGACGCGTACTACGACGCCAACCGGGACCTCATCTCGATCAACCCGGTCTTCAACCTCTACAACACGCGGTGGCCGCTGTTCTCGGGGTACCAGCAGCTGCCCCCCGCGAAGTTCGTCCACGCGGGGCCTGGCCGGCTCGGTCACGCCTCGGACTCGCTCGTCTCCCCCGGCGTGATCGTCTCCGGGGCGACGGTCTCCGGGTCGGTCCTGTCCCCCGGCGTGTACCTGCACTCCTGGGCCTCGGTCAGCGACTCCGTCCTGCTCGACGGTGTGCTGGTCGGTCGGCACGCGCAGATCCACCGGGCGATCGTCGACAAGAACGTCGTGGTGAAGGAGCGCGCCCGGATCGGGCTCGATGCCGAGCACGACATCGCACGCGGGTTCACCGTCACCGAGTCCGGAGTGACGATCGTCCCCAAGGGCATGGTCGTCGCGGACTGATCCGGTCGGCTAGCCTGCGCCGGTGATCTCAGCAGACCGCCCCCGCGTCCTGGTCCTGGACGTCGACTCCACTCTCGTCGACGGAGAGGTCATCGAGATGCTCGCCGCGCATGCCGGCGCGCTCGACGAGGTGGCCGCCGTGACCGAGAGCGCCATGCGCGGGGAGCTCGACTTCGCCGCGTCCCTGCACGCTCGCGTGGCCCTCCTGGCGGGGCTGCCCGTCTCCGTGCTCGGCACCGTGCTGGCGGGGATCCGGCTCAACCCCGGTGCCGTCGAGCTGGTCGAGGCGGTCCAGCGGGCCGGCTGGCGCATCGGCCTGGTCAGCGGCGGCTTCCTCGAGGTCGTCGAACCGCTCGCCGCCCGCCTGGGGATCGACTTCGTCCGGGCCAACCGGCTGGAGGTCGAGGGCGGGCACCTCACCGGTCGGGTCACCGGAGCGGTGATCGACCGGGCGGCGAAGGCCGCTGCCCTGCGTGAGCTCGCCGCGGCCCACGGCGCCGCCATGGCCGACTCGGTCGCGATCGGCGACGGCGCGAACGACCTCGACATGATCGACGCCGCCGGTCTCGGCATCGCGTTCAACGCGAAGCCCGTCGTCGCTGCACGCGCAGCGGCCGCCATCCACGGGCGCCTCGACGCCGCGCTCCCGCTGCTCGGGCTGCCCGGCGGACCGGAGGACTGAGCGTCAGGAGCGGCGTCCGAACGGTCGCGACTCAGCGCTCCGGGCGCCAGACCTCCAGCAACCGGCAGGCGCTGGGCCCGATCGCGCTCCAGCTCGGCACGTCCAGCACGGCGAAGCCGGCCGTCGGCAGGCCCGTGTGCAGCGTCGCCAGCCCGGCGGAGCTGCCGTGCACGTCTGCGAGCAACGCACCGGTCATCGACATCGTCGGCTCGTGGCCGACGACGAGCAGGGTCGCGATCCGCTCGTCGACGGTCGCCATGAGCTCGATCACGCCCCGCGGCCCGGCGTCGTAGAGCTCGTCGGAGACATCCACCTCCGGATCGGGGACGTCACCCAGCGAGGACCGGACGAGGTCCCAGGTCTGCCGGGCCCGCACCGCGGAGGAGACGAGCACCCGCTCGGGCAGCAGGCCGGAGGTGACCAGACGAAGCCCGACGTCCCCGCTCTGCCGGCGACCGGCAAGGGCGAGGGCGCGCAGCTCGTCCGCACGGTCGCCGTGCGACTCCGCCTTGGCGTGCCGCAGCAGGACGAGGCGGTGCCCCGCCGGCCGACCGCCGGTCATCTCACAGGCCCATCGCGTGGACGCCGCCGTCGACGTGCACGATCTCGCCGGTCGTCGCCGGGAACCAGTCGGAGAGCAGCGCGGCCACGGCCTTGGCCGTGGGCACCGCGTCGGTCATGTCCCACCCGAGGGGCGCACGATCCGACCAGCCCGCCTCGATCTTCTCGAAGCCGGGGATGGACTTCGCCGCCGTCGTCTTGACCGGGCCCGCGGAGACGAGGTTGCAGCGGATCCCCGAGGGCCCGAGGTCACGGGCGAGGTACCGCGAGGTCGACTCGAACGCGGCCTTGGCCACGCCCATCCAGTCGTAGACGGGCCAGGCGAGGGTCGCGTCGAAGGTGAGCCCGACGATCGAGGACCCCGGGCGCAGCAGCGGCTGCGCCGCCACGGCGAGCGCCTTGAGCGAGAAGGCGGAGACGTGCACCGCTGTCGCGACGTCCTCCCAGGCACCCGTGAGGAAGTTCCCGCCCATGATCGACTGCGGGGCGAAGCCGATCGAGTGCACCACGCCGTCCAGGTGGTCGGTGTGCTCGCGCAGCCGCTCGGCAAGGGCCGTGAGGTCGTCCTCGTCCGTGACGTCGAGCTGGACGATCGGCGCCTCCACGGGGAGCCGCCTGGCGATCGCGGCGGTGAGCCGGGCCTGACGACCGAAGGAGGTGAGGATGACGGACGCACCCTCGAGCTGGGCCAGTCGTGCGACGTGGAAGGCGATCGAGCCCTCCGTGAGAACCCCGGTGACCAGCACCGTCTTGCCGTCGAGCAGACTCACGTGTGTTCCTTCCTCGAAACAGATACGTCGGGCGGGCCCACCTGGGTCCGACCGTACCGCCCCAGCGGGCGAGGGGTCAGTGGCCCATCCCGAGGCCACCGTCGACCGGGATGACCGCACCCGAGATGTAGCCCGCGTCGGGTGAGGCGAGGAACTGGACGACGCCCGCGACCTCGTCGGGCTGGGCGAACCGGCCGGCCGGGATCGCGGCGCGGTAGGCGTCCTGCCGCTCCTGCGGGAGTGCCGCCGTCATGGCGGTGTCGATGAACCCCGGGGCGACGACGTTCGCCGTGATCCCCCGCCCGCCGATCTCCCGCGTGAGCGAGCGCGCCATGCCGACGAGCCCCGCCTTGGACGCCGAGTAGTTGACCTGCCCCGGTCCGCCGTACAGGCCGACGACCGAGGAGACGAGGACGATGCGTCCGCGGCGCAGGCGGATCATGCCCTTGGTGGCCCGTCGCACGCAGCGGAACGCGCCGGCGAGGTTGACGTCGATGACCGAGTCGAACTCCTCGTCGCTCATCCGCAGGATCAGCTGGTCCTTGGTGATCCCGGCGTTCGCGACGAGCACCTCGACGGGGCCGTTGGCGGCCTCCACCTCTGCGAAGGCGGCGTCGACCGACGCCGAGTCGGTCACGTCACCCCTGACCGAGAGCACACCGTCGCGCGGCTCCCCGCCGGAGCGCTCGAGCGAGGCGACCTTGTCCCCGGCCGCGACGAAGCGGTCGACGATGGCGCGGCCGATTCCGCGGTTGCCGCCCGTCACCAGGACGCTGCGGGGGGTGTGCTCGGGCACGGGCTCTCCTCGTCGGGGGTGATCGCACAGACCAGACGACGGTAGCGGACCGAGGGCATCCAGGGGTGCGTGAGCCCGAGGAGCGGGCACCGCCGGGCGCGGTTAGCCTGAGCCGGTGACACGCTCGCGAGGTGCGGACGGCGGCCCGTCGGGCCCGCCGGCGGTCCCGCGCGAGCAGGAGGTCCAGCGCATCACCTCCGCCCGCGTGCCGCTCTCCGAGGACGTGGACCGTCGCATGCGCCGGTACCTGGTCCAGATGTCGGTCCGGGTGGCCTGCTTCCTCGGCGCGGTGGTCGTGGACCACTGGACCCGCTGGCTGCTGCTGGTCGGCGCGGTGCTGCTGCCCTACCTGGCAGTGGTGCTCGCCAACGCGGGCCGTGAGGAGGCGGACGATCCTGGTACGTTCCTGGAGCCGCCGAGCCTGCCGGCGTCACCGTCGGTGACCGGACTCGGAACGGTGCCCCGAACGGGAGATCTCGGGTGACGGAGAACGACGTGCTCGTGTGCAGCGCACGGGGGTGCCGCGCACCGGCCGACTGGGCCGTGCGCTGGAACAACCCCCGCCTGCACACCCCGGAGCGGCGCAAGGTGTGGCTGGCCTGCACCGACCACCGCCCCCACCTCGAGGAGCACCTGCGGGTGCGCGGGTTCTGGCGAGACACCGTCGGGGTCGACGAGCTCACCCCGACCGACGGTTGACCGTGTCGTGGGTCGTGGTCCGACGCTGGGTGGCCACGATGTCGGTCGCGCTGCTGGTGGCGGCCGGCTGCGCGACGGCAGGGCTCTGGCAGTGGCACCGGCACCAGGCCCGTAGCGCTGCGGTCGCCGTGCTCGAGGAGAACAGGGACGCCGCACCGCTGCCGCTCGAGCGGCTGCTGCGTCAGGGCGCCGCCGTCGAGGAGGATCAGGTCTGGCACGCGGTCACCGCGACGGGGCACTACGTCCCCGGCTCCACCGTGCTGCTGCGCAATCGCCCGGTGGGCGGGGCCCAAGGATTCCACGCCCTGGCCGGCTTCCTCGTGGACGAGGGCGCGCTCGCGGGGACCGTCCTGGTGGTCGACCGCGGCTGGATCCCCACGGCGGCGGACGGCGCCTCCCCGCGATCGGTGCCCGAGCTCCCTGACGGCACCGTCGAGCTCCTCGCACGGCTCCGGGTCGAGGAAGGCGCGAACGACCGCACGGCACCGCCCGGCCAGGTCCAGGTCATCAACGCCGAGACGGTCCGCCTGGCGGCGTCCGTGCCGTGGGAGGAGCCCACGCTGCTCGCCTACGCCACGGTGATCGGCGAGAACGGCGAGCCGACCGGCCTGGGCGCGCTCGAGGAGCCCAGCACCGACCTCGGCTCGCACCTGTCCTATGCGTTCCAGTGGAGCGTCTTCGCGATCGGGGCGGTGGTCGGAGCGGTCATCCTGCTCCGCCGTGAGGCTGCGGACGGCGCGACGTCGACGCCACCGCGACGACGTCGACGTCCGAGCGCGGAGGACGAGGAGGACGCTCTCCTCGACGCACAGGAGTCGGCCGCGGCGGGCTGACGGGCTGCCCCACCACGCGGCCGGCCCGGCGCAGGACTACGTGCCTGCTGCGAGCTCGGCGCGGCGCTTCTCTGCTGCGGCCCCGCGCGTCGCTCCTCCTCTGCTGCGCATCGGCACCCCCGACTCGATCAGCAGGGCGTGGACGAAGCCGTAGGAGCGCCCGACGTCCTGGGCGAGCGCCCGGATGCTCTCACCGCGCGAGTAGCGGTCGACCAGGTCCTTGGCCAGGTCGCTGCGACGTTCCCCGGTCACCCGGGTGCCCTTCGGGATCTTCGAGCTCATGGTTCTCCTCCTGCCGTGATCGCCCGACCAGGGGCCGGACGAGTACCGGACGACCGGGAAAGCCGCCCGGCCGTGTCACGCGAGCGAGATGAGGTCCGCGTAGCTGTCGTTCCAAAGATCTTCGTCCCCATCGGGCAAGAGCACCACTCGTTCGGGTGCAAGAGCCTCCACGGCGCCCTCGTCGTGCGTCACCATCACGACGGCTCCTGCGTACCCGTGCAGCGCCGAGAGCACCTCCGCACGGCTCGCAGGGTCGAGGTTGTTGGTCGGCTCGTCCAGGAGCAGCACGTTCGCCGAGGAGACGACGAGCACGGCGAGCGCGAGTCGTGTCTTCTCACCACCCGAGAGGACATGGGTCGGCTTCTCCGCGTCGTCCCCGGAGAAGAGGAAGGAACCGAGCACTCCGCGCACCTGGGTGTCGGTGAGATCCGGAGCCGCGTGCCGGAGGTTGTCGACGACCGTCAGCGTCGGGTCGAGGGTCTCGTGCTCCTGCGCGTAGTAGCCCAGCTTGAGCCCGTGACCTGGCTGGACGACGCCGGTGTCCGCCTTCTCCACTCCCGCGAGGAGCCGCAGCAGGGTCGTCTTGCCCGCGCCGTTGAGTCCGAGGATGACCACGCGGCTGCCCCGGTCGATGGCGAGGTCGACGTCGGTGAACACCTCGAGCGAGCCGTAGGACTTGCTCAGCCCTGACGCCGTCAGCGGGGTCCGGCCGCAGGGTGCGGGGTCCGGGAAGCGCAGATGGGCGACGCGATCGCTCACCCGTGCGCTCTCCAGACCGGAGAGCAGCCGCTCGGCGCGGCGGGCCATGTTCTGCGCGGCGACGGCCTTGGTGGCCTTCGCGCGCATCTTGTCGGCCTGGGCGATGAGGGCCGATGCCTTCTTCTCGGCGTTGGCCCGTTCACGCTTGCGTCGGCGCTCGTCCGTCTCACGCTGCAGGAGGTACGCGTCCCAGCCCATGGCGTACTGGTCGATCTCCGCGCGGTTCGCGTCCAGGTGGAAGACCTTGTTGACCACCGTGCGCACGAGCTCGACGTCGTGGCTGATGACCATCAGGCCGCCCGGGTAGGTCGCGAGGAAGTCGCGCAGCCAGGCGATCGAGTCCGCGTCGAGGTGGTTCGTCGGCTCGTCGAGGAGCAGCGTGTCGGCCCCGGAGAAGAGGATCCTGGCGAGCTCGACCCGGCGCCGCTGCCCACCGGAGAGGGTGCCGAGCGGCTGGGCGAGCACCCGCTCGTCCAGGCCGAGGTTCGCGCAGATCCGTGCGGCCTCGCTCTCGGCCGCGTATCCGCCTGCCGCGGTGAACCTCTCCTCGAGTCGCGGGTAGCGCTCCATGGCGGCGTCGCGCGTCTCGTCGTCGGCGCTCGCCATGGCGCCCTCGGTCTCGCGCATCCGACGCAGGATCTCGTCCAGGCCTCGAGCGGCGAGGATCCGGTCGAGACTGAGCATCTCGAGGTCCCCGGTACGGGGGTCCTGCGGGAGGTAGCCGATGTCGCCGGACCTGACGATCCGACCGGCGGTCACCGATCCCTCACCCGCCAGCGCCTTGGTCAGGGTCGTCTTCCCGGCACCGTTGCGACCGACGAGGCCGATCCGGTCGCCGGGGCCGACCCGGAAGCTCGAACCGGAAAGGAGCACGCGGACGCCGACGCGCAGCTCGACGTCCTGGGCAGTGATCACTGTGTATTCCTCCGAGAGGTGCCGGGCCGATTGGTCGCCGGGCACAAACGACGACCATCCTACGACCGACTAGCGTGGGCTGACCGGCGCGCGACCGCCGGATGCCGTCCGGCCCCCTCGTCCTGATCCTGGAGACCGCATGTCCCTCGCCTCCGAGTCCACCGCCCGCCAGGGCTTCCGCGCGGCCGACCTCGCCCTGGTCGGGAGCGGCGCGGCCTTCCTGGTGGTCTGCTCCCTGGTGGCCGTGCCGATCGGCCCCTCCGGGGCGCCGATCACCCTGCAGACCTTCGCCGTCCTGATGCTCGGCGCCGTCCTCGGCTCGCGCAAGGGTGCGCTCGCCGTGCTGCTCTACCTGGCTGTGGGCTTCGCCGGCCTTCCGGTCTTCGCCGAGGGCACGGGCGGCCCCGCGACGTTCGCCAAGGTCACCCTCGGCTACCTGCTGGCGTTCCCGGTGGGCGCCTGGCTGACGGGGTTCGTGGTGGAGCGGCTCGGCGCGCGCGCCGGGAGTCGCGCCGGGGCACGGCGGCCTGCCCTGCGCCGCACGGTGGGCCTCGGCGCCGTCGTCCTGCTCGGCAGCGTCCTGGGCACCGTGGTGATCTACGCCGTCGGCGTCCCCGTGCTCGCCGCGCGCCTGGGGATGTCCCTGGCCGAGGGCCTCGCGATCAACATGGCCTTCCTGCCGGTCGACCTGCTCAAGATCGCCCTCGTGACGATGGTGGCCCCTGCCGTCCACCGGGCGTTCCCCGACCTCCTGAACCGCCCGGCGGCGATGGGGTGATCGAGCTCCACGCTGCCGGTGTCAGCGTCCCCGGCACCTCCGGCGACACCGGACGCGTCCTGCTCGACCCGGTGAGCTGCACGCTCGCCGAACGGCGCATCGCCGTCATCGGTGCGAACGGCTCCGGGAAGTCGACCCTTGCCCGCATGGTCAACGGGCTGCGGCCCGCGACGACCGGCCGTGTCGTCACCTGCGGGCTCGACGTCGCCCGGCACGGCGCGGCCGTGCGATCCCGGGTCGGCTTCGTGTTCACCGACCCCGACGCCCAGCTGGTCATGCCGACGGCACTCGAGGACGTCGCGCTCTCCCTGCGACGTACCGTCCAGGACCGGGCCGAGCGCGACGATCGCGCACGACTCGTCCTGGCGCGGATCGGCCTCGCCGAGCATGCGGGTACCCCTGTCCATGCGCTCTCCGGGGGTCAGAAGCAGCTCCTCGCCCTGGCGGGGGTCCTGGCCACCGGTCCAGAGGTGCTCGTCTGCGACGAGCCCACCACGCTCCTGGACCTGCGCTGGCGACGGGTCGTCGACGGCCTGCTCGAGGAGGTCGACGCCCAGCTGCTGCTCGTCACCCATGACCTGGACGCCGCTCGGCGCGCCGATCGTGTCCTGCTGGTCGACGAGGGCCGCGTGGTCGCCGACGGCGACCCGGTCGCGACGGTCGAGCGCTACGTCGACATGATGGCCCTGCGATGAGCCCCGGACCGTCCCTGCTGGGCCTGTACCGACCGGGCAGCACGGTGGTGCACCGGGCGCCGCTGCGGCTCCGGATGGCCGTCCTCGGGCTCTTCGGTGTCGGTGTCGTCGTGCTGCGCGGCCCCGGACCCGCGATCGTGGCGGTGCTCCTCGCGGTGCTCACCGCGGCGGTGGCCCGGCTCCCCCTCGCGGCCACGCTGCGTGGGCTGCGTCCGGTGCTCCTGACCGCCGCCGTCGTCCTGGCCTACCAGACCTGGCAGCGCGGCTGGCCCGTGGGCGTCGAGGTCTCCGGGGACCTGGTGGCTCTCGTCGTGGCCGGGACGGTCGTCACCGCGACCACGCCGACCGACGTCCTGCTGGACGGGCTGAGCAGGGCGGTGCGCCCGCTGCACCGCTTCGGCGTTCCTCCGGAGGGCTTCGCGCTGGCCGTCGCCCTCATGCTCCGCACCGTCCCAGCGATCGGGGACCTGTTCACCGAGGTGCGGGACGCTGCGAGGGCCCGCGGGCTCGAGCGGTCCCCCCGCGCACAGCTCGTCCCCTTCGCCGTGCGCGCCGTCGGCCGCTCGCGTGCGGTCGGCGAGGCCCTCGCTGCCCGCGGGATCGGCGACTGAGCGCCGAGCGATCGGTGGCGGGACCACGTCCCGGCGGCGCGTCGGGTGAGGGCCGAGGGGTCCTCGCCTCCGAGGTGTGCACCGGCCGGTGGGCACCTACCGTGTGCCCATGACGTTCCACGAGGGCGGGAGCTTCGAGGGCGGGCGGGTCCAGCGTCGCGGGCGCGGGCGCACGGTCGCCGCGGGCGGAGGGATCGGACTGGTCGGCATCGCCGTGCTGCTGCTCTCCGGCGTGCTGGGTGTCGACCTCGGCCCGATCCTCGGCGCCGTGACCGGGCAGGATCCGGCCGCGCAGTCGGACGCCGGGTCGGGCACGCCGGGCACCACGCAGGAGTGCACCGTCGAGCAGGCCAACACCGAACGGCACTGCCGGCTCTCCGCGGCGGTCCAGTCGCTCGACGCGGTGTGGATCGAGCAGCTCGACGTGGACCCGGACAGCTTCCCGATCCCCGACGTCGTGGACTTCGACTCCTCCACGAGCACGGCCTGCGGGCAGGCCTCCTCCTCGACCGGGCCGTTCTACTGCCCGCCCGAGCAGACGATCTTCCTCGACCTCGGGTTCTTCGACCTGCTGGAGAGCCGCTTCGGCGCATCGGGAGGACCGCTCGCCGAGATGTACGTCACCGCGCACGAGTACGGGCACCACATCCAGCAGATCACCGGGGTGATGGACCGCGCCGACCGCAGCGGGACCGGCGCCGACTCCGACTCCGTGCGCCTGGAGCTCCAGGCCGACTGCTACGCGGGCCTGTGGGTCGGCAAGGCCGCCACCACGATCGACCCGGACCGAGGCGTACCGTTCCTCGAGCCGGTCACCTCCGCGGAGCTCGCGGACGCGCTGTCGGCGGCAGCGGCCGTCGGGGACGACCACATCCAGTCGTCCTCCGGCGGGATCGTCAACCCCGACTCGTGGACGCACGGCTCCAGCGAGCAGCGCGAGCGCTGGTTCATGATCGGCTACGAGCAGGGCAGCGTCGCGGCGTGCGACACCTTCGCGACGAGCGCCCTGTGACCCCGCTGATCAGACGTTGAAGCCCAGGGCGCGCAGCTGCTCCTTGCCGTCCGTGGTGATCTTCTCCGGGCCCCACGGCGGCATCCAGACCCAGTTGATCCGGAAGCCGTCGACGAGGGACTCCAGGACGGAGCCGGCCTGGTCCTCGATGACGTCCGTCAGCGGGCAGGCCGCCGAGGTCAGCGTCATGTCGATCACGGCATGGTTGTTCTGGTCGACGACGACGCCGTAGACCAGGCCCAGGTCGACGACGTTGATCCCCAGCTCGGGGTCGATGACATCGCGCAGGGCCTCCTCGACATCGGCGACCGAGATCGGGCTCGTGCTCATTCGTCCTCCTGAGTGCTGGCCGGTGCACCGGCGTCGGTCGTCACTGCCCCGGCCTGGACCAGGGCGTCGCGCAGCGCGGCCCAGCCGAGCAGCGCGCACTTGATACGGGCGGGGTACTGCGCGACGCCGGTGAAGGCCGTCGCGTCCCCGAGCCGGTCCTCGGACTCCTCGTCGAGACCCTTCCCGCGTGCGTGCATCAGCTCGCGGAAGGTCGACCCGAGGTCCTCGGCCGTCGGGACCTCGGCTCCCTCGACGAGCTCGGACATCACCGAGATCGAGGCCTGCGAGATCGAGCAGCCCTGGCCGTCCCAGGAGACGTGGTCGATGACCGGCTCCCCTGGGCGCAGGTGCACCCGGAGCCGGACCTCGTCGCCACAGGTGGGGTTGACCTGGAAGGACTCGCCCTGGCCGCCGTCCTGGAGGCCCTTCCCGTGCGGGGTCTTGGCGTGCTCGAGGATGAGCTGCTGGTACAGCTGCTCCATCGCGGTGCTCACTGCGGACCTCCCAGCCCGAAGAAGGGACGGACGCTCGCGAGGGCCGCCCCGAAGGTGGCGACCTCCTCGAGCGTCGTGTAGACGGAGCCCGAGGCACGGGTGCTCGACGGGACGCCCAACCGGCGGTGCAGCGGCTGCGCGCAGTGGTGGCCGACCCGCACCGCGACACCGAGGTCGTCGAGCACCTGGCCGACGTCGTGCGGATGGACGCCGTCGACGACGAACGCGACGACGGCGAGCCTGTCGCGGGTGTCCGTCGGGCCGATCACCCGCACGCCGGGCACCGCCTGGACCGCGTCGAGCAGGGCTGCGGTGATGGTCGCCTCGTGCTCCGCCACCGCCGCGAGACCGAGCTCGCTCAGGTATCGCGCGGCCGCACCCATCCCGACGGCCTGGGCGACCATCTGGGTACCGGCCTCGAACCGCTGCGGAGGTGCGGCGAAGGTGGTCGACTCCATCGTCACGACCTCGACCATCGAGCCGCCGGTGGTCACGGGAGGAAGGTCCGCCAGGAGCTCGCGCCGACCGTAGAGCGCGCCCACCCCCGTCGGTCCGAGCATCTTGTGCCCGGAGAAGGCAGCGAAGTCCACGTCGAGGGCGTGCACGTCGACCGGCAGGTGCGGAACGGACTGGCAGGCGTCGAGCACCACCAGGGCCCCGACCTCCCGCGCCCGCGCCACGACCGTCGGGACGTCGGTGACCGCCCCGGTGACGTTCGAGGCGTGCGAGACGGCCACGAGCCTCGTGCGGTCCCCGACCACGCTCGCGAGCTCGTCGAGCCGGAGCCGGCCGTCGTCCTCCATCCCGATCCAGCGCAGGACGGCTCCCGTGCGGGCGCACAGCTCCTGCCACGGGACGAGGTTGGCGTGGTGCTCGGCCTCGGTGACGACGATCTCGTCCCCGGGGGCGAGCGCGAACCGGCGGGCGGCCGGTCCACCACGGCCGAGGCTGGCGTTCCCGATCGCGTAGGCCACGAGGTTGATCGCTGCCGTCGCGTTCGAGGTCCAGACGATCTCGTCCTCGTCCGCCCCGACGAGGTCGGCCACCGACCTGCGGGCGAGCTCGAAGGCGGCCGTGGCCTCCTCGGCGAGCTGGTGGGCACCGCGGTGCACGGCAGCGTTCTGCCGCGTGTAGAACTCCAGCTCGGCGTCGATGACGACGTCCGGCTTCTGGGCGGTCGCCGCGGAGTCGAGGTAGACCAGCGGTCGTCCACCGCGCACCGTGCGGGTCAGCAGCGGGAAGTCGGCCCGCACCGCGGCGAGCTCGGCGCTCGACAGTGCCGACGTGCTTGCGCCCACGGCACCACCCTCCTGGGTGTGTCGACCACGGAACGCCGCGGCGGGGCCGGCCGTCACGCCGACGCCAGGAAGCGGTCGTAGCCCTCGGCCTCGAGCCGGTCGGCCAGCTCGGGGCCACCCTCCTCGGCGATCCGCCCGTCGACGAAGACGTGCACGAAGTCGGGCTTGATGTACCGGAGGATCCGCGTGTAGTGCGTGATGAGCAGCACGCCCACCTGACCGTCCGCCGCGACGCGGTTCACGCCCTCGGAGACGATGCGCAGCGCGTCGACGTCGAGGCCGGAGTCGGTCTCGTCGAGGATCGCGATCTTCGGCTTCAGGAGCTCCATCTGCAGGATCTCGTGGCGCTTCTTCTCGCCGCCGGAGAACCCCTCGTTGACGTTGCGCTCGGCGAACTCCGGGCCCATGCGCAGCTGCTCCATCGCCTGCTTGACGTCCTTGACCCAGTGCCGCAGGGCGGGTGCCTGGCCGTCGATCGCCGTCTTGGCCGTACGCAGGAAGTTCGACACGCTCACCCCGGGGACCTCCACGGGGTACTGCATCGCCAGGAACATGCCTGCGCGGGCACGCTCGTCGACGCTCATCGCCAGCACGTCCGCGCCGTCGAGGGTGACGGTTCCGGAGGTGATCTGGTACTTGGGGTGGCCGGCGATCGAGTACGCCAGCGTCGACTTGCCCGAACCGTTCGGGCCCATGATCGCGTGCGTCTCGCCGGCGGCGACGGTCAGGTCGACGCCCCGCAGGATCTGCTTGGCGCCCTCCTTCGTCTCGACGCTGACGTGCAGGTCGCGGATCTCCAGGGTGGACATGCTCTTCTCCTCAGAGGACGTCGACGTCGACGAGCACACGCTCGCCGTCGAGGGTCACGGGGTAGACGGGGACAGGACGGGTCGCGGGCAGTGCGAGGGGGGCACCGGTCCGCAGGTCGAAGGTGGAACCGTGCAGCCAGCACTCGATCGTCTCGCCCTCGACGTCACCGTCGGACAACGAGACCTGGCCGTGCGAGCAGATGTCCGAGACGGCGTGCACCGCGCCGGAGGCGGTCCGCACGACGGCGACCTCGACGGGGCCGGACGGCCCGTCGACCTCGATCCGCAGAGCGGAACCGGGCGCCAGGTCGGCCAGCCGGCAGACCTCCTGAGCGCTCACTCGGAGACCGCCTCGAGTGCGGCCATCGAGGCGGCGAGCTCGTCCTCGATCTCGGCCATCAGGCGCTCCTCGATCTCCGGGACGCCGATCTTCTGGATCAGCTCGGCGAAGAAGCCGCGGACCACCAGACGGCGGGCCTCGTCCTCGGGGATGCCCCGGGCACGCAGGTAGAAGAGCTGCTCGTCGTCGAAGCGACCGGTGGCGCTGGCGTGGCCGGCCCCCTCGATCAGCCCCGTCTCGATCTCGAGGTTCGGGACGGAGTCGGCGCGGGCGCCGTCCGAGAGCACCAGGTTGCGGTTGAGCTCGTAGGTGTCGGTGCCCTCGGCCTCGGCACGGATCAGCACGTCGCCGACCCACACGGTGTGGGCCTCCTCGCCCTGGAGAGCGCCCTTGTAGGTCACCCGCGACCGGCAGCGCGGCACGGCGTGGTCGATGAAGAGGCGGTGCTCCTGGTGCTGGCCCGCGTCGGCGAAGTACAGGCCGAGCGACTCGATGGAGCCGCCCTCGGCGGTGAACTCCGCGTCGGGGGTCAGTCGCACCACGTCGCCCCCGAGGGTGACCACGATGTGCTTGAGCGTGGCGTCGCGACCCACGGTCATCCGGTGGGAGGACAGGTGCACGGCACCGGCGTCCCAGTCCTGGATGCTCACGACGGTCAGGTGGGCGCCGTCGTCGACGACGACCTCGACCGTTTGCGAGAGCAGCGCCGGTCCGGTGTGGTCGAGCACCACGATGCCCTCGCTGAGCTCCTCGGCGTGCACCAGCAGGTGCGAGGCCGACGGGCGCTGCTGCCCCGGATGTCCCTCGACCCGGATGCTCGTCACGGTGGAGGAGACGGACTGCGCCGGCAGGGTGACGATCGTCGCCTCGTGGAACGAGTTCCACGCTGCCGCGGCCGCGCGGTCGCCCGGCTTGCCCGCACGGCCCAGCCGCTCGTCGTCACGCCCGACGATCTCGACCCGGGCCTCCGGCGCCTCGACGACGGTCAGCTGGACGCCGTCCGTGCCGAGCCCCTCGTTCACGGAGTCGAAGAGGGGTGCGACCCGGGAGACGGGCGTGAACCGCCACTCCTCCTCGCGCCCCGTCGGGACGGGGAAGTCGGCGAGCGCGAAGGAGGCGCGACGATCGGCCCGGCTCGAGGCGAGATCGGCCGCGCCGGTGCCGTGGGTGTGGGCCGCATCGGCGACGGCCTTGCTGTGGTCCGTGGTCAGACCTTCGGACAGATCAGTGGTCATGGGGTGCTGCGAACCTCTCAGGCTGGCTGGTGCAGGGATCGGGGACGGACGGTGCGGTGGGCCTCAGCCGACCGACCCCTCCATCTGCAGCTCGATGAGCCGGTTGAGCTCGAGGGCGTACTCCATCGGCAGCTCCCGCGCGATCGGCTCGACGAAGCCACGCACGATCATCGCCATGGCCTCCGTCTCGGCCATCCCCCGGGACATCAGGTAGAAGAGCTGGTCCTCGCTGACCCGGGAGACCGTCGCCTCGTGCCCCATCGACACGTCGTCCTCGCGGACGTCGACGTAGGGGTAGGTGTCCGAGCGCGAGATCTGGTCGACCAGCAGCGCGTCGCACAGCACGTTCGAGCTCGAGTGCTCCGCACCCTCCAGGACCTGCACCAGACCGCGGTAGGAGGTCCGGCCGCCGCCACGCGCCACCGACTTCGAGACGATCGACGAGGAGGTGTGCGGCGCGGCGTGCACCATCTTCGCGCCGGCGTCCTGGTGCTGGCCGGCACCGGAGAACGCGATCGAGAGCGTCTCGCCGCGGGCGTGCTCGCCGAGCAGGTAGATCGCCGGGTACTTCATGGTGACCTTGGAGCCGATGTTCCCGTCGACCCACTCCATGGTCGCGCCCTCGGCGGCCGTCGCCCGCTTGGTGACGAGGTTGTAGACGTTGGTCGACCAGTTCTGGATCGTCGTGTACCGCACCCGCGCGTTCTTCTTCACGATGATCTCCACGACCGCCGAGTGCAGCGAGTCGCTGGAGTAGATCGGCGCGATGCAACCCTCGACGTAGTGCACGTAGGAGCCCTCGTCGGCGATGATCAGCGTCCGCTCGAACTGGCCCATGTTCTCCGTGTTGATCCGGAAGTAGGCCTGCAGCGGGATGTCGACGTGCACGCCCGGCGGGACGTAGACGAACGAGCCGCCGGACCACACCGCGGTGTTCAGCGCGGCGAACTTGTTGTCCCCCGGCGGGATGACGGTGCCGAAGTACTCCTGGAAGATCTCCGGGTGCTCACGCAGCGCCGTGTCGGTGTCGAGGAACAGGACTCCCTGCTCCTCGAGGTCCTCGCGGATCTGGTGGTAGACGACCTCGGACTCGTACTGCGCGGCCACGCCGGCGACCAGGCGCTGCTTCTCCGCCTCGGGGATGCCCAGCCGGTCGTAGGTGCGCTTGATGTCCTCCGGCAGGTCGTCCCAGCTCGTCGCCTGCTTCTCGGTCGACCGCACGAAGTACTTGATGTTGTCGAAGTCGATCCCCGACAGGTCCGCACCCCAGTTGGGCATCGGCTTCTTGTCGAACAGACGCAGCGACTTCAGCCGCAGGTCGAGCATCCACTGCGGCTCGTCCTTCAGCGCGGAGATGTTCCGCACGACGGCCTCGGAGAGCCCGCGCTGCGCGGACATGCCGGCGGCGTCGGAGTCGTGCCAGCCGTACCCGTAGCTCCCGATCGACGCGATGATCTCGTCGTCGCTCGACGGTGCGCTGGTGATGGGCTCGGTCGGTGCGCTCATCGGACTCCCTCCACGGCCGCTTCGGGGCGACCCTCGGATCGTGCTCGGACGACGGGGCGCACGGCGCCCGTCGGGATGTGGGTGGTGCAGACGTGGCCGCCTGCGGCCAGGGTGGACAGTCGCTGGACGTGCACGCCCAGCAGCCGGGAGAACATCTGGGCCTCGGCCTCGCAGAGCGCGGGGAACCGGGAGGCGACGCCCTGCACCGGGCAGTGGCCCTGGCACAGCTGCACGGCCCCTCCGCCGGGGACAGGGCGGACGCTCGAGGCGAAACCCTCGTGGGAGAGCGCCTCGGCGAGCGCGTCGACCCGGGCCGAGAGGTCCGGGACGTCGGCCGTGAGCGAGGCCAGGTGGCCCTCCATCGCCGCCATCCGGCTGCGGGCGAAGGCTGCGACGGCGTCGGGGCCGAGTGCGTCCTCGAGGAACTCCAGGGCCTCCTCGGCGAGGTCGGCGTAGGTGCTGCTCAACGCGCTGTGCGCACGCTCGGTTGCCACGTAGCGCCGCGCCGGGCGACCACGCCCCGCGGGGACCGTCTGCGGGACGGAGTGCACGGCGATCTTCCCCTCCTCCTCGAGGGCCGCGACATGGCGGCGCACCCCCGCGGTGGTGAGGTCGAGGTCCTGGGCGAGCTCGACGACGGACACCGGGCCGGTCTCGACGACCAGGCGCAGCAGGCGGTCACGCGTCGAACGTTCCTTGTCGTCCTGCGTCACCATGCCACCTCCCCGGTCCCTCGCTCGGATATTGACAACACTAGCGTTGCTCAATTGCTTCCCGCCAATTCCGTGCCCGCGCCGTAGACTCACCGACCGTGCCTCCCCCGCCGCCCGGCGACGCCGTTGCCCGTCCGCCCGCCGTCAGCGTCGACTCGCTGCAGGTGCGCTACGGAAGCCGTCGGGCCGTCGACGGTCTCAGCCTCGAGGCCGCGCCGGGTGCGGTGACAGCGCTCCTGGGCCCCAACGGTGCCGGGAAGTCCAGCACGGTCGAGTGCTGCATCGGTCTGCGCCGACCCGACGCCGGCCGGATCACGGTCCTGGGTCGGGACCCGGTGCGCGATGCGCGCCGGCTGCGCCCCCTCGTCGGGGTCATGCTCCAGGACGGCGGACTGCCGAACGGGGCCCCGGCGGGCCAGGTGCTGCGCCACGTCGCCTCGATGTACCGCCACCCCCGGGACCTCGGCGAGCTCACCGCTCGGCTCGGCCTCGACCGATTCCTCGGCACGACGGTCCGCCGGCTCTCGGGTGGCGAGCGGCAGCGGCTGGCGCTCGCCGCGGCGATCGTCGGGCGCCCTGCGGTGCTCTTCCTCGACGAGCCGAGCGCCGGTCTGGACCCGCAGGCCCGTCATGCGGTGTGGGAGCTCGTCGACGAGCTCCGGACGGACGGCACCAGCATCGTGCTGACGACCCACCAGATGGCCGAGGCCGAGACGCTCGCCGACCACGTCGTGATCGTCGACGAGGGCGCCGTCCTGGCGCAGGGATCCGTCGCGGACCTCGTCGGCGAGGGGTCGGCCGTGCACCTCGGGCTCGCGGCCGGCACCGACGCCGCGGCGGCGCGGGACGCTCTTCAGCAGGTCCTCGACACGCAGCAGGCCGGCTCTGCGACCGGGTCGCGCGTCCGACTCGTCCCGGCCGGCGGCCTCGAGGTCGACGGTGGTGACGGAGCTGCCCTTCTCGCCCTGGTCACCTCCTGGGCGCACGGGGCCGGCGTGGGCCTG
>NZ_JBFHHB010000022.1:0-21217 GCF_041597215.1 Actinotalea sp.
GAGCGCCCGTGCCGCGCGAGCTCGGCGTCGAGAAGGGTGAGGTCGTAGGCGGCGTTGTAGGCGACGAGCGGTTCTCCGCGCCGGAGGGCTGCGACCAGGGCCGTGGCGATCTCCTCGACGGCCGCTCCGGGCGCCTGCCCCTGCTGCCTGGCCGTGGCGGTGTCGATCCCGTGCACGGCCGTCGCCGCCGCAGGGATGGGGATGCCGGGGTCGAGGAGCCATGCCGACACCTGGGAGGAGGGCCCGGCCGGTCCAGGACCGGCGCTGCGCCGGACGAGGGCGGCGGACACGATGCGGTCCCGGTCGACGTCGACACCGGTGGTCTCCGTGTCGAAGCCCGCCATCGGCCGTGCGATCCAGCCGTTCCCTGCTGTCATGCCCTGCTCCCGCCGTCCGGAGCCCTCGCCCCGCGCTGTGCCGTCCGTGACCCTGCCGTCCGTGAATCCTGCAGTCCGTCGACCCTGCCGTCCGTGGACCCTGCCGTGCCTGCACTGTGTCACCGAGCGCCGACACCGCAGCAGCACCACGCCGCGGTACCGAGACGTGGCCGCGCACGCCCCCGCGCTCCGCGCACCGCTAGCCTTGACCGGTGAGCAACGAGATCGAGATCGGCCGGGGCAAGCGCGGCCGCAGGGCCTACTCCTTCGACGACGTCGCCGTCGTCCCCTCGCGTCGCACGCGCGACCCGGAGGAGGTCTCCGTCGGCTGGCAGATCGACGCCTACCACGTGGAGCTGCCGATCCTCGCGGCGCCCATGGACTCCGTGATGAGCCCGGAGACGGCCGTGCGGTTCGGTCAGCTCGGCGGCATCGGCGTCCTCGACCTCGAGGGGGTGTGGACCCGCTACGAGGACCCGACGGCGCACCTCGCCGAGATCGCCGGGCTCCCGAGCGACGCCGCGACCGCGCGCATGCAGGAGATCTACTCCGCACCGATCATCCCCGAGCTGGTCACGGCGCGGCTCAAGCAGGTCCGTGAGGCAGGGGTGACCGTCGCAGGTGCCCTGTCCCCGCAGCGCACGCAGCAGCTGTGGAAGCACGTCGTGGACGCCGGAGTCGACCTGTTCGTCATCCGCGGGACGACGGTCTCCGCCGAGCACGTCTCGGGCCGGGCGGAGCCGCTCAACCTCAAGAGGTTCATCTACGAGCTCGACGTCCCGGTGATCGTCGGCGGCGCCTCGACGTACACCGCTGCCCTCCACCTCATGCGCACCGGTGCGGCCGGGGTGCTCGTCGGCTTCGGCGGCGGCGCCGCGCACACCACGCGCGTCTCGCTCGGCATCCACGCGCCGATGGCGACCGCCGTCGCCGACGTCGCGGCCGCGCGCAGGGACTACCTCGACGAGTCCGGTGGCCGCTACGTGCACGTCATCGCCGACGGAGGGGTGGGTCGGTCGGGGGACATGGTCAAGGCCGTCGCCTGCGGCGCCGACGCCGTCATGCTCGGATCGGCGCTCGCCCGCGCGGCCGAGGCCCCCGGCCGTGGATGGCACTGGGGCCCGGAGGCCCATCACCCCCAGCTCCCGCGCGGCGAGCGGGTCCAGGTCGGGACCGCCGGCACGCTCGAGGAGATCCTCTTCGGGCCGGGCCGGCAGGCGGACGGGACGCTCAACCTCATCGGCGCGCTGCGGCGCGCGATGGCCACGACCGGCTACTCCGACCTGAAGGAGTTCCAGCGCGTGGAGGTCGTCGTCTCGCCGTACCAGCCGTTCTGACCGGCGCGCAGCCGACCCGAGACCGACGAACGGCCCGGGGCCCCGACAGGGGTCCCGGGCCGTTCTGCGTGCAGGTCAGGTCCGATCCTGCCCTCCCACGCCGCGCCCGGGACCTTCGGCCCACGAGCACCCGGGGGCGCGCGACGAGAGCGCGATCTCCGCCGCCGTGTCCGGATCGTTTCCCGGAAAGGGTTGACGAGCGGGTGGAAACGGAAGTAGACAAAGACATACCAACACAACCGGGCATCCACGGAGCTCGACGACGTCGAAGGGGACGCGGTGTACGCAACGTTGCGGCAGGGCGAGATCGTCTCCCGCGCACGTGCCGACGGCCGGGTGGACGTCCGTGAGCTGGCCGAGCTCCTGCAGGTGACCCCGGAGACGGTGCGTCGTGACCTGACCGTCCTGGAACGCAGGGGCGTCCTGCATCGCGTGCACGGCGGCGCGATCCCCGTCGAGCGGCTCGGCATCGAGCCCGCCGTCGCCGAGCGCGAGGGCCGGATGGCAGCGGAGAAGGACCGCATCGCGAAGGCGGCGATCGACGAGCTCCCCGAGGGCGGCTCGATCCTCATCGACGCCGGCACGACGACGATCCGGTTCGCCGACCTCCTCCCGCAGGACCGCGAGCTCACGGTCGTCACCCACAGCCTGCCCATCGCCTCGTTGCTCGCCGGTCGTCCCGCGGTGCGGCTCCACCTGCTCGGTGGTGTCGTGCGGGGGCGCACGCTCGCTGCCGTCGGGGCCTGGGCCGAGCGCGAGATCCGCGACGTCTACGCCGACGTCGCGTTCGTCGGCACCAACGGCCTCACGGTCGAGCGGGGCCTGACCACACCGGACCTCGACGAGGCCGGTATCAAGCGCGCGCTGATCGCCTGCGCGCGTCGCACCGTCGTCCTGGCCGATCACACGAAGATCGGCCGCTCCGAGTTCGCTCAGGTGGCGCCGCTCTCAGCGGTGGATACGCTCGTCACCGATTCCGGACTCGCCTCAGACCTCGCCGACGAGATCGAGTCGGCCGGACCCAGGGTGGTATGCACGTGATCATCACAGTCACTCTCAACCCGAGCCTCGACCGCACGATCGAGGTCCCCGACCTCGTGCGCGGGCATGTGCTGCGCATCACCGGCGGGCACCTGCACCCCGGTGGCAAGGGCGTGAACGTCACACGCGCCCTGCTGGCCAACCGCGTCCCGAGCCGCGCCGTGCTCCCCGTGGGAGGGCAGGAAGGGGCGCAGCTCGTCGAGATGCTCGGCGACGACGCGGTGGACGCGATCACCGTCTCGATCGCCGGGCACACCCGGACGAACATCGCGGTCGCGGAGCCCGACGGCACGGTGACCAAGCTCAACGAGCCCGGTCCGGTCGTCTCGCCTGCCGAGCTCGAGGCCGTCGTCAGCGCGGCACTGGACGCCGCACGCCCGGGGGACTGGATCGTCCTGTGCGGGAGCCTGCCCCAGGGTGCCGACCCGGACATCTACGCCCAGATGGTGGGGCGGATCCGGGAGCGCGGCGTGCGCGCTGCGGTCGATACGAGCGGACCTGCCCTGGCGCGGGTCGTCGCCGCGGGTCCCGATCTCATCAAGCCGAACGCGGAGGAGCTGGCCGAGGCCGTCGGGCGTCCGCTGCCCACGCGCGCTGCGGTCGTCGAGGCGGCGCGCGAGCTCCAGGAGGCAGGCGCCCTGCGCGTGCTGGTCAGCCTCGGCGGGGCCGGCGCGATCCTGGTCGACGAGGACGGCGTCCAGGTCGGCACCTCCGTCGCCCTCACCCCGCGCAGCACGGTCGGGGCCGGTGACTCGTTCCTCGCGGGCTACCTCTCGGCGGAGTCCGCAGGCGGGGCGTCCGCGCTCGCCACGGCGCTGTCCTGGGGGGCGGCCGCCGTCCAGCTCCCGGGGACCCAGATGCCCGGGCCCCGCGACATCGACCCTGCTGCCGCCCGGGTCCTCACCGACGACGAGCTCGTGGGCCTGATGGACGCGCCGCTGGTCGGCACGGACTGACCAGGGGTGCCTCAGCGGATGCCCGGCATGTCGCCTCGCGCTCACCACACGATCCGACCCCTACGACGTACACGAAGGAGCCTTCCATGAGTCACCCTCTCATCACAGCCGACATGGTCGCGCTGGACCTCACCTCGGACGACCGGGAGACCGTCACCCGGCAGCTCATCGACCTCATGGCCGCGCAGGGGCGGGTCACCGACGCCGAGGGGTTCCACGCCGACGTCCGGGCGCGTGAGGCGCAGATGGCGACCGGCATGCCCGGGGGGATCGGCCTTCCGCACGCCCGCTCGGAGCACGTCAGCGTCCCGAGCCTCGCCGTCGGGCGCGTGCCCGGTGGTGTGGACTTCGGCGCCCCCGACGGCCCCGCCACCCTGGTGTTCCTCATCGCCGCCCCCGCCGGCGGCGACGCGGACCACCTCAAGATCCTCGCCGCCCTGGCACGACGCCTGGTCCACGAGTCCTTCAGGACCTCGATCCTCGAGGCTGCTGACGGCGGCACCGTTGCCGAGATCATCACACGAGAGGTGGTTACCTCATGAAGTTCGTCGCCGTGTCGTCATGCCCCACGGGCATCGCACACACCTACATGGCTGCCGAGGCGCTCGAGCAGGCCGCAGCGGCGGCCGGGCACGAATGCGTCGTCGAGACCCAGGGCGCCGCGGGTTCCGTCCCGCTCGACCCCGCTGTCATCGCCGCCGCCGATGGCGTCATCTACGCCGCCGATCTCGAGGTCCAGGGCAAGGAGCGCTTCGCCGGGAAGCCGACGGTCGACGTCGGGGTGAAGAAGGCCGTTCACGACGCCCCCGGGGTCATCGCCCAGGCGGTGGCGGCGGTGGCCGCAGCTCCGGCTGCCGGTGCAGCCGGGGCCGCGCCGGCTCCGGCCGTGGCTGCCGCGCCGGCCCGTCAGGTCGGCACCGCGACCCGGATCCGCCAGTACCTGATGACCGGTGTCTCCTACATGATCCCGTTCGTCGCGGCGGGCGGAATCCTCATCGCCCTCGGCTTCCTGCTCTCGACGGTTGCCTGGAGCGCTGACGGCCCGATCGAGGTCACCGCCGTCGACCAGGCCGTCCTGTGGACAGCCTTCGAGTGGGGCAACCTCCAGCACTGGTCCGTCCTCCTCTTCCGGATCGGCGTGGTGGCATTCGGCTTCCTCGTCCCGGCGCTCTCGGCGTACATCGCCTATGCGATCGCCGACCGACCGGGCATCGTCCCCGGCTTCGTCGGCGGGATGCTCGCCGGCATGGTCGGCGCAGGCTTCCTCGGCGGCATCGCGACAGGCTTCCTTGCCGGCTACCTCGCGCACTGGCTGTCCACCCGCAACGTCCCCAAGGGCGTGCGCGGTGTCATGCCCGTCGTGGTGACCCCGCTCGTGGCGACCCTCATCACCGGCGCGTTGACGATTCTCGTGATCGGCCCGCCGATGAAGGGCATCAACGACGGATTGACCGGCTGGCTCGACGGGCTCGGGACCTCCGCGCTCGTCCCGCTCGGCGTCATCCTCGGCCTCATGATGTGCTTCGACCTGGGTGGTCCGGTCAACAAGGTCGCCTACGTCTTCGCGACCACCGGCCTGGCGAACGCCGCGACCAGCAGTGACAAGCCCGCGCTCATCATGGCCGCTGTCATGGCTGCCGGGATGGTCCCGCCGTTGGCGATCGCGCTGGCCACGTCCCTGCGGCCCTCGCTCTTCTCCGAGGCCGAGCGCGAGTCCGGCAAGTCGGCATGGCTGCTCGGCGCGTCCTTCATCTCCGAGGGCGCGATCCCGTTCGCTGCAGCAGACCCGGTCCGGATGATCCCGTCCTTCATGATCGGTGGCGCCGTGACCGGTGGCCTCTCGATGGCCTTCGGCTCCGGAATCCTCGCCCCTCACGGTGGCATCTGGGTCGCAGCGCTCGCCAACAAGCCGCTCCTCTTCCTCCTCGCCCTGGTCGTCGGCATGGTCGTCTCGGCCATCGCGGTGGTCGTGCTGAAGAGCATCGGTCGCAACCCCGAGGAGTCGGCCATCGACTCCGTCGACAGCGTCGCCGCACTCGCCGGCTCGCGCTGATCGTTCCTGCCCGTCCGCTCCGAAAGGCATCTCATGTCCCAGCGCACCGTCGTCATCGCCTCCCGCGTGGGTCTGCACGCGCGTCCCGCGTCCCTGTTCACCCAGGCCGTCGCCGCCTCCGGGGCGAGCGTCACCATCGGCAAGCCCGGTCAGCCGGCGATGGACGCCTCCAGCATCCTCATGGTGATGGCCCTGGGGGTCGGGCACGGCGAGGAGGTCGTCCTCGCGTCCGAGGACGAGACGGTCCTCGACGAGCTCGTGGCCCTGCTCGAGACCGACCTCGACGCCGAGTGAGCTCCGAGATGAGTGAGCAGAGCATCGTCCTTCAGGGCGTCGGCGTGGGCCGTGGAGCCGTGTGGGGGCCGGTCGCGACCGTGCGCCCGGCCCCGGAGGTCCCCGCGGACGAGCCCGTACCGGCTGACCGTGCCGCGGCGAAGGAGAAGGTCCTCGACGCCTTCACCCTCGTCGCCAAGGGGCTCCGGGCCCAGGCCCAGGGAGCCTCGGCGACCGTCGCCGACGTCCTGAAGGCCACGGCGCAGATGGCCGACGACCCGGCGCTGCGGGAGCAGACCGGCCAGCGCATCGACAAGGGCGAGCCGCCGATGCACGCGCTGACCGCCGTGGTGGCCTCCTTCGCGGAGATGTTCACCGCGGCCGGTGGCTACCTCGCCGAGCGGGTCACCGACCTCAACAGCGTCCGCGACCGGGTCGTCGCCCGCTACCAGGAGCTCCCCGAGCCCGGCGTGCCACCTCTGCCGTGGCCGTCGATCATCGTGGCCCCCGACCTCTCGCCGGCCGACACGGCCGCTCTCGACCTCGACAAGGTGCTCGGCATCGTCATCGAGCAGGGTGGGCCGACCGGGCACACGGCGATCATCGCCGGTCAGCTCGGGCTGCCGTGCGTCGTGCGTGCCACCGGTGCGTCACAGCTCGGCGACGGCGACATCGTCGCGCTCGACGCAGCGCACGGCACTGTCACCCTCGACCCCGACGACGAGACGAGGGCTGCGGTCGAGACCCGACGTGCCGGCCTCGCAGCGCTCGCCGAGGCCACCGCGGACGGTGCGACGGCCGACGGTCACCACATCGCGCTGCTGGCGAACATCGGCACAGCGGAGGACGCCGAACGGCTCACCGACGCAGCGGTCGAAGGAGTGGGGCTCTTCCGCACGGAGGTGCTCTTCCTCGGCGCGACGACGGCTCCGACGGTGGAGGACCAGGCCACGGTGTACACGCGTGCCCTGGCCGCCCTCGGCGGGCGGAAGGTCGTGCTCCGGACGCTGGACGCCGGGGCGGACAAGCCGCTCGCCTTCGTCACCCAGGCAGGCGAGGAGAACCCCGCCCTCGGGGTGCGGGGCTTCCGGCTCGTCCGGCATGCCGAAGGCCTGCTGCGGACCCAGCTCGAGGCGATCGCCCGCGCGGCGAAGGAGTCGGGCGGCACCCCGTGGGTGATGGCGCCGATGATCGCGACCGTCGAGGAGGCCCGGCAGTTCTCCGCGATGGCGCGCGAGGCCGGGATCGAGACCGTCGGCGTGATGGTCGAGGTGCCTGCGGCCGCTCTGCGGGCCAAGGACATCCTCGCGGAGGTCGACTTCGTCTCCCTGGGGACGAACGACCTCGCGCAGTACACGATGGCGACGGACCGCCTGCTCGGTTCGCTCGTGGACCTGCTCGACGCCTGGCAGCCGGCCCTGCTCGACCTCGTGGCGGCCACCGCCGCTGCTGGGGTCGAGACCGGCAAGCCGGTCGGGGTCTGCGGCGAGTCGGCCGCCGACCCGGTGATGGCGCTCCTGCTCACCGGGCTGGGGGTCACCAGCCTGTCGATGTCGCCGTCGGCCGTGCCCGCCGTGCGCTTCGCCCTGAGCCAGCACAGCCTGGAGACCTGCCGGGCGATCGGCGAGGTGGCGCGGAAGGCGCCCACGGCCGCCGAGGCGAGGGCCGCGGCGTTGACACTCGTGGACCCGCACGTGCGTGAGGTGCTCGCGCTCGACTGAGCCCGGCTCGACCGGCCCCGCCGGACAGGACGATGCCCGCCCCGTGACCACGGGGCGGGCATCGTCGTCCCGGCGCGCTCAGGCGGTGAGGAGGACCTCAGGCGGCGAGGAGGACCTCAGGCGGCGAGGAGGACCTCAGGCGGCGAGGAGCCAGTCCAGCGCCTCGTCGGCCGACCAGCCCTCCGGGTGCAGCGCGAGGAGCCGCTCCGCTCCGAGCAGGTCGGCTCCGAGGGTGACGAGCGTCTGCTCGGCGTAGCCGTCCGCCCTGGTCTGGCCCAGGCCGACGTCGGCGGCCAGGGCGTTGCACAGGCAGGCGCGACCGCGGGTCTCCTCCTCGGTGCCCCCCTTGCGGACGAAGACCTCGACGGGCTCGGCGGGGCAGCGGTAGCCGACCCGCCCGCGCTCGGTGAGGTAGGCGGTGCGCAGGTAGCCGAGGTCGCACAGCCGGGGCCGCTCCGCGCGGATCGCCGGGTCGGACAGCGTGCCGTCGAGCTGGGCGACCTTGAAGGGGAAGCCCGTCGGCGACGCCGCGGCGTCGGTGAGCACCTCGAGCGTCCCGGAGCGCAGCTGATCGAGCAGGCGGGTGCGGAGCTCCGGGCTCAGGCCGGAGTCCGTGCTCAGGGCGAAGACGGTGCCGATCTGCACGCCCTGCGCCCCGAGCGCGCGGGACTCCCGCACGGCCTCGGGGGTGCCGAGCGAGCCGGCGATCCAGAACGGCAGGCCGATGGCCGCGACCTTGGCCAGGTCCGCCTCGTCCCGCGGGCCGAACACGGGCTGACCTCGATCGTCGAGCGTCATCCGTCCGCGAGGCGGGGCGTTGTGGCCGCCGGCGCGCGGGCCCTCGATGACGAAGCCGTCCGGCCGGATCGCGTCGTCGCGGTCGAGGTAGCCGGCCAGGACCTCGCTGGAGATGATCGCGAGGAAGGCAGGCCGGGGGACGGCAGGGAGCGTCTCGCCCAGCAGGGCGACAGGGTCGAGCACGGCGGCGTGCTCTCCGCCCGGAGCGCCGGCGACGTCGACCGGGAGCCGGACGGGCCGGTGCTCGGCGAGCTCGTCGAGCAGCTGCGGGAGGTGGCGCGGGATCCCCGCCCCCATGAGCACCACGTCCACCCCGGCGAGCATCGCACCGTAGGCGGCAGCGGGTGTCGCCATCTGGATCTTCTCCAGGTAGTTGATCCCCACCGGGCCGGTGCGGCCCTCCTTGGCGAGCCACACCTCGACGAAGTTCGCCAGCACCGTGAGCTCGTTGCCCGCGCGTCCGGGGCGCAGGCTCGCCCGCGGCACGGGCGCGTACGGGACGCCCGGCTCGCGGCCCTCCGGCCGCAGGTAGCGGGCGAGCACGCGCCCGACGAGGGCCTGGACGGGGAACGCGGCCAGTGCCCGGCGGACGGAGCCGTCCCGGTCGCCGTCCTGGAGGCGGCGTGCCAGGACGAGGTCGAGGGCCGTGCCCGAGACGACCCCGAGCTGGCCGCGGCGTGCGACGGCGCGGGCCAGACGCCAGGAGGACACCGCGACACCCATGCCGCCCTGGATGATCGAGGGCAGCACGCGGAGCGGGGGTCGGGACGGCGGTGCGGAGTGGGGCTGGACAGCAGGCACGGCATCCTCTCGTCACCTACGGGAGCGTAAGTTACGCAACCGTAGGCAGGCGAGGGACGCCGTGCCGGGACCATCGGCCCTGGTGGGCAGACGGGCCGCAGGTGGCAGCGCCGCCCGATCGGTCAGCGCTGGGCGAGCAGCTCGACGGCCTCGCGGGCGATCTCGAGCTCCTCGTTGGTCGGCACGACCCACACCGCGACCTCTGCGCCGTCGGGGGAGATCTGCGTCTCCGCCTTCTTGCGGCCGGCGTTGCGCTCGGCGTCGACCTGGATGCCGAGCCGCTCCAGCCCGCTCAGCGCGTTGATCCGCACGATGTCGTCGTTCTCGCCGATCCCGGCCGTGAAGACGATCGCGTCGACGTGGCCGAGCTGGGCGTAGTACGCACCGACGTAGTTCTTGATCCGGTGGTAGTACACCTCGAGGGCGGTGCGGGCCTTCTCGTCCCCGGCCTCGACGGCGGCGTGGACGTCGCGCATGTCGGAGGAGCCGGACAGGCCGAGCATCCCCGACTTGCGGTTGAGCAGGTCGTCGAGCTCGTCGGTGCTCATCCCCGCCACCCGCTGGAGGTGGAAGAGGACGGCCGGGTCGATGTCGCCCGAGCGGGTGCCCATGACCAGGCCCTCGAGGGGGGTCAGGCCCATCGAGACCTCGACCGAGACACCGCCGCGGACCGCGGAGGCCGAGGCCCCGTTGCCCAGGTGCAGCACGATGACGTTGATCTCCGACGGGTCCTTGCCGAGGATCTCGGCCATGGTGCGCGAGACGTACTTGTGCGAGGTGCCGTGCGCGCCGTACCGGCGGATGGCGTACTTCTCGGCCAGGTCCCGGTCGATCGCGTAGGTGTAGGCGGCGGCCGGGAGGGTCTGGTGGAAGGAGGTGTCGAAGACGACGACGTGCGGGACCGTCGGGAAGGCGTGCCGCGCTGCGCGGATGCCCTGCAGGTTCGCGGGGTTGTGCAGCGGGGCCAGCGTCGCGAGGTCCTCGATCTTGGCCTCGACCTCGTCGTCGACGAGGGCGGGGCCGGCGAAGACCGAGCCGCCCTGGACGACCCGGTGGCCGATCGCCGACAGGCTCTCGGCGGTCAGCTCGGGTCCGTGCTCGGCGAAGAGGGCGAGCACGGTCGCCATGCCCGACTCGTGGTCGGCGACGGGCTGCTCCAGCTTGACGACCCCGTTCGGGCCCTCGTGCTTGAAGGCGCCCATCTCCTGGCCGATGCGCTCGACCAGGCCGGTGGCCAGCGCCTCACCGCTGTCGACGTCGACCAGCTGGTACTTGATGGACGACGATCCGGAGTTGACGACCAGGACGCGGGTGCTCACAGCTGGGCTCCTTGCGGGGTGGTGGGAACGGCCGTCCCGGACGGGGAGACCTCGACGGTGACGTGCTGACCCTCACCCTGGGGGGTGATGGCCTGGGCCTGGATCGCGGTGATCGCGACGGTGTTGACGATGTCCTGGACGAGGGCGCCGCGGGACAGGTCGTTGACGGGCTTGCGCAGACCCTGCAGCACCGGGCCGATGGCCACGGCGCCGGCCGAGCGCTGCACGGCCTTGTAGGTGTTGTTGCCCGTGTTGAGGTCGGGGAAGATGAAGACCGTCGCCCGGCCGGCGACGCTCGACTCCGGCATCTTCGTCTTCGCGACGGAGGCGTCGACCGCTGCGTCGTACTGGATCGGGCCCTCGACGTTGAGGTCGGGGCGGCGCTCGCGCACGAGGGCCGTCGCGGCGCGCACCTTGTCGACGTCGGCGCCCGAGCCGGACTCGCCCGTCGAGTACGAGAGCATCGCGATCCGGGGCTCGATGCCGAACTGGATCGCCGTCTCGGCAGAGGAGATGGCGATGTCGGCCAGCTGCTCGGCCGTCGGGTCGGGGTTGACGGCGCAGTCGCCGTAGACCAGGACGCGGTCCTCCAGGCACATGAGGAAGACGCTGGAGACCACGGAGGTGCCCGGGACGGTCTTGATGATCTCGAAGGACGGCTTGATCGTGTGCGCCGTCGTGTGCATCGCGCCGGAGACCATGCCGTCGGCGAGGCCGAGCTGGACCATCATCGTGCCGAAGTACGAGACGGAGCCGACGATCTCCCGTGCCCGCTCGACGGTCATCCCCTTGTGCTTGCGCATCTCGGTGTACTCGGCGGCGAAGCGCTCGTGCAGCTCTCCGTCCTTGGGGTCGATGACCTTGGCGGCGGAGATGTCCAGGCCGAGCTCGGTCGCCCGCGCGCGGATCGCCGTCTCGGATCCGAGGATCGTCAGCTGCGCCACCTCGCGCTGCAGGAGCGTGCTCGCCGCGCGCAGGATCCGGTCGTCGCTTCCCTCGGGCAGGACGATGTGCTTGCGGTCGCCGCGGGCCCGCGCGAGCAGCTCGTACTCGAACATCAAGGGGGTGACGACGCTCGGCCGGGAGACGTCCATCCGGTCGAGGATCGCCGTCCCGTCGACATGCTTCTCGAAGAGGGCGAGGGCGGTGTCGACCTTGCGCTGCGAGTCCGCCGTGAGGCGGCCCCGGGTCGCCGCGGCACGGCTCGCCGTGGCGAAGGTGCCCATGTCGGTCCGGATGATCGGCAGCCGAGCCCCCAGCCCGTCCACGAGCCGCGAGACCACAGGTGCCGGGTAGAAGCCGCCGTTGAGGATGATTCCGGCCAGCGAGGGGAATCCCTCGGCGGCGTGCGCGACGAGCAGGCCCAGCAGGATGTCGGCGCGGTCGCCGGGCGTGATGATGATCGCGCCGTCCGTCAGCTTCTCGAGCAGGTGCTCGATCGACATCGCGCCGACCATCACGTCGAGCGCCTCGCGCTGCAGGAGGGCCTCGTCGCCGACCATGAGGCGGCCGCCGACGGCCTCCATGAGCGCACCGACGGTCGGGGCGTCGAGCAGACGGTCGTCCGGGACGGCCCAGGCGGGCAGGTCGTAGCCCAGGGCAGCGCGCATCGCGAGAAGGCTCTGGGACGGGCAGCGGTTGGCCACCACGCCCAGGACCTCGGCATGCTGCGCCCGCAGCTCGGAGACCGCGACCTCGGCCATCGACCTGACCTCGTCCGGCTTGCGGCCGGCGCCGCGCACCACGAGGAGCACGGGGGCGCCGAGGTTGGCCGCGATCCGCGCGTTGAGCGCGAGCTCCGTCGGGCCGGCGACATCGGTGTAGTCCGAACCGACGATCACCACGACGTCGCAGCGTCGCTCGACGTCGTGGTACCGCGAGACGATGCGGGAGAGCGCGGCCTCCTGGTCGGCGTGCACCTCGTCGTAGGTGACGCCGACGCAGTCCTCGTAGGCGAGGTCGACGCCGTCGTGGGCGAGGAGCAGCTCGAGGACGTAGTCGGGCGCGTCCGTCGAGCGGGCGACGGGTCTGAACACCCCCACCCGCGCGACGGTCCTGGTCAGGAGGTCGAGCAGCCCGAGGGCGATCGTCGACTTCCCGGTGTCGCCCTCGGCGGACGTGATGTAGATGCTGCGTGCCACGGGTCAGCTACTTCCTTGTCGGTCGATCGTGGTCAGTGTCGGACTACTCGTTGTCCCCGCCGGTGCTGGCGGTGGCCGAGGGGCCGCCGTTCCCCAGCGCGCCGTCTCCGGCATCGGGCCAGACCCAGTCCCGGATCTCGGGCATGTCCTCGCCGTGGCTGCGGGTGTACTCCCGCGCGGCGAGTCGGGCATCGACCATCGTCTGGCGCAGGTTGGCCTGGCCGGAGCGCAGCCAGTGCACCTGGTCGATGACGTCGATGACGAGCTTGTACCGGTCGAGGTCGTTGAGCATGACCATGTCGAACGGTGTCGTCGTCGTCCCCTCCTCCTTGTAGCCGCGCACGTGCAGGTTCCCGTGCCCGTTGCGACGGTAGGTGAGGCGGTGGATGAGCCACGGGTAGCCGTGGTAGGCGAAGACGATGGGGCGGTCGGCGGTGAAGATGTTGTCGAACTCGCGGTCGGTCAGTCCGTGCGGGTGCTCCCGCTCGTCCTGCAGGCGCATGAGGTCCACGACGTTGACCACCCGGACCATGAGCACCGGCAGCTCGCGACGGAGGATCTCGGCTGCCGCCAGGACCTCGAGCGTGGGGACGTCTCCCGCGCAGGCGAGGACGACGTCGGGCTGCTTGCCCTCGACCTCGGTCCCTGCCCAGTCCCAGATCCCCAGCCCGCGCGTGCAGTGCGCGACGGCCTGCTCCATCGTGAGGAAGTTGGGTGCCGGCTGCTTGCCGGAGACGACGACGTTCACGTAGTTCCGGCTGCGCAGGCAGTGGTCGTACGTGGAGAGCAGCGTGTTCGCGTCCGGCGGCAGGTAGACCCGCACGACCTCCGCCTTCTTGTTGACCACGTGGTCGATGAAGCCGGGGTCCTGGTGGGAGAAGCCGTTGTGGTCCTGGCGCCAGACGTGGCTGGACAGCAGGTAGTTCAGGCTCGAGATCGGGCGGCGCCAGGGGATGTCGGCGGTGACCTTCAGCCACTTGGCGTGCTGGTTCATCATCGAGTCGATGATGTGGATGAAGGCCTCGTAGCAGTTGAACAGCCCGTGACGACCCGTCAGCAGGTAGCCCTCGAGCCAGCCCTGCATCTGGTGCTCGGAGAGCATCTCCAGCACCCGGCCGGCGCGGGCGAGGTGCTCGTCGACCTCCGGGCCCTCGAACGCGGCGTTCCACTGCTTGTCCGTCGCGTCGAAGACCGCCTGGAGCCGGTTCGACGCGGTCTCGTCCGGGCCGAAGATCCGGAAGTTGTGCGGGTTGAGGCGGATGACGTCGGTGAGCCACTCGCCGAGCACCTTCGGTGCCTCGCTGATCGACCCGCCGGGAGCAGGCACCTCGACCCCGTACTCGCGGAAGTCCGGAAGCCGCAGGTCGTGGAGGAGCAGGCCCCCGTTGGCGTGCGGGTTGTCGCTCATGCGCAGACCGCCCTGGGGAGCGAGGGCGGCGATGTCCTGCGCGACCCGGCCGTCGGCGTCGAAGAGCTCCTCGGGGCGGTAGGACGCCAGCCACTCCGCGAGGACCTCGAGGTGGGCGTCGGTGTCCCTGGCGTTGGCCAGCGGCACCTGGTGCGCGCGCCATGAACCGGTGGTCTTCTTGCCGTCGATGTACGCCGGGCCGGTCCAGCCCTTGGGGGTGCGGAAGACGATCATCGGCCACATCGGGCGGTTCTCGTCGCCCTCGGCCGCCGCACGCTTGATGGCGGCGATCTCGTCGAGCACGTCGTCCAGGAGCGCGGCGAAGCGGCGGTGGGTCTCGATCGGGGCCTCGTCGTCGAATCCCGCCGTGAACAGGTACGGACGATGGCCGTAGCCGACCATGAGGGAGGTGAGCTCGTCCTCGCTGATCCGGGCGAGCACGGTCGGGTTCGCGATCTTGTACCCGTTCAGGTGGAGGATCGGGAGCACGACGCCGTCGTTCTTCGGGTTGACGAACTTGTTGGAGTGCCAGCTCGTGGCGAGTGGTCCGGTCTCCGCCTCGCCGTCGCCGACGACCGCAGCGACCAGCAGGTCGGGGTTGTCGAACGCGGCGCCGTAGGCGTGGGAGAGCACGTAGCCGAGCTCCCCGCCCTCGTGGATCGAGCCAGGGGTCTCCGGTGCGACGTGGCTGGGGATGCCGCCCGGGAAGGAGAACTGCCGGAAGAGCCGACGCAGGCCCTCGGTGTCCTGGGTGATGTCCGGGTAGACGGTGGAGTAGGTCCCGTCGAGGTACGCGCTCGCCACCAGCCCGGGGCCGCCGTGGCCGGGACCCGTGAGGTAGATGGTCGACTGGGAGCGATCCGCGATCGCGCGGTTCAGGTGCGCGTAGAGGAAGGTCAGTCCCGGGGTGGTGCCCCAGTGGCCGAGCAGGCGGGGCTTGACGTCCTCACGGCTCAGGGGCTCCCGCAGCAGCGGGTTGGCCAGGAGGTAGATCTGCCCGACGGAGAGGTAGTTCGCCGCGCGCCACCAGCGGTCGATGCTCTCCAGGGTCGCGTCGGTCGGTGCGGCGCCACGGGTGGCCCATGCGGCGTCGACGTACGCGGTGGGAGTCATGCCTTCTCCAGTGCTGCTCGGCCCGACATCGAAGGAACGGGCGGTTCTAGCATGCCGGGTCTCGCGGAAGAAACATGGGACGTTTAGCCCGCGCGTCGCGTCATCGCTGCGTGGAGCACTGACGACGTGGTCCGCGAGAGCCGCCCGGACGTGTCGGCTCCACCTCACCACATCACGGTGCCGATGCGCACGGGGGTGCGGGGCGGTCGGGGCTCGGTACCGTTGACGCATGACACCCGCGCGTGAGCTCTGGCGGACGGCGCGGTCCCCCCGGATGATCGTGCTCCTGGTGATCCTGCTCGCCGCGGCGGCGGTCTGCGCCCGGCTGGGGGTCTGGCAGCTCGACCGCGCGGTCCAGCGCGGAGAGGTCGCCGCCGCTGCAGCCGCCGCCGAGGCCGCGACGGCGGACCCCGAGCCGATCGAGACGGTCCTGGCGCCGCAGACCGGATTCCCGTCCGCCCTCGTCGCGCACGCCGTGACAGCGCGGGGCACCTTCGAGGACGGGCAGCTGCTCGTCCCCGGACGGGTGCTCGACGGGGTCGAGGGCGTCCTGGTGCTCTCCCCGTTCAGGGTCGCCACCACCGGTGCCGTCCTGCCCGTCGTGCGCGGATGGGTGCCGAGCCTGGAGGAGGCTGCGGGCCTCGCCGCCCCGAGCGGCCCCGTCGAGCTCACGGGGTGGCTCCAGGTCGGCGAGGCGGCCGGGACGGGAGCCGCGCCCTCGGGCCAGATCGACGCGATCAGCCCGGCCGAGCTCGTCAACCTGTGGTCCGGGCCGATCTACTCCGGGTACCTCGTGCTCACGGACAGCTCCCCTGCCCAGGAGGGTCCGCTGGAGGTCCTCGACCCGCCGAGGACCTCGAGCAGCGGCGGCCTCAACCTGCAGAACCTCTCCTACGCCCTCCAGTGGTGGCTCTTCGGCGGTTTCGCGGTCCTGCTCTGGGCGCGCATGGTGCGCGACGGGACCCAGGACCGCCTCCACCCCCCGCAGCTCGAGGTCTCCGCGCAGGACTGAGTCACTCCTGCTGCCAGGACCGCCACAGCGCCGCGTACTCGCCGTCGGAGGCGACCAGCACCTCGTGCGGGCCGAGCTCGGTGATCCGGCCCGCGTCCACGACCGCCACCCGGTCCGCGTCGTGCGCCGTGTGCAGCCGGTGGGCGATCGCGACGACCGTCCGCCCGGCGAGCACAGCGGACAGCGAGCGCTCCAGGTGCCGGGCCGCTCGTGGGTCGAGCAGGGAGGTCGCCTCGTCGAGGACCAGCGTGTGCGGGTCCAGCAGGACCAGGCGAGCCAGCGCGACCTGCTGCGCCTGGGCGGGGCTGAGGCTCAGACCGCCCGACCCGACCGCCGTCTCCAGGCCCTCGGGCAGCGCCCCGAGCCAGCCCCCGGCGTCGACCGCGTCCATCGCCGCGAGGAGCTCGGCATCGCTCGCCTCCGGTGCGGCGAGCCGGAGGTTCTGCGCGATGCTCCCCACGAAGACGTGGTGCTCCTGCGTGACGAGCGCGACGTGGCCGCGCAGCTCGTCGAGCGGCAGGTCGACGAGGGGGACGTGCCCGACGGTCACCGAGCCGCCCGTCGGGGGGTGGATCCCGGCGAGCATGCGCCCCAGCGTGGACTTCCCGGCCCCCGAGGGGCCGACGACGGCGAGCCGCTCACCCGGCAGCAGGTCGAGGTCGACCTCGTGCAGCACGTCGTGGCCGGGTCGGTACGCGTAGCGCAGCGCCCTGGCCTCGACCTGCTCGCCGTCGGGGGCGGCGGAGCCCGGCGAGCGGTCGGGCTCGACGAGACCGACCCCCAGGATCCGCGCGAGGGAGGTCCCGCCGACCTGGATCTCGTCGAGCCAGAAGATGAGCTCGCCGACCGGCTGGCTGATCCCGAGCGCGTAGACGGCGATCGTCGCGACGGCACCGACGCTCGCGGTGCCCTGACCGACGAGGACCGCACCCCACAGGACCGTGGCCACGACCGGCAGGACGAACGAGAGGTCGACCCCAGGGAACAGGACCGTCCGCAGCCGCAGGGTCGCGGACTCGGCGTCGAAGGCCTCGCGCAGGTCGGCGTCGATGCGAGCCCGGCGCTGCGGGCCCAGGCCGAGGGCGTCGATCGTCCGCGCCCCTTCGACCGACTCGCTGATCGAGCCGTTCAGCGACGCGTAGGCGGCGGACTCGCGCAGGTAGGCGGGCGTGGCTCGGCGCAGGTACCACCGGGAGGTGAGCACGAGCAGGGGTGCACCGGTCAGCAGGGCCACCGCCACCCGGGCGTCGACGACGAACGCGGCCGCCAGCGTGAGCACGGTGGTGACCGAGGCCACGAGGATCCTGGGCACGCCGAAGCGCACGGAGTGCTGGGCGCGGTCGATGTCGTTCGTCGTGCGCCCGAGCAGGTCCCCGGTCCCCGCGCGCTCCACGGTCGACAAGGGCAGCCGGGTGACCGTCGTGATGAAGTCCTCCCGCAGGTCGGCGAAGACGGTCTCCCCGAGCACGCGGGCGGCCCGCTGCGCGTACCGGATCAGGACGGCCTGCGCGAGCACGGCGACCAGCAGCCCGACGGTCGCGCGGTCGACGATGTCGGCTGCCTCCCCGGCCACGACGGCGTCGACGATCCGGCCCAGCAGCCATGGCCCGACGAGGCCCGCGACGGCCGCGAGCCCGTGCAGCACGAGCACGACGGCGAGCGGACGCCGGTGCGCGCGCAGCAGCGCGCGGGTCTGCTCCCGGAGCAGTCCGCGGTCAGCGACGGGAAGGCGCACGGTTCTCCTCCTCTTCGGTGCTGTCCTCGGCCTCGGCCCGCGAGACGACGGCCCGGTAGCGGTGGCCCGCGGGCCCGTCGTCGGTGAGCAGGCTGTGATGGTCGCCACGGGCGACGACGCGGCCGTCGTCGATCAGGGCCACCTCGTCCGCGTGCTCCAGGACGAGGGGGCTGGCCGTGACCACCACTGTCGTCCGGCCCGCTCGGGCCGGCCCGAGCCGCTGAGCGATCCTCGACTCGGTGTGCGCGTCGACGGCACTCGTGGGTTCGACGAGGACGAGCACCTCGGCCTCGGTGAGCAGCGCCCGGGCCAGGGCCAGGCGTTGGCGCTGGCCTCCGGACAGGGAACGACCCTTCTCCTCGATCTCCCCGTCGAGCCCGTGCGGTACCGAGTCCAGCACGTCGCCCGCGTCAGCCGTCGCGAGTGCGGAGAGCAGGGCTGCGTCGTCCGCGTCTCCGCCGCGGTCGAGCCCTGAGCGCAGGCGCCCGGTGAACAGGTGCGGTGCCGACTCGGCGACGACGATCCGGCGCCGCACCTCGGCGAGCCCTCGCTCGGCGAGGCGGGTCCCGCCGAGCCGCACGAGGGAGTCCTCGATCCGGTGCTCGGCGCCCAGGACCCCGAGCCGGACCGCGAGTGCTGCGCTCTCGTCCGGGTCTGCCGAGACGAGCGCCGTCAACCGGCCCGCACGGACCCGCAGACCGCTCCGTTCGTCGACGAGGTCCTCGGCCGGCCGGAGCCTGGCTGCGGGCGAAGGGTCGGGGCTCAGGGGCCGGTTCCGCTCGGCGGGCCGGGGCCCGTCGTGCTCCGCTCCCGTCGTCGGGACGGCGAGCACCCTCAGCATCCGCCGGACCCCGACGACTCCGCGGGTGAGGATGCGCAGGGCGTCGGTCGCCACGTCGAGCGGCCCGGTGAGGAACGCGGCGTAGCCGTAGAAGGTGACCAGCTGCCCCGGGGTGATCGTCCCGGCCGCCGCCAGGCGGGCGCCGAACCACACGATGCCGGCCAGGAGCAGCCCGGGGAGCAGGACCGTCAGCCCGTCCAGCAGGGACTGGGTGCGCGCGACGGCCACCCCTGCGGTCCGCACCCGCTGGGACTGCTCGCGGTACCGGGCGGCGAACGCCTCCTCCCCGCCGATCCCACGCAGGATGCGCAGGCCCGAGACGGTGTCGGCGCCCAGGGTGGTCAGGCGACCGGCGGCCTCCCGCTGGCCCGACTCGCGCCGGGTGAGCGGCCGGACGACGAGCCCGAGGACGGCGGCGACCGCCGGCAGGCCGATGAGCACGGCCACTCCCAGCGGGACGGAGGAGCGCAGCAGGAGGACGGCGACCACCAGGTAGGCGGCCACCGCGCCCAGCAGCCGCGGGACGATCCAGAAGACCTCCCCGACCCGCAAGGAGTCCGAGGCCACCGTCGAGACGACCTCGCCGGTCGGCAGCTCCACCGTCACGGCGTCGCCGGTGCGGGTCACGTGGTGCCCGAGCAGCTGGGCCGAGCGGAAGGCCGCCCTGACCCAGTTCTCCACCGCGCGCCGGTGCTCGACCACGTTCGCGAGCACACCGACCGTTCCGACCGCGAGGAGCACCAGCACCCCGCGCACGACCTCGTCCGTCGGCCCGTCCTGCAGCCCGTGGTCGAGCACCCGGCCCAGGAGGTAGGGGAGCAGGGCGGTGGCGACGAAGCCGCAGGTGCCCCAGGCCGAGGCGGACAGCACGAGGCCCAGCTGGCCGCGCGCGACCCAGCCGAGGTAGGCCTGCGGCGAGGTCAGCGGCGGGGTGCCGGGATCGCGATAGGGCATGGGGCGCACAAGGGCACGGTACGACCGGGGGCCGACGGGGGGCGACGGGATATCCCCGGTCACGTGGGAGCCGGGAGAGGTGCGCCGCCCCGGTGAGGGAGGATGGACCCCACAACATCGGTGGCGAGGCGCTCGTCGAGCGCGCGAGGAGGGCTCCGTGGCGGTCAAGGAGTGGAGCGTGCGGGCTGCCGGAGCCCTCAGGCGCTTCCGGGTCATGGCGTGGGTGACGGGAACGATGCTGCTGGTCCTGTGCCTGGAGATGCTCCTCAAGTACGTGCTGAAGGCCGACGAGTCCGTCGTGCGGCTCTTCGCGTGGGTCCCGCAGGCGCACGGACTGGTCTACATCGTCTACCTCGTCACCGTGATGGACCTGTGGAGCACGATGCGCTGGCGCCTCGGGCGTCTGGTGACCATGGTCCTCGCCGGGGTCGTCCCGGTGATGAGCTTCGTCCTCGAGCGCCGCGTGCACGCCGACGGTGCGGCCCGGCTGGCCTCCGTCACTAGACTCCCCGCGTGACCGCGACCCCCACGCCCAGCGACGGCCCCGTCCTCGTCGTCGACTTCGGCGCCCAGTACGCCCAGCTCATCGCGCGCCGCGTCCGTGAGGCGCACGTGTACTCCGAGATCGTCCCGCACACCTGGAGCGTCGAGCAGATGCTCGCGCGCCACCCCTCTGCCGTGATCCTCTCGGGCGGCCCGGCGAGCGTGTACGCCGAGGGTGCGCCCGGGATGGATGCCGCGCTCTTCGAGGCAGGTGTGCCCGTGCTGGGCATCTGCTACGGCTTCCAGGTGATGGCCCAGGCGCTCGGCGGCACCGTCGCGCAGACGGGGGTGCGCGAGTACGGCGGCACGCCCGTCGCGGTCCCCGCCGCCGGCGAGCTGCTGGCCGGGTCGCCCGAGGCCCAGCAGGTCTGGATGAGCCACGGTGACGCCGTGCACGCTGCGCCCGAGGGCTTCGAGGTCCTGGCGACCTCGTCCGGCTCGCCCGTCGCGACCTTCGAGGACCGTGGGCGTCGCCTCTACGGGATGCAGTGGCACCCCGAGGTCAAGCACTCCCCGCTCGGCCAGGACGCCCTGGAGAACTTCCTCTACCGCGGGGCCGGGCTCTCGCCGACCTGGACGGCGGGGAACGTCGTCGCCGAGCAGGTCGAGCGGATCCGGGCGCAGGTCGGCGACGCGCGGGTGATCTGCGGGCTCTCCGGAGGGGTCGACTCGGCCGTCGCCGCCGCCCTGGTCCAGCGCGCCGTCGGCGAGCAGCTGACCTGCGTGTTCGTCGACCACGGGCTGCTGCGTGCGGGGGAGGCCGAGCAGGTCGAGGAGGACTTCGTCGCCGCGAC
>NZ_JBFHHB010000023.1:0-21043 GCF_041597215.1 Actinotalea sp.
CGACGGGGGAGAGGGTGGGCGGGCGACGCCCCGGCAGCGCGCCGCGCAGGAAGGCGGCGAGCGGGGGCACGACCGACTCCCACCCGTCGATGCGCGCGGGCACCGCGGGGAGCGGACCCGGGCCGGCCATCACCTCGCCGACCACTCCGGCAGGACCCGACCGACCCTGAAGCCCCGCGAGCGATCGGAGTCCCGCCCCGAGCGGCGTGGGGCTCCGCCTCAGGAACCGCGTCACGAGGACGGCATGGGTCGCGAGCACGCCGAGGGAGGCCGCCGCCGCGGCAGCACCCGCCCAGACGAGGGGACCGCCCTCCCCGATGACCGACCCGCTGATCACCGCGGCGCCCCGCAGCAGACCAGCGGCGCCGTGCTCCGCCGCCGCGTAGCCCTCACGGGCCGCGAGGACCGCCGAACCGAGCTCCCGCGCCCGGCCCGCGGCCCTGCCGACGGCGCGGCAGGGCGCCAGGGCCTGGTCGACCGCGCCGGCACTCGCCGGCGCGTGACGCCAGGTCTCGTCCAGGGCGGAGTCGAGGCGCCGGATCGCACCCTGTCCCTCGTCGAGCCGATCCGCGACGCCCCTGAGGAGCGCTGCGAGGCGATCGAGGTCCTCGAGGGTCGCGACGGTGCCACCCCGTCCCCCGTGGATCCGGAGCCCGTCCCGCTCCTCGCTCATGGCGCGGACCGACCGCCCGGGAGGCAGAACGGGCCGGCCCCGGTCAGCGCTGTTCTGCGCTCCTCCTCCTCCACCAGCGCCAGGTGCCGGGCCAGCAGCTGCTCGAGCGCCGGCAGGCTCGCCGCGGCGCCGCGGGCCGGCCCGAGCAGCTCGTCGAGGCAGCGGCGGTAGGCATGTGCCGCCACCCCGGACCAGGCGATGCCCTCGGCGGACCCCAGCGCCGTGTCCACCGCCGTGACCGCCTCCCCGAGCAGACGCATCTCGCGCCGCGCGACCGCCGTGCTGCTGCCCACCTGTCGCCCCTTCCCCGGACGGGGCGACGCTAGGAGGCTCACCCCACGGGGGAGCTCCTGGGCCCGGCCCCGGTGTGGACACGGTCGGGCTCACCGCTGCACGCCACTCGTCTGGGAGGATGACGGGATGGAGCACGCCGAGCCGCACGCCGACGCCCCCGACACCCGTCCCGACGAGGACCTCGTCCCCGAGGCCCCGGCCGCCCCCACGCGACAGCCCCTCGCCGAGGTGCAGCCGTCGATCGCCCTCGGGCCGCTCGACGGGCGCTACCGGCCGGCCGTCGCACCGCTCGTCGACCACCTCTCCGAGGCCGCGCTGAACCGCGAGCGCGTGCACGTCGAGGTGGAGTGGCTCATCCACCTCACCTCGCACCACGTGGTTCCCGGAGCCCCGACGCTGTCCAGCGAGGAGCGCGAGTACCTGCGCGCGGTGGTGACCTCCTTCGACGGCGGCACCGTCGCCGAGCTCGCAGCGACCGAGCGGGTCACGGCGCACGACGTCAAGGCCGTGGAGTACCTGCTCAAGGAGCGGCTCTCGGCCGCCCCGGCGGCTCTCGGCCGCGACACCGTGCTTCCGCAGGTCAGCGAGCTGGTGCACTTCGCGTGCACGAGCGAGGACATCAACAACCTCTCCTACGCCCTGATGGTGCAGGGGGCCGTGCGGCAGGTCTGGCTGCCCGCGGCGAGGGCCCTGGTCGACCAGGTCGCCGCGATGGCGCACGCCAACGCTGCCGTGCCGATGCTGGCCCGCACGCACGGGCAGCCCGCCACCCCGACGACCCTCGGCAAGGAGCTCGCCGTCCTGGCCCATCGCCTGCGTCGCCAGCTGCGCCGGATCGAGGGCGCCGAGTACCTCGGCAAGATCAACGGTGCGACGGGCACCTACGGCGCGCACCTCGCCGCCGTGCCGACCGCGGACTGGGTGCGCGTCTCACGGACCTTCGTCGAGCACCTGGGCCTGACCTGGAACCCGCTGACCACGCAGATCGAGTCCCACGACTGGCAGGCGGAGCTGTACGCGGACCTCTCGCGGTTCAACCGGGTGCTGCACAACCTCGCCACCGACATGTGGACCTACATCTCGATGGGCTACTTCGCCCAGGTGCGCGGTCAGGGGACCGTCGGCTCGAGCACCATGCCGCACAAGGTCAACCCGATCCGCTTCGAGAACGCCGAGGCGAACCTCGAGATCTCCTGCGCGCTGCTGGACACCCTCGGCGCCACCCTCGTCACGAGCCGTCTCCAGCGTGACCTGACCGACTCCACGACGCAGCGCAACATCGGCCCGGCCGTCGGGCACTCGCTGCTGGCGCTGGACAACGTGCGTCGCGGCCTGGCGGGTCTCGACGTCGACGCGGCCGCGATGGAGCGTGACCTGGACGCCAACTGGGAGGTGCTCGGCGAGGCGGTGCAGTCCGCGATGCGCGCCGCCGGCGTCGCGGGGGTGCCCGGGATGGACCAACCCTACGAACGGCTCAAGGAGCTCACCCGTGGGCGACGCATCACGGGCGACGACCTGCGCGCCTTCGTGGCGGACCTCGGACTGCCGCAGGACGTCGCCGCACGCCTCTCGGCGATGACCCCGGCCTCGTACACGGGAGCAGCCGCCGAACTGGTGCGCTTCCTGGACTCCTGAGCCACGGGCCGTACGCGTACGGGTGGCTCGGTCAGTCGGCCGGCCGGACGAGGACCACGACGTCGCGGGTCTCCGCGGCGCCGCGCTCCCAGACCCGGCGCCGTTCGACGCTCAGCCGGGCCGTTCCCGGCCGGGTCGCACGCACCGTGAAGGCGCGGTGGCCTGCGGCGCCCAGCATCACGCGATCCGGTGGGAGGAACGACTCGTCCACGAGCGCCAGCCCGTCGATCACGGAGATCCGCCACCGGTAGCCGGTTCCGGGATCCTCCGGGAGCCGGAGGATCACCTCCTGGCCGACCGTCGCCTCCACGGTTCCTGCTTCATCGATCACTACCGTCATCGTGCTCTCCCCCTGCCACGACCTGCCCCTGCCGTCCATGGTGCCGCTACGCGGTCACGCTGCACAGTAGCGCGCACCGACGACAGCGACGCCGGCCCTGGACCGGGCCGGCGTCGGACGGGGAAGGGTCAGCCCTTGACCACGAGGGTCGTGAGGATCTTGTCGGCGAAGGTCTGCTTCTTGGCATCCCACAACGGCCAGAGGTAGCCGAGGTAGAAGAAGCCGTCGACGATGTGCACGATGTCGCGCACCAGCGCCATGCCCACTCCCACGGGCTGCCCGTCGGCCTCCTTGAGCAGGCGGATGCCGAGGACCTTCTTCCCGACGGACTGGCCGGTGCCGCCCTGCTTGACTCCGCGGTTCCAGATCCACAGGGCGAACGAGAGGAGCCCGCCGACGGCGACCGCGAGCGGGGCACCGCCCGTGAGGGTCGTGCCGTCCTCGCTGATCGACGCCGTGCTCGTGGAGATGACCACGCCGATGAAGTACGGGATCCCCGCGATGATGTTGTCGATGACGGACGCGCCGACGCGCAGGCCCCAGTGGGCGAGCTCCGGTCCGGCGTATCCCTGGGAGTAGCCTCCGGCGCCGTAGGCCGGTGCGGCCGGGAAGCTCTGACCATAGGCGGGCGCCTGACCGTACGGGGCGGCGGCCGGGGGCTGGCCATAGGGGTCCCCGCCCGACTGCTGGCCGTAGGGCGGCGGCGCGCCCTCGGAGGGCTGCCAGGACGGCTGGCCCGTGCCGGGCTGGTCGTTGCTCATGTCCACTCCTTCGCCACGTGCCGGGAGGTCCGACCCGCCGCAGTATTCCAGCCCGTCCCGCGGCCCGGGAGGCGGACGCGCGCGGTTCACCCGGTCGCGAGCCGACGGCCGATCGCAGGAGAAATGCGGAAACCGTCGCGGAAACCGCCTCAGGCAACCGATACTTCTCTGCATGACACGAATCACCCACTGGATCGACGGTCGCCCATGGTCGGGGACCTCCGCTCGCACCGCACCGGTGCACGACCCCGCCACCGGCGCGATGACCGCAGAGGTCGACCTGGCCGACCTGACCGTCGTCGACCAGGCCGTCGAGAGCGCCACCGCCGCGGCCTCGGCCTGGCGCCGCGCCTCACTCACCCAGCGCTCCCGGGTGCTGTTCGCCTTCCGCCACCTGCTCGCCGAGCACGCCGAGGAGGTCGCCGCCGCGATCACCGCCGAGCACGGGAAGGTCCTCTCGGACGCGCTGGGTGAGGTGACCCGCGGACTGGAGGTCGTCGAGTTCGCCTGCGGGCTCGGGCACCTGCTCAAGGGGGGCCACTCCGAGGGCGTGTCCACCGGCGTCGACGTGCACTCGGTCCGCCAGGCGCTCGGCGTGGTCGCCGTGATCTCCCCGTTCAACGTCCCCGCGATGGTGCCGCTCTGGTTCGTCCCCGTCGCGATCGCGGCCGGCAACGCCGTCGTCCTCAAGCCGAGCGAGAAGGACCCCTCCGCCTCCCTCGTCATGGCACGGCTGTGGAAGGAGGCCGGGCTGCCCGACGGCGTGCTCACCGTGCTGCACGGGGACAAGGAGGCCGTCGACGGTCTGCTCACCCACCCAGGGGTCTCGGCCGTGAGCTTCGTGGGCTCGACCCCCATCGCGAGGTACGTCTACGAGACCGGCACCGCGCACGGCAAGCGCGTCCAGGCCCTCGGTGGGGCGAAGAACCACATGCTCGTGCTTCCCGACGCCGACCTCGACCTCGTGGCCGACGCCGCGGTCAACGCGGGCTTCGGCAGCGCGGGCGAACGGTGCATGGCGATCTCGGCGCTGGTCGCCGTCGGCGACGTCGCCGACCGGCTCGTCCCGCGGATCGTCGAGCGCATGTCGGCACTGCGCACCGGGGACGGGCGTCGCGGGTGCGACATGGGGCCGCTGGTCACGGCCCAGCACCGGGACAAGGTCGCCGGTTACGTGGCCGCCGGGGTCGAGGCCGGGGCGGACCTCGTCGTCGACGGACGGCTGGTGGAGCCGGACGGCGACCCGAACGGCTTCTGGCTCGGCCCGACCCTCTTCGACAAGGTCGAGCCCGAGATGTCGATCTACACGGACGAGATCTTCGGCCCGGTGCTCTCGATCGTGCGGGTCGACTCCTTCGACGAGGGCCTCGCGCTGATCAACGCCAACCCCTACGGAAACGGCACGGCGATCTTCACCCACGACGGCGGCGCGGCGCGGCGCTTCGAGACGGAGGTCGAGGTCGGCATGGTCGGCATCAACGTGCCGATCCCCGTGCCGATGGCCTACTACTCCTTCGGCGGGTGGAAGAGCTCGCTCTTCGGCGACAGCCACGCGCACGGGGCCGAGGGCTTCCACTTCTTCACGCGCGGGAAGGTCGTCACCACGCGCTGGCCCGACCCCTCGCACGGCGGCGTGGACCTGGGCTTCCCCACGCACAGCTGAGCGGGCGGCGCTCTGGCAGCATCGGAGCGTGGGCCCGACACCGCTGCCGCTCTCCCGCCAGGAGATCCTCGCGTTCCGGCGCTCCACGCAGTCGCTCGACAAGCGGCTGGCGTGGGGCGCCGGTGCGCTGCGACGTGCCGCGTGGGCCGGCCTGCAGGACAGCATGCCGCGCGCCGCGCTGCTCTCGATCCACGCGCGGGTGACGGGGACCGGCCCCGCCGCCCTCGACGACCCGGCCCTCGTCCAGGTGTGGGGCCCGCGGTACAGCGTCTTCGTCGTCCCTGCCCCGGACGTGGCGCCGTTCACCCTCGGGCGGCTCCCCTCCTCGGAGCGGGGACGGCGTCGCGCGCAGGAGATGGCGCGCGCGGTCGTGGCGGCCCTGGACGGGCGTGAGCTGCCCGATCGGCAGGTCGCGTCTGCCATCGGCGTCGGGAACGCGATCCGCTACGCCACCACGACGGGCAGGCTGCTGGTGCGCTGGGACGGAGCGCGAGCGCCGAGCCTGCGCGCGATCGACCCGCCGAGCGTCGACCCCGACGAGGCCCGGCGGGAGCTCGCCCGCCGGCACCTGCACGTCCACGGACCCGCCGACGCCTGGTCGTTCGCCCGGTGGGCGGGGGTCACGGCCGCGGAGGGGCGCGCCGCGCTCGACGGGATCGCGCGGGAGCTGCTCCCCGTCCGGACCCCCGTGGGCGACCGACTCGTCCTGGCCGCAGACGCCGATCTGCTGCGTTCGCCGGCTGCCGACCCGTCCCCCGCTCGGCTGCTGCCGAGCGGGGACCCGTTCTTCCTGCTCCAGGGCGCCGAGCGCGAGCTCCTCGTCCCGGACGCGTCACAGCGCGCGCGGCTGTGGACCCCGCGGGTCTGGCCAGGGGCTGTCCTGGTGGGCGGAGAGGTCGTCGGGACCTGGCGGCGCGCGAAGGGGCTCGTGACGGTCGACCCCTGGCGCCGGCTCACTCCTGACGAGCGCGGATCCGTCGAGGCGGAGGCGGCCTCGCTCCCGCTTCCGGGCCTCCTCAGCGCACCGGAGGTGCGCTGGGCCGCCGGCGCGAGCGGGTGAACGCGGGGCCCCGATCGGCTCGGGCACGCGGCCGAGCGGCCGGTCAGGTCTCGACGCGCGGGGCCTCGGCGACGCGCACACCGAGCACCGCCTCCAGCGCAGCGGCGAACTCCCGCTCACGCCCTGACCTGGCCAGGTCGCGCGCACGGACCATCGGCTCGTGCAGCAAGGACGCGGCGAAGTGCCGCAGGGCGCGGACGGTGGCCTCGTCCCGCGTCCCCTGACGCGCCAGCTCCACCTCGAGGATCTCCTCCACGTGGCTCCTCAACGCCACCACGGCGGGCCCGGCGGCCGCCTCGGCCGTCGCGCGCTCGAAGGCCGTGACGTGCTCGTCGACGATCGCGAGCCCGGCAGCGACCGCTGGGCCCACCGTCGTGGGGGAGTGGTCACGCACGGCGGCCAGGTCCACCAGCAGCACCCCCGGTACCCGGGCCACCGCAGGGTCGACGTCGTGCCGCAACGCCAGGTCGAGGACCACCATCGGCCGCGGCCGCGAGCCGGGGTCGCCGGCCCCGCGCGCGGCGGCGACCATCGCGGCGTCGATCACCGGCCCGCGGGCCCCGCTGCACGAGACGACGACGTCGACCTCCGCGAGCGTCGAGGCGAGCGCCGCGGCGGAGACCAGGGGGAGCCCACGCAGGGCTGCGAGCTGGGGGACGCGGCCCGACGGCGAGTGGACCCTGACCTCGTGGGCACCGCGACCGGCCAGAGCGCGCACGCTCGCGCCGGCGTAGGAACCGGTGCCCACGAGGAGGACGCTCGCCGTCGCCAGGTCGAGACCGTTCCTGCCGAGCTCCGCCTCCGCCAGGTCGAGCGCGACGCCGACCACCGAGCGACCGGTGCTCCCCAGCTCCGTGTCCGCTCCGACCGTCCGGGCGACCCGGGACGCCGACTGGAAGAGACGCTCGAGGGCGGGGCTGGTGGTACCGGCCTCACGCGCGGTGACCAGGGCCCGGCGCACCTGCCCCGCGACCTCCCGCTCCCCGATCACCATCGAGTCCAGGCCGGCGGCGACGGCGAACAGGTGGCGCACGGCGTGGTGACCGGCGCTCGCCCGCAGTGCCGTCCGGACCTTCTCCGGGTCGAGGGCGCTCTCACGGGCGATCGCCTCGACGGCGACGTCGACGGCATCGGAGGGGCCGTCCACCTCCAGGTACAGCTCGAACCGGTTGCACGTCGCCAGGACGATGCAACCGGTGACCGCTGGGCAGTCCTGCACGATCCGGGGGGCAACGGCGTGGGCTCCCGAGCTGAGCTGCTCGAGCACGTCCAGGTCCAGATCGTGGTGGCTGGCCGTGAGATTCATCAGCTCCACAACACCCTGATTGAACCAGCCCCGGAAATATTCGGCACAATCACCGCATGACCCTCCCCGCGAGCCATCCCATGATCGACGGCAGAACTGCCGACTCGCCGCTCGTCCGCGCATTCCTCGGGGAGAGCGCCGGCGCGCGCGCCGAGCGCACCGGACGGGCGCCGAGCACCCCGGTGTGGTTCATGCGCCAGGCGGGGCGGTCACTGCCGGAGTACCGCGAACGCCGCGCGGGGATCGCGATGCTCGACGCCTGCCTCGACCCCGAGGTCGCGAGCGACCTCACGCTCCAGCCGGTCCGCCGGCACGGCGTGGACGCCGCGATCTTCTTCAGCGACATCGTCGTCCCGCTCCTGCTCGCGGGGGTGGACGTCCGGATCGTCCCGGGAACCGGGCCGGTGCTGGGTTCTCCCGTGCGCACCGCTGAGGACGTCGCGCGCCTACCCGTCCTCGACGAGGGCGCACTCGCGCCGATCAGCGAGGGCGTCGCCCGCACCGTCGCGGCTCTCGGCGGCACCCCGCTCATCGGCTTCGCCGGCGCACCGTTCACCCTCGCGACCTATCTCGTCGAGGGCGGCCCCTCGAAGGATCATCTGCGGGCCCGGACGATGATGCACGCCGATCCGGCGGCCTGGGCCGCGCTCCTCTCCTGGGCCGCCCAGGTGTCGGGGGCCTTCCTGCGCGCACAGGTCCTGGCGGGCGCCAGCGCGGCCCAGCTCTTCGACTCCTGGGCCGGGGCGCTGTCCCTCGCGGACTACCGGGCGCATGCCGCGCCCTTCTCGGCCCAGACCCTCGCCCCGGTGCGGGACCTGGGGGTACCCGTGGTGCACTTCGGGACGAACACCGGGGAGCTGCTCGCCGCGATGCGCGACGTCGGGGCCGACGTGATCGGGGTGGACCATCGTCTGGGCCTCGACGAGGCCAACCGCCGGCTCGAGGGGCGGACGGTCCTCCAGGGCAACATCGACCCGGCACTGCTCGGCGCACCGTGGCCGGTGCTGGAGGCCCATGTCCGCGAGGTGCTGCGCCGCGGCTCGCAGGCCCCGGCGCATGTGCTCAACCTCGGCCACGGAGTGCCCCCGAGCACCGACCCGGAGGTGCTCACCCGCATCGTCCGGCTGGCGCACGGCGAGCGGTGACCCGCCCGGGACCCGCCCGCGGCATCGCCGTCGTCGGAGGCGGCGTCGCAGGGCTCGTGGTCGCACTGCGGCTGGCCGAGCGCGGTGTGCCGGTCACGGTCCTGGAGGCCAGACCGCGGACCGGCGGCGCCGTGACCTGGCATGACGTCGCCGGGATCCGGCTGGATGCCGGTGCGGACTCCTTCGCCACGCGCACCACCGCGGTCGCCGACCTGGCAACGGAGCTGGGTCTGGAGGTCGTGGCCCCGTCCGGTGCGGGCGCCTGGCTCCACCTGCCCCAGGGCACCGTGCCGCTGCCGCGGGCGGGCATGCTCGGGGTCCCGACGGACCCGTCGGCTGCGGACGTGCGACGGGTCGTCGGCCGGGCAGGGGCGTTCCGCGCCGGGCTGGACCGCCTGCTCCCGCCCGGGTTCGGCGTGCCCGACGGGCCCACGACCCTCGGGCACGTCGTCCGTGCGCGGATGGGCCGGCGGGTGCTGGACCGCCTCGTCGGGCCGGTGGCGGGAGGGGTGCACTCGGCCGACCCGGACGCCCTCGACCTGGACACCGTGCTCCCCGGCCTGCGTGCGGCCCTCGCTGCCGAGGGCTCGCTCGCAGCGGCCGTCGGCAGGCTGCGGGGCACCACGACCGCTGGGGCTGCGGTCGCCGGGTTGCGCGGCGGGATGCACACCCTGCCCACCGCTCTCGAGGCTGCCGTGGTCGAGGCAGGTGGCCGGGTGCTCACGGATGCGCGGGCGACCGGGCTGGACCACCGTGCCGACGGCTCGTGGTCCCTGCACCTCGAGGGCGGCGAGCTGCACGCCGCCGGCGTGGTGCTGGCCGGGGCCCCCGGCGCTCTTCTCGACGCGAGCCCCGGGCTCGCGACCCTCGTCCGCTCCGCGGCACCGCTCCCCCAGGAACCGGTGGTCCTCGCCACGATCGTGCTGCGCTCGCCACTGCTCGACAGCGCTCCACGCGGCACCGGGGTCCTGGTGGCAGCCTCCACCCGCGACGTCGGCGCGAAGGCCCTGACGCATGTCACGGCGAAGTGGCCGCTGCTCTCGAGCGCGCTCGGCGAGGGGATCCACGTCCTGCGGCTCTCCTACGGCGGTGCCGGGCGACCGGTCCCCGCGGACGGCCCTGCGCTGGGCGCCGTCCTGGCGGACGCCTCGAGGATCCTCGGGGTCCCGATCGACGCGGGCCAGGTGCTGGGGCATGACCTCGTCCGGTGGACCGACGGCCTGCCGCGCAGCGCGCCGGGGCACCGCGACCGCGTCGCCGGGCTGCGGTCCGGTCTCCTGTCCGTCGGCGCGGCGTGGGGTGTCGGTGCGTGGTGGGCCGGCACCGGACTGAGCGCCGTGGTGACCGACGCGGAAACGGTCGCCGGTGAAATCGTTGATCATTTGTCCTCGAGGCAGCCCTCCTAGCATGAGGTCATTGTTCGCGCGACCTGAGGAATGTTCTGACGGAACGTCAGAAAAAGCGTCAGGAGTGTTCTCGATCATCATTCGAGCCTGCAGGTCCTGAGATTTCGCCGAACCCCGTCGAATCGCGCACACTGCCTTCCATGTCCTCCCTCGACCCCGCAGGGTCGGCCGCCGCCGACCGCCCGTGGACCCTGTGGTCCGTGCTCCGTCGCCCCGCCCGCGACGCCTACCCCGCCGACGGCCCCGGCCTCGTCGAGCTCGCCGAGGAACCCACCCCCGGTGTCACCCTGCGGGGCTTCTACGACGTCTCCGGCCTGCGCGCGGACGCCGACGTGATGGTCTGGCTCCACGGGGAGAGCGCCGAGGCCCTGCAGTCGGCCCAGCGCAGGCTGCGCCGCAGCCGCGAGCTCTCCGGTCTCTCCCCGACCTGGGCAGCCATGGGCGTGCACCGGCCGGCCGAGTTCAGCGCCAGCCACGAGCCCGCCTACATGCGTGAGACCGAGCCGAAGGACTGGCTCACCGTCTACCCCTTCGTGCGCTCCTACGAGTGGTACCTGCTCCCGCAGGACGAGCGCCGCGCGATGCTGGGCGAGCACGGCCGCGAGGGACGGACCTTCCCGCAGGTGCTCTCGAACACGGTCGCGTCCTTCGCCCTCGGCGACTACGAGTGGCTGCTGGCCCTGGAGGCCGACGAGCTCACCGACCTCGTGGACCTCATGCGGCACCTGCGCGCCACCGAGGCGCGCCGCCACGTGCGTGAGGAGATCCCCTTCTTCACCGGGCGGCGCATCACCGCCCAGGACGTCGCCGAGGTGGTCCGATGAGTGCCGCACTGCCGCCCCGCGACCCCTCGACCCCCGTCACCTACGACGCGGTCCTGCTCACCTCCTTCGGCGGGCCGGAGGGCCAGGACGACGTACTGCCCTTCCTGCGCAACGTCACCCGTGGCCGCGGCATCCCGGACGAGCGCCTCGAGGAGGTCGCCCACCACTACCGGGCCTTCGGCGGCATCAGCCCGATCAACGCCCAGAACCGTGAGCTCCGGTCCGCGCTCCAGGCCGAGATCGACTCCCGCGGCCTGGACCTCCCGGTGCTGTGGGGCAACCGCAACTGGGATCCCTACCTCGCCGACACGCTGCGCGAGGCGAGTGCTGCGGGCCACCGGCACCTGCTCGCCGTCGTGACGAGCGCGTACTCCTCGTACTCCGGCTGCCGTCAGTACCGCGAGGACCTCGCGACCGCCCTGGAGGAGACGGGACTCGCCGGAGAGCTGAGCATCGACAAGGTGCGGCAGTACTTCGACCACCCCGGGTTCGTCACGCCCTTCGTCGACGGGGTGGGCGCGGGTCTCGCCGCCCTCGCTGCCGGGCTGGGCCACGACGGCGACCTGGCGCGCGACGCGCACGTGGTGTTCGTCACGCACTCGATCCCCACCGCCGCCGCCGAGGCCTCCGGTCCACCCGGGGCGGGCCTCGGCCAGGAGGGCGCCTACGGCGCCCAGCACCGTGCCGTCGCCGAGCTCGTCATGGCGAGCCTCGCTGCCCCGGCCGACGGCGAGGCGGGCGTTGGCCTCGGCGCCGGCGTCGCGTGGAGCCTCGCCTTCCAGTCGCGAAGCGGCTCCCCGTCGACCCCGTGGCTCGAGCCCGACGTCAACGACCACCTGGCCGTCCTCGCGGAGCAGGGCACCAAGGCTGTCGTCATCGCGCCGATCGGCTTCGTCTCGGACCACATGGAGGTGCTCTGGGACCTCGACGAGGAGGCCTCGGCCACCGCTCGTGAGCTGGGCCTGCTGGTCGAGCGCGCGCCGACACCCGGGGTGCACCCGGCCTTCGTCAGCGGTCTGGTCGACCTGATCCAGGAGCGGCACCGCGCGGCGGGCGCGCCTGCCGCAACGGCCGAGCGCCCGGCGCTGAGTCCCCTCGGACCCTGGTACGACGTGTGCCGGCCCGGTTGCTGCGCCCCCACCCGCGGGCAGGCGCGTCCGGCCGTCGCGGGCCTCGGGTGACCCCTGCGGTGACCTGTCGCCTGGGCACCCGCGGCAGCGCGCTGGCCACGACCCAGTCGGGTCTGGTGGCGCGGGCCCTCGAGAGGACGGCGGGGTTGGAGACCGGTGCGGTCGAGCTCGTCCGCATCCGCACCGAGGGGGACCGCCTCACCGGCTCCCTCACGGGGCTCTCGACGACAGGGGTCTTCGTCGCCGCCCTGCGCGACGCCCTGCGGGAGGGACGCTGCGAGCTGGCCGTCCACTCCTTCAAGGACCTGCCGACCGGGGAGTGCGCGGGGCTGCGCATCGCGGCCGTACCCGAGCGTGCCGATCCGCGCGACGCCCTGTGCGCCCGGGACGGTCTCCGCCTGGACACGCTCCCGCCGGGGGCTCGGGTCGGGACGGGATCCCCTCGCCGGGCGGCCCAGCTGCTCGCTGCCCGGCCGGATCTCGAGGTGGTCGACCTGCGCGGGAACGTCGACACGCGGCTGTCCCGGGTGCGTGGTCACGAACGACCGGGGGACGAACCCGGCGACCTGGACGCGGTCGTGCTCGCGGCCGCGGGCCTCGACCGGCTCGGCCGCCTCGACGCGGCGACGGAGCTCCTCGACCCGTCGGTGATGATGCCCGCCCCGGCACAGGGAGCACTCGCGGTCGAGACGGCGCTCCTGGAGGGGGGCGACCCCGCCGCGAGCTCCCCAGCTCGACCGGACTGGCTCGACCCGGCCCTCGACGCCCTCGACCACCCGGCGACCCGGATCGCCGTCACGGCGGAGCGCGCCCTGCTCGCGGCCCTCGAGGCCGGCTGCGCCGCACCGATCGGGGCCCTCGCGCGCGTGACCACGACCCCGGACGGCGAGGCGCTGACCCTCGACGCCCTCGTCTGCAGCGCCGACGGCCGACGTCGACTCACCGCGACGGAGACGATCCCCCTCCCGACGACGAGCGGCGCACGGATCGCCGCCGCCGAAGCACTCGGCATGCGCGTGGCGGCCCGGCTCGTGCAGGACGGCGCGGCCGGGCTCGCCCCGCTCGCCGCGGCCCGCACGCTGGAGGGCTGGACCGTCGTCGTCCCACGGGCCGGGGCATGGGGTGAGCGGGTCGGCGCCCTGCTGCGCGCGCGTGGCGCGGTCCCCGTCGTGCTCCCGCTCGTGGAGTTCGCCCCCGCCGCCGACCTGGGCGCTCTCGACCGCGCCCTCGACGATCTCGCCGCAGGCCGCTACGACTGGCTCGCCGTCACCAGCGCGACGACGGTCGACGCGATCGCCGAGCGGGTGGTGCACCGCGGGCTCGGCCCACTGGCCGCCCTCCTTGTGGCCGGCCCCCGGTCGGAGGGCAGGGACGGCCCGGTTCGCGTCGCCGCCGTGGGCCCCGCGACGGCGCGTGCCCTCGACGAGCAGGGGATCACCCCCGCGCTCGTCTCCACCGAACGCTCCGCCGCCGGCCTTGCGGCCGAGCTCGCTCCACTGACCGGTCCGGGCACCGCAACCCGCCGGCTCAGCGTGCTCGTCCCGCACTCCGACATCGCCGAGGCGACCCTCACCGAGGGCCTGCGCGAGGTCGGGTGGGACGCTCAGGAGGTCGTGGCCTACCGCACCGTGACCGGGACGGGCGACCCGGTGGCCGCGGCGCACCGGTGGAGCGTCGACGGGCGGCACGCCGTCCTGCTCACCTCACCCAGCACGGCCCGCGCCGTCGTCGATCGTCTCGGCAGGCCGCCCGCCGGGGTCGTGCTGTGCGCCCTCGGTCCGCGCACGGCCGAGTACGCGCGTCGTCAGGGACTCGAGGTGACCGTCGTCGCCGAGGAGCCAGGGGTCACCGAGCTCGTCCTCGCCCTCGTCGAGCACGCCCGCAGCACGAGCCAGGACCCATCGCCCCACCCGTCCCGCCAGGAGGCTCCGGAGTGACCCCGCCCTACCCCACCGTCCGGCCGCGGCGACTGCGCGCCACCCCCGCTCTGCGCCGGCTGACGGCCGAGACGCGACTGCATCCCGCTCAGCTCGTGCTCCCGCTGTTCGTCCGCGAGGGCGAGGGCGAGCCCACCGCCATCGCTGCCATGCCGGGGCAGGTCCAGCACACGCTCGCCACGCTCCCGGCGGCACTGGACGCGGCCGCGAGGGCGGGGGTCGGCGGGGTGATGCTCTTCGGCGTCCCGCAGCACCGCGACGCCGTCGGCTCGGGGGCGACGGATCCGCAAGGGATCCTCAACCGCGCCCTGCGGGTCGCGGCGGCCGAGGTCGGCGACGCGCTCGTCGTGCAGTCCGACCTCTGCCTGGACGAGTTCACCGACCACGGGCACTGCGGGGTGCTGGACCGGGCCGGCTCCGTCGACAACGACGCCACGCTGCTGCGCTACCAGCAGATGGCGCTCGCCCAGGCCGAGGCGGGCGCCGGCCTGCTGGGCCTGTCCGGGATGATGGACGGCCAGGTCGCCGCGGTGCGCACGGCCCTCGATGCGGCGGGGCGCACCGACGTCCCGCTGCTCGCCTACGCCGCCAAGTACGCCTCGGCCTTCTACGGCCCGTTCCGGGAGGCCGTCGGCTCCACGCTCACCGGTGACCGCCGCACCTACCAGCTCGACCCGGCCAACGGTCGCGAGGGCCTGCGCGAGGCGCTGCTCGACGTCGAGGAGGGAGCCGATGTCGTCATGGTCAAGCCGGCCGGGCCCTACCTCGACGTGCTCGCCCAGGTCGCGGCGACGAGCCCGGTGCCGGTCTGGGCGTACCAGGTCTCCGGGGAGTACGCGATGGTGGAGGCTGCTGCCGAGCGGGGCTGGATCGACAGGCGGCGGGTCGTCACCGAGTCCGTGCTCGGCATCCGCCGGGCCGGGGCCGATGCGGTGCTGACCTACTGGGCGACGGAGCTGGCCGGCTGGCTGAAGGAGGAGCAGTGACGACGCAGGGCCTGACGAACCACGAGGCGTACGAGCGCGCGGCGCGGAGCATGCCGGGTGGGGTGAGCTCGCCGGTACGCGCCTACGGGTCCGTCGGCGGGGACCCGCGGTTCATCGCGAGCGCGAGCGGACCGTACGTGACCGACACCGAGGGCCGCCGGTACGTCGACCTGGTCGCCTCGTGGGGGCCGGCACTGCTCGGACACGCCCACCCGGAGGTCGTGGCCGCCGTGCAGGAGGCCGCCGCTCGCGGGCTGTCCTTCGGGGCGCCGACGCTCGGCGAGGTCGAGCTCGCCGAGGAGGTGCGCCGTCGCGTACCGGCCGTCGAGCGCCTCCGGTTCGTCTCGACGGGGACCGAGGCGACGATGACCGCCGTCCGGCTCGCCCGCGGGGTCACCGGGCGGGCCCTCGTGGTGAAGTTCGACGGCTGCTACCACGGGCACTCCGACGGACTCCTCGCCGCGGCCGGCTCCGGGCTCGCCACGCTCGGGCTTCCCGGATCGGCAGGGGTCACCGAGGCGACCGCCGCCGAGACGCTCGTCCTGCCCTACAACGACCTGGCGGCCGTCGAGGAGGCGTTCGCGCGCCACGGGGAGCGGATCGCCGTCGTCATCACCGAGGCCCAGCCCGCGAACATGGGCGTCGTGCCCTCGGATCCGGGTTTCAACGCCGCCCTGCGCCGGATCACCGCGGAGCACGGCGCGCTCCTGGTTCTCGACGAGGTGCTCACGGGCTTCCGCGTCGGGCCCGCCGGCTGGTGGGGGCTGGAGGCCGGGGTGGCCGAGCCCTCCTGGACTCCGGACCTGTTCACCTTCGGCAAGGTGATCGGCGGGGGTCTTCCGGTGGCAGCGGTCGGCGGGAGCGCGGAGGTCATGCGGCATCTGGCCCCCGAGGGTCCCGTCTACCAGGCAGGGACCTTGTCGGGGAACCCGGTCGCCGTCGCGGCGGGGCTGGCCACGCTGCGGCTGGCGGACGGCGCGGTCTACCGGCGGGTCGACGAGGTCGCCACCGCGCTGCGGGCGGGGCTCGGCCGAGCGCTGGATGCGGCCGGGGTGGCGCACCGGGTGCAGAGCGCGGGGTCGTTGTTCTCCGTGATGTTCGGCCAGGCCGCGGCTGCGCACGGCGTCCGTGACCACGCGGCAGCGAAGGCGCAGGACACCTTCCGGTACCCGCCCTTCTTCCACGCCATGCTCGACGCGGGGGTGGCCCTGCCCCCCTCGGTCTTCGAGGCCTGGTTCGTCACGGCGGCGCACGAGGACTCCGTGGTCGAGCAGATCCTCGCGGCGTTCCCTGCTGCGGCGCGGGCAGCGGCAGCGGCGACGCCGGCGGGCTGATCCGCGCAGGGACTCGCCCCTCAGGCGCCCAGGACGGCCCAGCCGTGCGGGTCGAGCTCCACCACGCCCTCGTGCAGACGGCCCGGTCCGGCGAGGACCGAGACGGCACCGGGGACAGGGAGCGTGGTCGCTGCGTCGTCGGTGGACAGCGCCAGCAGGACCGCTCCCGTGCCGCCGTCCCGCGGGGTGCTGCGCAGGACGAGCGTGGTGTTCGTGCAGCTCAGCCTCTCGGTGCGCGCGGAGTGCAGCCACGGATGGCGGCGGCGCACGGCGATGAGCTCCTGGTGCAGGCGATAGGTCTCCCAGCCGAAGGGCAGCAGGTCGGCCGGGGTCGCGGGGAACGGCGGCCGGACGGCGTCGTCACCCCCGGCTCGCTCCTCCTTGACCCCGGTCATGCCCTGCTCGTCGCCCGCGTAGACCGTCGGCGTCCCGGCAAGGGTCATGAGCAGGGCGACGGTGTGCGGAAGGTGCCGCTGGTCGGTCAGGCGGCTCGCGATACGCGTCACGTCGTGGTTGCCGACGAAGGTGAGCGGGACGAAGGACTCGAGCAGCTCCTGGTGGCGGGTGAGCGTCCAGTCGAGCTCGAAGAAGTTCGCGTCGTTGAGCGAGCTCCAGATCGCCTTCCACAGCTCGTACTGCGTCACCGAGTCGACCCCGGACTCGGCGACGAAGGCCGCGTAGTCCCCGTGCAGCACCTCGCCGAAGACGTACGCCTCGGGGTTCTTCGCCCGGACGGAGGGAAGGACCTTGGCCCAGAACGACGGGGAGAGCGCATAGGCCGCGTCGAGGCGCCAGCCGTCGATCCCGCGGTCGAGCCAGTGGTTCATCACCCCGGCGACGTAGTCGACGACGGCCGGCTCCTCGTGGTTGAGCGCGACGAGGGCGTGGTGCCCCTCGAAGTCGCGGTACCCCGGTTCGGTGCCCGGGCCGGCGCCCTCGGGCCACTCGAGGTGGAACCAGGAGGCCGTCGCTGCCGTCGGACCGTCCCGCAGGACGAGCTGGAAGGCCCAGAACTCACGGCCGACGTGGTTGAAGACGCCGTCGAGGGTCACCCGCAGGCCCCGGGCCTTCGCCGCGGCGACCACGGCGTCGAAGTCCTGCTCGGTGCCGAGGCGAGGGTCGATCTCGAGGTGGTCGACGGTGTCGTAGCCGTGGGTCTGGGAGGCGAACACCGGACCGAGCGCGATCCCGGAGAGCCCGAGCTCGACGACGTAGTCCAACCAGGCGGTCAGGTGCTCCAGTCGGCGCGCGGGCGCGGCGCCGAGCGGCAGCGCCTCCTTCTCGGCGCCGACGAACCCCAAGGGGTACACGTGCCACCACATCGCGTGCTCGACCCAGCCGGGCATGAACCCTCCGCTCCCGCGACTCCGACCCTCGCCGGTGCCCGTCCCACCGTAGTGGCGCCCGCAGCCGGGCACCGGGCGCTTCGCCCCGGGGGAGGGTCTCAGCCGAGGAGTGCGCGCACCTCGTCCTTCTCGGCCTCGCTCAGCGCCCAGCCGGCCGCAGCGACGTTGGCGTGCACCTGCTCGGGCCGGGTCGCGCCGGCGATCACGGTGGCGACCAGCGGGTTCGAGGTGTGCCAGCTCATCGCGAGGTCCAGGAGCGCGCGGCCGTGGTCGGCCGCCCAGGCGATGAGCCGTTCGACGGTCGCCAGGCGTTCCTCGGAGATGAACCGTGCGGCCCGGTCCTCGGGCATCCCGGCGAGCCGCGAGCCTTCCGGCAGGGACTGGCCGAGGCGGTACTTCCCGGTCAGCAGACCGGACTCCAACGGGAAGTACGGGACGAAGGCGACACCGAGCTCCCGACAGGCGTCGAAGACCCCGTCGGTCTCCGGGTCACGGGTCAGCAGGCTGGAGTGGTTCTGCAGCGAGGGCCAGGCCTCGACCTCGAGGTCAGCGCCGACGGCATGCGCGTGGCGCAGCTCGTCGGCGCTCAGGTGCGTGGCGCCGATCTCGCGGATCTTGCCCTCCGCCCGCAGCTCCGCGAGCGCTCCGAGGGTCTCCTCGACGGGGGTCTGCGGGTCGGGGCGGTGCATCTGGTAGTGGTCGATCCGGTCGGTGCCGAGCCGCTGCAGGCTCGCCTCGAGCCGGCGACGGACCACCTCGGGGGCGCCGACGCGCTCACCCAGCCCTGCGTCGTGGCCCCACTTGGTGGCGATCAGCACCTGGTCGCGCCGGCCGCGCAGGGCCGCACCGAGCAGCTCCTCCGAGCGACCGTCGCCGTAGACCTCCGCGGTGTCGAGGTAGGTGATCCCGGCCTCGATCGCCGCGTCCACCACCGCCGTCGTCCCGGCGGCGTCCGTCCGCCCGCCGAAGTTGTTGCAGCCCAGTCCGACGACCGAGACCTCGAGCTCACCGATGTGTCGCTTCTCCATGGGATGACCCTAGGAGAATCCGGCCGCCCGGCGCGACGCGGGATCACCGCAGCCGACGCAGGACGCCCGCACCCGTCAGCCCGCGCGCGCGCCCGGCACGACCGGCTCGGGAGTGACGAGGCGCACCCGGCCGATCGGGGACCGCCACAGGGTCGCGCCACTGATCGGGTCGCGACTGACCGACCACCCACCGTGCGTCTTGACCCGGTGGTGGTGGCGGCAGAGGGCCTGGAGGTTCTGCGCGATGGTCTGCCACCGTGCCGGCCGGGCAGGGTCGAAGGGAACGACGTGGTCGATATCGCACCGGTCGGCGGGTGTCAGGCAACCGGGGAAGCGGCAGGTCCGGTCCCGCTCGACCACCTGACGGGCGAGCTCGGCCGCCGGACGGTAGCCGTCGGTCACCGGCACGGTCACCTGCCGGACTCCTGCCTCGTCCACGCGGACCTGGCTCGCCGTGGCACCCGAGAAGAGATGGACGACGGCGGCCGTCGGGACCGGTCCGTAGCCGGCCAGGTGGGCGACCGGGCCGACGTCAGCGAGCTGGACGATCGGACCGACAGCGCCGCGCTGGACGACCGGGCCGACGTCGCGGCGCTGGACGACCGGGCCGAGCGCGGTGCCCGTCCCCGTCGGGCCCACGGCCGGCACGCTGATCAGGAGGTGCGGGCGACGGTGCTGGCGCACGGGGAGCGGGGTGCCGTCCGGCCCGATGCCGGAGTCGAGGACGCGCCGCGCCATCGCCGTCAGGGCGTCAGCCCGGCGCTCGTCAGCGGATCTCTCGTCGCCGGGCTCGCGCACCGCCGCCACACCGTCGAGCGCCGTCATCACCGTGGCGGCGTCCGAGGCCGGCAGCAGCGCGTGGACCCACGCCATCGCGTCGTACGTGGGCACCATGCGGACGCACCGGTCCCGACGGGCCTCGGCGTGCCGAGCGGCTCCGGCGGCGGCGTCGAGCGCCAGCTCCGCCGCCCGGACGTCGGAGCGCAGCTGCGGGACGGTGCGCTGGTCCGCCGTGTCGAGCACTCGGTCGAGGACTGCGTCGGCGAGCGGCCGAGGGAGGTGCTCGGTGTCGTGCAGGAGGACGAGGACCTTGCGCTCCGAGAGCCGGCCGTCCGCCAGCGCTGCGCCGAGCAGGGGATGGCGCTCGAGCCCTGCAGCGAGCTCGACCTTGGACTCCGCGGCCCGGCGCGTGATGGCGAGCCTGGTCGCGATCTCGTCCGGCAGCCGGTCGACCTGCGCACCCGACTCGGCTCGCGCGGCAAGGGCGTTCACCCACCGCGCCTGACCGGCAGCGACCCACGCGGCGAGCCGCTCCCACGCCGCGATGCCCTCGACCAAAGCCTCGTCGTCGAGGCAGGCCGGGTCCAGCTCGACCATCCGGGCGGCGAGGCGCTCCGAGCCGGGGGTCCGCTCGAGCTCGTCCGCGACCGCGTGGCGCTCGTCCCACACCCAGGGCGAGCGGGACTCCACCGCCGCTGCCGACGTGACGCTCACGGTTGCCCCCAGAGTCGAACGACTCGAACACGTGTACGATAGCGCCGGCCTCTGACACGCCCGACGGAGCGGCTCCGCGCCAGGGTCCCGGCATCCGCAGATGCCGACGAGCGCGGGAAGCACGCCTCGGGCACCCCCTCGGGGGAGGGCCGCAGCGCCGCACGTCACGCCCCGGAGTGCGAGGATGCCCCCGTGTCGAAGCGTTCAGGCTGGTGGATCGCCTTCGTGGGCCTGGCCGTCGTGGCCCTGGTCGTCGCGGCCGCCGTCGCCTCGGCGCTCCTTCCTCCACGACAGACCGGCGACATCGCTGCACCCCCGGTGACGCCACCCCGGAGCAGGTCGTGACGTCGTATCTCGAGGCCTTGAACGCGCACGACTGCGACACGGCCGCCGCCCTGATGGTCGAGGGGGCCGAGAGCAGCGCCCGGCTGTGGTGCGAGGACGTCGCGAGCCTGAAGGACGTCGAGGTACGCGAGCACGTCATGGAGCTCCCCGAGTACTCCGGCCACGCCGCGCCCGACGAGGTCGCCTACGTCCCGGTCAGCTTCGACCTGGACTGGCGGCCCTTCCACGACGACGGCTCGATGGACGAGGGCGCCACCGGCTGGGGTTACCTCGTGGTGCGCAGCTCCGCAGACACGCCCTGGCGCATCTTCGACCAAGGCGTGGGCTGACCGGGGC
>NZ_JBFHHB010000024.1:0-20887 GCF_041597215.1 Actinotalea sp.
ACGGGCAACCCCAGTACGGCCAGCCCGGCTACGGGCAGCCCGGCTACGGGCAGCCCGGCTACGGGCAGCCCGGCTACGGGCAGCCCCAGTACGGCCAGCCCCAGTGGGGCGGGCCCCAGGGCTGGGCGACACAACCGGTCCAGCGCGGGATCATCCCCCTGCGCCCCCTGAACCTCGGTGAGGTCTTCGACGGGGCGATCCGCGCGGTCCGCGCGAACCCGACGGTGATGTTCGGTTTCGCCGCGATCATCGTCGGCCTGGCGGTCCTGCTCGGTGCCGTGATCCAGTGGGGCCTCGTCGGGACCCTGAGCGCGAGCCTGGACGACGTCACGGCAGAGCTGGACCCGACCGGCCAGGCGGGGCTGAGCGACTCGCTCGGTGGCGCGTTCGCGCAGCTCGCCTCCTTCCCGTTCCTCGCGCTGGCCACGACCATCCTCACCGGCGTGCTCATCGTCTCGGTGAGCCGCTCGGTGATCGGCACGAAGATCTCCGTCGGCGAGCTGTGGTCCGGGCACTGGAAGCGGATCCTCTTCCTCGCCCTGGTCTTCTCCCCCGTCCAGGGCGCCCTCGTGCTGCTCGGCATCGGTGCGCTCCTCACCCCCGCGATCCTGGCCGGCGTCAACGGGAACGAGGCCGGCGCGTTCGGGCTCGGTCTCCTCGGCGCCGTGGCCAGCGTGGTGGCCGTCATCTGGTTCCAGACCCGCACCCTGCTGATGCCCGCGACGATCGTCCTGGAGGGCACCGGCATCCGGGAGGCGATCGTCCGCGGGTGGACCCTCACCCGGGGCAGCTTCTGGCGGCTCTTCGGCATCTACCTGCTGACCTCGTTCATCGCGAGCATCGTCGCCCAGGCCGTCGCCTTCCCCGCGGCGCTGCTGGCGATGTGGCTCGCCGGCGACGCCTACCTGACCTCGGCGACGGGGATCGGCATCACCGCCGTCGGCACCGCGATCAGCAGCGCGCTCACGGTGGTCTTCACGGCCTCCGTCATCGCGCTCCTGTACATCGACGTCCGGATGCGCCGGGAGGGCCTGGACATCGAGCTGGCCCGCGCGGCCGAGGCCGCCGCCACCCCGCGGTGATCCGGGCGTGATGCTGCACGTCGGCGGGGCCCTGGTCGACGTCCCCGTCGAGCCGGACTCCGCCACGGCTCGGCAGTGGCTCCGCGACGAGCTCGCCAAGGCTGTCTACCACCAGCAACCGAGCCTGCTCGAGCGGCTGTGGACCTGGGCGACGGAGCAGTTCCAGCGCTTCCTCGAGGCCGCGAGCGGTGTCGACGGCCGGTCGAGCCTGCTCATCGTCGTGGGGGCGATCGTGGTGATCGCGGTCATCGCCCTCCTGGTCGCCGGGCCCGTGCAGCGCAGTCGCGCGGCCGCACGCGCCTCGACGGAGGTGTTCGGTGACGACACGCGCTCGACCGCCCAGCTCCTCGCGGCGGCCGAGCAGCACGCCGCCGCCGGCCGATTCGGGCCGGCCGTCCTCGACCGGTTCCGCGCCCTGCTGCGCAGCCTCGAGGACCGCACCGTCCTCGATCCCCGTCCCGGGCGCACGGCGGACGAGGGCGCCCGCGAGGCCGGCGACCGGCTCCCCGGTTGCGCCGTCGAGCTCCTCGCCGCCGCCCGGCTCTTCGACGACGTCTGCTACGGCGATGCCGAGGCGGACGCCGAGGACGACCGCTGGCTGGCCACCGTCCTGGCCCAGGTGGCCGCGACCCGCCCCGCCGCCCTCGCCGACGGCCCCCAGGACGCACCGGCTGCCGAGGTCCTGCGATGAGCACGGCTCCGCTGGTGGCATCCGCACCCGTCACCCTCGGCGGTGACCCCCGGGCGCGTGCCCGCAGCGGCTGGCGGCGGGCACGGGGGCCGCTGCTCATCGTCGGCATCCTCGTGCTGGTCGGCCTGCTCGCCGCCCTGCTGCGCCCGCTCACGGGAGACGAGCCCCTGGCGCCGGACAACCCCGCACCCGACGGTGCCCGAGCGCTCGCCGAGGTGCTCGGCCGGCAGGGCGTGGAGGTCGTGGAGATCGCGACGACCGCAGAGGCCGTCGCCGCCGCCACGAGCGGGGTGACGCTCCTCGTGGTGGGCACCTACCCGCTCGACACCGCCGACGTCACGCAGCTGGCGGCCACCTCCGCCGACCTGGTCCTGGCCGGACCGGAGGACTCCCACCTGCGCACCCTGACCGATGGCGCCCTCGAGACGGGCTACGCCTTCGGCACCCGGACGGTCGGCGCGGGATGCTCCGACCCGGACGCCACCGCGGCCGAGACCGTGACGAGCCGTGGCTGGGGCCTGATCGCGACGGACGAGCGCGCCACCGTCTGCTTCGCCGCCGCCGACGACGAGGGCGGCGCCTACGGCTGGGTCTCGGTCGGGACACGCCGCGTCGCGGTGCTCGACGACGCGGCGATGCTCTCCAACCGGCACATCGACGAGGACGGCACCGCCGCACTCGCGCTCCGGGTGCTCGGTCGGCACCCCACGCTGCTGTGGTTCCGGCCGACCGCGCAGACCGCCCCGGAGGTCGGGATGGGCGACCTCCTCCCGGCGGCGGCGGGCCCGCTCTTCGGGCTGCTGGCCGTCCTGGTCGCCGCGGCGGCGCTCTGGCGCGGTCGGGCGCTGGGCCGAGTGGTCGCCGAGCCGCTCCCCGTCGCGGTGAGCTCGGTGGAGACGACCCTCGGCCGCGGTCGCCTGTACCGCGCCTCGCGCGCCAGGGGTCACGCGGCAGCGTCCCTGCGCGCCGGCACGGCGCTGCGCACGGCTGCCCGGCTGGGGCTGAGCCGGGCAGCGGGGGCCACCGAGGTCATCGACGCCCTCGCCCGGGCGACCGGCCGCAGCACGGCCGAGATCGCCTCCCTCCTGTACGGACCGCCGCCCGCAGACGACACCGAGCTCGTGGCACTCGCCACGGCGCTGACCCAGCTCGAGAGCGAGGTACATCCCACGTGAGCGACCCCACCTGGCAGTCCGGCGTCCCGCAGCCGCCTGAGACCGCTGCTGCCCCGCCGCCTGCCACGCAGCCGCCCGCCGCGCCGCCGTCCGCCCAGACGCGAGCCGTGCCGACTGCCGAGCCGCCCGCCGTGCCGGCGGAGTTCATGCCGTCCGCTGAGCTCCGCTCCCGCCTCGCAGGACTGCGCACCGAGGTCGGCAAGGCCGTGGTCGGCCAGGACGGAGCGGTCACCGGCCTGCTCATCGCCCTGCTGTGCCGAGGCCACGTCCTGCTCGAGGGCGTCCCCGGCGTCGCCAAGACGCTCCTCGTGCGGACCCTGAGCGCCGCCCTGGACCTCGCGACCACGCGCGTCCAGTTCACCCCCGACCTCATGCCGGGCGACGTCACCGGGTCCCTCGTCTACGACGCCCGCACCGCCGAGTTCTCCTTCCGGGAGGGTCCGGTCTTCACCAACCTGCTCCTGGCCGACGAGATCAACCGCACCCCGCCCAAGACCCAGGCCTCCCTGCTGGAGGCGATGGAGGAGCGACAGGTCTCGGTGGACGGGCGTCCGCGCCCGCTCCCCGACCCCTTCCTGGTGATCGCGACCCAGAACCCCGTCGAGTACGAGGGCACCTACCCGCTGCCGGAGGCTCAGCTCGACAGGTTCCTGCTCAAGCTCACCCTCCCGCTGCCGACCCGCGAGCACGAGATCGAGGTCATGCGGCGCCACTCCGACGGCTTCGACCCACGCGATCTGCGTGCGGCCGGAGTGCGCCAGGTGGCCGATGCCGCGGTCCTGGCAGCGGCTCGCGCCGAGGTCGCCCAGGTGCAGGTCGCGCCGGAGATCCTCGCCTACGCCGTCGACGTGTGCCGGGCCACGCGCAGCTCGCCGTCGCTGTCCCTGGGCGTCTCCCCCCGCGGCGCCACCGCGCTGCTCGCCACCAGCCGGGCCTGGGCGTGGCTCTCGGGCCGGAGCTACGTGACCCCTGACGACGTCAAGGCACTCGCCCACCCGACGCTGCGGCACCGCGTCCAGCTGCGCGCCGAGGCCGAGCTCGAAGGTGTCACGGCGGAGAGCGTCCTGGACACGGTCCTGGCCGCCGTACCCGTGCCTCGCTGAGATGGCGGTCTCCTGGCGGGCCGTGGCGCTCGTGGCCCTCGGCGTGGTGCCGGTGCTGCTGGTCCCTGCACCGCTGACCGTCGCCCTGTGGACGCTGCTCGTGGTCCTGGTGTGCGCCCTCGACCTCTCGCTCGCGGCCTCCCCGCGCCAGATCACCGTCACACGCAGCGTCCCGAGGTCCGTGCGGCTCACGACGGCCGCCACCTCGACGCTCGTGGTGACGAACGGATCCGCGCACCGCCTGCGTGGGGTGGTCCGCGACGCGTGGCAGCCCTCGGCAGGGGCCACGGAGAACCGTCACCGCGTCGACGTGCCCTCCGGGGAGGCCACCCGGCTGCGCACGACGCTGGTCCCCACCCGCCGCGGCGACCGGCTCGCCGACCGGGTGACGGTGCGCGCCTTCGGCCCGCTGGGCGTCGCCGCACGGCAGGCCTCGGCCGCGGTCCCCGGGCGCCTGCGCGTGCTGCCCGAGTTCGCCTCCCGCCGGCACCTGCCCTCCCGCCTGGCCCGGCTCCGGGAGCTGGACGGGCGCACCGCCGTGCAGCTGCGGGGCGCAGGGACCGAGTTCGACTCGCTGCGCGAGTACGTCATCGGTGACGACGTGCGCTCGATCGACTGGCGTGCGACGGCCCGGCGCTCCGAGGTCGTGGTGCGCACCTGGCGGCCCGAGCGGGACCGCCGTGTGCTCATCGTCCTGGACACCGCCAGGACCTCGGCCGGCCGGATCGACGACATGCCGCGGATCGACGCCTCCATCGAGGCGGCGCTGCTCCTGGCGGCCCTGGCCACCAAGGCCGGCGACCGCGTGGACCTCATCGCCTTCGACCGCAGGATCCGGGCGCAGGTGGCGGGGACGAGCGGGCCACGGCTGATGCCGGCCCTGGCCGATGCGATGGCTCCGCTCGACCCGGCGCTGGTCGAGACCGACTGGCCGGGGGTCGTCGCCGCCGTGCAGCAGCGCCTGTCCCAGCGGGCGCTCGTCGTGCTCCTGACCGCCCTCGAGCCGGCGGCCATGGGTCAGGGGCTGCTCCCGGTCGTCGCGCCTCTCGCCCACGACCACACGCTCGTCGTCGCCTCGGTGCAGGACCCCGAGGTACGTCGCATGCAGCACCGGCGGGCCGAGGCGGCCGAGGTGTACGACGCCGCGGCGGCCGAGCGCACCGAGCTCGAGCGCACTGCCGTCACCGTGCGGCTGCGTCAGCGCGGGGTCGAGGTCGTCGACGCCCTTCCGGAGGAGCTGGCCCCGCGCCTGGCCGACATGTACCTGGCCCTCAAGGCCGCCGGGCGGCTGTAGGCCCGAGCGCCGCGGGGCCTCAGGCCGCGAGACCTCAGGCCGCGAGCGGGACCGATGCGGTGGCCTCCGACGACCGGAGGCCACCGGTCTCCCCCGCGCGCACGGCACGTCGACCGAGCACGAGCACGTAGGCCCAGAAGGCCGCCAGCACGAGCGCACCGATCGCGATCTTCAGGGCCCACGGGAGCGACGAGGGCGTGAGGAAACCCTCCAGCAGCCCCGAGACGGCCAGCACCCCGATCAGGCCGATCGCCACCGTGAACAGGGCGATCCCCTCCTCCGCGAGCGCACGGGCACGCGGACGGCCGCCCGGGTCGACGACCGTCCAGAAGATCCGGAACCCCGCGGCCGCGGCGACGAACACGGCCGTGAGCTCGAGGAGCCCGTGCGGGAGGATCATCTGGAAGAAGATCCCGAGCCCACCGTTCAGGTGCATGATCGCGCCCGCAGCACCCACGTTCACCGCGTTCTCCACGATCACCCGGGCCGGCCAGTAGCCGGTGATCCCGAAGGCGACGCACTGGGCGGCGATCCACGCGTTGTTCGTCCAGACCTGGGCGAAGAAGCTCGTACCCGGGTAGTTCGAGTAGTACTGGGTGAACTGGTCCTCGGCGTAGGTGCGCAGCTCGGCAGGCGTCCCGAGGGCGGCCTGCGCCTCAGGGCTGTGCACGACGTTCACGCCGGCGACGACGGCGATGAGCACCGTGGCGAGCGTCACCCCGACCGTCCACCAACGGAGCCGGTAGAACGCCGCGGGGAGCGTGACGACGACGAAGCGCCGCACATCGCGCCAGGCGGGGTCGTGCGCCCCGGAGATCGCCGAGCGTGCCCGGGCGAGGCTGTCCGAGAGTCGCGCGATGAGGGTCGGGTCGGGGGCGGCCGACCGCACCTGGGACAGGTGCGTGGCGACCTCCTGGTAGAGGCGCACGAGCTCGTCGCTCTCGCTCCCGCTCAGCCTCCTGCGGCGGGCGAGGGTCTCGAGCCGTTCCCATGAGGTGCCGTGCACGGCGGAGAACGCGTCGAGGTCCACGACGGGTAGCCTGCCACAGGAGCGGCCGGTCGCTCCCGTGGCCGCAGAGAGGGGCGCGATGTCGGAGGAGATCCTCATCGGCGAGGGCGTGCTGCTCGACGCCCGACCCGCATCCTTCGCCACCCGGATCCTCGCCGCGGTGATCGACGTCCTGGTCGTCGGGATCGCCTCGGTCCTCGTGGTCACCCTCGCGGTCAGCGCGGCGGCCTTCACCCTCGACGACGCCGCGATCGCCGCCGTGGTGATCTCGGCTCTCGCGATCGTGACGGTCGTGGTCCCGACCCTCGTCGAGACCCTCAGCCGCGGTCGTTCCCTCGGCAAGCTCGTCATGGGCATCCGGATCGTCCGCGACGACGGCGGGCCGGTCCGCTTCCGTCATGCCTTCGTCCGTGCGCTGACCGGGGTGCTCGAGCTGTGGTTCACCGCGGGGATGGTCGCGATCCTCACCTCGATCGTGCACCCGCAGGGCAAGCGGCTCGGCGACCTGCTCGCCGGGACCTACCCGGTGCGGGTGCGCAGCGGGCAGAAGGCCCTGCCTCCGGTGGTCATGCCTCCCGAGCTCGCCCGCTGGGCCGCGCACGCGGACATGCGTCGACTGCCCGACGGCCTCGCACTGTCCGCCCGCCAGCTCCTGGGCCGCGCCGATCGCCTCAACCTGGGGTCACGCGCCCGGCTCGGCATCGAGCTCGCCGGGCAGGTGGAGGCCTACGTGGCCCCCGGCCCGCCCCCGGGGACGCACCCCGAGCGGTTCCTCGCCGCGGTTCTGGCCGAGCGCCGCAACCGCGAGTACGCCCACGCGGTCGAGGTGGTGCGTCGAACGGCCGCGGAGACGGCGCAGGTCGAGCGCCTCCCGCACGGCGTCCCCGACCCGCACTGAGGACGACCGGCACGGAGGACGACCCGCACCGAGGACCCGGGCGACGCTCAGACCCGGGTGTGCCGCAGGTCGGGCTCGAGGTAGATCACGCAGGTGATCGGGAGCGCAGCACGGACCCTGACCTCCGCCGCGTCGATCGCCTCAGCGACGTCCGCCGCGCTCGCCGCGGCCGGGACCGCGAGCTTCGCGGCGACGAGCAGCTCGTCAGGGCCCAGGTGCAGCGTGCGCAGGTGGATGACCGACTCCACGCCCTCGCCGACCAGCGCCGCACGGACCGCCGCGACGTCCCTCGGCGTGGCCGACTCCCCCAGCAGCATCGACTTCGTCTCCGCGGCGAGGATGACCGCGATGACGACGAGCAGGACACCGATCGCCGCGGAGCCGATGGCGTCCCAGCGGCCGTCGCCGGTGCCCAGCGTCATCCCCACGCCGAAGAGGGCGAAGACGAGACCGAGCAGGGCCCCGATGTCCTCGAGCAGCACGACGGGCAGCTCGGGCGATCGAGAGGTCCGGATGAAGCCGACCCAGCTCTGCTTCCCGCGCACCAGGTTGCTCTCGCGCACGGCGGTGCGCAGGCTGAAGCCCTCCATCACGATCGCCGCCAGCAGGACGGCGATCGGCACCCAGTGCCACGCGTCGATGGGATGCGGGTCGCTGAACTTGTGCCAGGCCTCGTAGAGCGCGAAGAGGCCACCGAGGGTGAAGAGCACGATGGAGACGACGAACGCGTAGAAGTACCGCGCACGGCCGTAGCCGAAGGGGTGCTCCTCGTCGGGGAGCCGCCGTGCGCGTCGTCCGCCGAGCAGCAGCAGGAGCTGGTTCCCCGAGTCCGCGACGGAGTGGACACCCTCGGCGAGCATCGCGCTCGAGCCGGTGAGCGCGAACGCGACGAACTTCGTCACGGCGATCCCGGCGTTGGCCGTCAGCGCGGCGATGATCGCCTTGGTCCCACCATGGGTCGCCATCGCTACTCCTCGGTCCCTGACTCGTCTGTCACCATCTCGCCCAGCAGCAGCACGGGGATGCCGTCCCGGACGGGGAAGCGGTGCACCTGCGGTCCCTCGCAGGCAAGGACCGTCCCACCGTCGGCGTCCAGCAGCGTGGCGCCGCAGGCCGGGCAGCGCAGCAGCCCGCGCGCCCACGCGTCGAGACGGCTCACTCCTCGCCCTCCGCTGCGCGCACGAGGGCGAGGACGTCGTCGCGGACCTTGACCATGATGTCCTCGTCCGCGGCCTCGACGTTGAGCCGGAGCAGCGGTTCGGTGTTCGACGCCCGCAGGTTGAACCACCAGCGCGGCTGGTCGTCCCAGTGCGAGACGGTCAAGCCGTCGAGCTCGTCGACGACGACGGGGCCGGCGCCCTGCGTCGTGACGTAGGCCTCGACGACGCGGGCCCTGGCCGCCGGGACGTCGGCGACCGTCGAGTTGATCTCCCCGCTCGCGGAGTAGGGCTGGTAGACCTCGGCGAGCGCGGACATCGGCACGGCCTCGCCCTGCAGGTCCGTCGCCGTGCCGAGGGCCGCCAGGACGTGCAGCGCGGCGAGCATGCCGCTGTCCGCGAAGAAGAACTCCCGGAAGTAGTAGTGCGCGCTGTGCTCCCCGCCGAAGACGGCGTGGTTCTCGGCCATCTCGGACTTGATGAAGGAGTGCCCCACGCGGGTCCTGACCGTGATCGCGCCCGCCGCGGTGAGCAGGTCGGGGACGGCCCTGGAGGTGATGAGGTTGTGGATCACCGTCGCGGTGCGCCCCTCCTGCTTCTCCCTCGCGACCTCGCGCAGCCCCACCAGGGCCGTGATCGCCGACGGGCTGACGGCACGGCCGAGCTCGTCGACGACGAAGCACCGATCCGCGTCGCCGTCGAAGGCGAGCCCGAGGTCGGCACCGTGCGCCACGACGGCGGCCTGGAGGTCCACGAGGTTCGCCGGGTCGAGCGGGTTCGCCTCGTGGTTCGGGAACGAGCCGTCCAGCTCGAAGTACAGCGGCACGACGTCGAGCGGCAGCTCGGGAAGACCCGCCTCGGCGCCCAGGACGGCGGGGGCCGTGAGCCCCGCCATGCCGTTGCCCGCATCCACGACGACCTTGAGCGGGCGGATGGAGCCGAGGTCGACCAGCTCCCGGAGGAACGTGGCGTACTCGCCGACCATCTCGCGAGTGGTCACCTCTCCGCGCGACTCGTCCTCGACCGAGGGGACACCGTCGCGCAGGTAGCGCGAGGCGACCTCGCGCACCTCGGCCAGGCCCGTCGCCTCGCCGACGGGCCGAGCCCCCGGCCGGCACAGCTTGATCCCGTTGTACTTCGCCGGGTTGTGGCTCGCGGTGAACATCGCACCGGCCACGTCCATCGTCCCCGAGGCGTGGTAGAGCCCGTCGGTCGAGCAGAGCCCGATGGTCACGACGTCGACGCCACGGCGCGTGACGCCGTCGGCGAAGGCCGCGACCAGACCGGGCCCGGACTCCCTCATGTCGTTGCCGATCGCCACCCGCGGCCGGGCGGAGAGCGGGCCGTCCGGCGCCCCGGGAAGCACCACGACGTCGGCGAAGGCCGCTCCGAGAGCCTGCGCGACGTGCTCGTCGAGCTGGTCAGGGACGATGCCTCGGACGTCGTAGGCCTTGACGAGGCCGGACAGGTCAGGGAGGGCGTCAGGAGTCGCAGTCACAGGCGCAGCCTAGTGACACCACCGGCGGGCGCGGACCAGGACGTGGGCTCAGCGCGTCGGTTTCTGGGTCCTGGCCAGCACGGACTCGATCGGGAGAGCGGTCCACCCGCCCTCCTCCTCGGTCAGCCACTGCCGCTGCTCGCAGGAGTGGCAGGACACGAAGAGCACCTCGGTGCCGTCGGTGAGGACCATCGGCAGCCGGGTCATTCCCCCGCCGCCGCACTGCACGCACCGCTCGGGCGCGTCGAGCCCCGGCTCGCTCATCAGCCCTCCCCCGGCAGCACGCGCAGGTGACCCCGGCGCGGCCCGTCATGGTCGGTCAGCACGGCCGCCTGCGGGACAGGTGCCGGACGACCCGCCTCTCGAACCGCGTCGGCGAGAGCGAGGAGGTCGTCGGAGGTCGGCCCCGTCGGGACGAACTCGGGCGAGACGCGGACGACCTCCCAGCCGCGCGGGGCGGTCAGCCGACCCGCGTGCTCGGAGCAGAGGTCGTAGGAGTGGGGTTCGGCCAGCTGGGCGAGGGGACCCAGGACCGCCGTGGAGTCCGCGTAGACGTAGGTGAGGGTGGCAACGGCAGGGCGCCCGCAGGCGCTCCTGGTGCACTGACGACCTGACCTCACCCCGCGAGACTACCCGCCGCCTGCGACACGGGTGCACGGGCCACGCCGGGTGCGCCCTCCGGCTCCGCGCACCGACCCTCGGCGGCCGTCGCCGGCGTGGTGCACGGGCCACGCGGGTCCGTCGCTCGGCTCGCGCGTGTCCCCGTCGTCCGTCCCGTACCGCCGTAGAGTGGTCAGGTGAGCCTGCGCCGTTCCGCCGTCCCCCCGGTGCGTCCGCGGCGGCGGGACCGCCGAGGACGTGGACCGCGCGGACCGCTGCTCCCCGCGGCGCTCCCGGGACATCGCAGCCGCGCCGAGCAGTTCGACGACCTGGTCCTCGACGCCGTCGAGCGGCTCGAGGTCCGGTGGGCCCGGCAGCTGGCAGGGACCGAGTTCGCGGTGGAGGAGGTCCCGCCGTCCGCCCCCGCTCCGTGGGAGCACGGAGGAGTGCCCCTCGGTCGCTACTTCCCGGCCGACGCCGGGCTGCCCGCCCGCATCGTCGTGTACCGCCGCCCCGTCGTCACGCGGGCCGTGGACCCCGCCGATCTCGCGGACCTGGTGCGCGACGTCCTGGTCGAGCAGGTGGCGCACCTGCTGGCTCGGGCACCCGAGGACGTCGACCCCGGCTACCGGGGCTGAGCACGCGCTCGGCACCCGGCGAGGGCCGTTAGGCTGAGCCCGATGAGCACCGCCGAGAGCACCCGCGTCCGCGTGGTCTGCGTGACGTACCACCCGGGTCCGGAGCTCGACGAGTTCCTGCAGAGCCTCGGGCAGGCGAGCGGTGCCGAGCTCGAGATCGTCCTGGTGGAGAACGGCACCGACGACGGCCCCGCGCGCGCCGCCGTCCAGGCCGGCGGAGGACGGGTCGTGGTCCCCGGGAGCAACCTCGGGTACGGCCGCGCCGCGAACCTCGGCGCCCAGGGTGCGACCCAGCCGTGGGTCGTCGTCGCGAACCCGGACGTCGTCTGGCACCCGGGTTCCCTCGACGCCCTGCTCGAGGCCGCCGAGCGGCACCCCCGCGCGGGAGCCGTTGGACCGGCGGTCCTGGATCCCGACGGGAGCCGGTACCCCTCCGCGCGCGAGCTGCCGTCCCTGCGCCAGGGGATCGGCCACGCCGTCCTCGGCCGGGTGTGGCCGACGAACCCCTGGACGGCCGCCTACCAGCGCCGCCAGGAGAGCACGGGTGACCAGGAGCGGGTGGCGGGGTGGCTCTCCGGGGCCTGCCTGCTGCTCCGCCGTGAGGCCTTCGAGCAGATCGGTGGCTTCGACGACGGCTACTTCATGTTCTTCGAGGACGTCGACCTCGGTGAGCGGCTCGCACTGGCCGGCTGGTACAACCTCTACGCGCCGCAGGCCGCGGTGACCCACGCCCAGGGGACCTCCTGGCGCGAGCGTCCGGCGCCGATGATCCGCGCGCACCACGCCTCGGCCGCCCGGTACCTGTCGCGGCGCTACCACCGCTGGTACCAGTGGCCCCTGCGCACCGCGATCCGTCTCGGGCTCGCCGTGCGCCGCACGGTCGAGCTGCGCAGGGCCGCCGCCCGGAGCTGACCCCGACCCGCGGCACCGCGCCGCGGGATCAGCCCAGCCGCACGTCCACGGCGGAGCGGGCCGTGGGGACGGCCACCGGCCCCAGCACGGCGATCAGGGTCCCGTCGTCATCCGGGACCTCGAGGACGACGCCCCAGGCCACCTCGACGTCCGACCGCACCACGAGACCGGCGGCGTCGGCCTCGTCCGCCACCAGGTCCTCGCCGGGGAGGGCGAGGCTCTCCCCTGGAGCGACCGCACGGCTCTCGGTGCTCAGCACCGAGCCGTCGGCACCCAGGGTCTCGACCGTGACCACCGTCGGTGTCGCCCCGTCCGAGGGCGGGAGCGCGACCGCGAGGGACCAGCCGGCCAGTCCCGGCAGCGCGACGACGTCCCCGTGCCCGGTCGCCGTCGCCGCGGCCCAGGCCCGGTCCACGGCTCCGTCCCCGCCCGGGTCGGCCGACTGCTCGCCCCGTGCCACCATCGCCCCGGCGACCACCGGGACGTCGGCATCCACCACCAGGCTGTAGGTCCCGGCGCCGAGTCCCGCGAGCGGGATGTCCAGCACCTCACCGGCCGCGAGGCCGAGGTCCTGCGCGCCGGGCAGCGGGACCGCCCCGTCGGGGCCCAGCAGCGTGACGTCGACGGATCCGTCCACCTCCCCCGGGACCAGCAGGCGAAGGAGTGCAGGGTCCTCGTCCCCGCCGAGGAGGGCGACCCCGGGGATCACCTGGCGCAGCGCAGGCGCTCGTCCGGGCACCACGGCGCTGACCCCCGTCGGGGTGAGCCCGTCCAGGGAGCTGTCCTGGAGGTACGCCGAGACGGTCCCTCCGGTGGCGCTCACACCGACGACGATGCGTTCCTCGTCGAGGGCGAGGCCCTCGAGCAGGACGGACCGTTCGGTCCCGGCCGGGACCAGGAGCTCAGGCGCCGCCGCGAGGACGACAGGTCCCGCTGCCCCCCAGACCCGGATCTGGACCGTTGCGGGCGTCTTCCCGGGGTTCTGCAGGACGAGCAGGGCACTGGACTGCACCCCCGTGCTCCCACCCACGAGCCACGCCTCGCCCGAGGCCGGCCGGCAGGACGCAGCCACCAGTCCACGCAGGTCGCCGGCGTCGGTCCTGGTGACGACCGAGCCCGCGAGCGAGACCGGTCGGTCCTGACCGCCGTCCGCGTGGACGACGAGCGCCTCCTGCGGGGCCTGGAGCAGCAGGGCAGAGGCCAGCCCGCTGCCCGGGAGCGCCTCGACGGGCTCCGCCGAGTCGAGGGTGCGCAGGAACGCCGAGGCCAGGCTCGTGCCCTGACCGGTGCTCACGGCGCTGAGCACGGCGACGGGCGAGACGGGTGCCGGGTCGAACTCGGGGTCGATCGCCGCGTCGGGGTCCGTGGTGCCCGCGGCGAGGCGCACGGGGCTCGGGCAGACGAGGTCGGTCGCGGGGGACTCCACCGGCACCGCGAGCGGCGCCACCGGCTCGGGCACCCGGGCCGGGAAGCGCTCGCCGCCCACGACGACCGCTGCCGGGAGGGCGAGCACGGCAAGGGTCGCCGTCGCGCGCAGGACGGCACGCTGCCAGGGAACGGCCATCAGGACCTCCTGCGGCGGACGGGGACCGCGAGCAGCACCGTGCCCAGCAGGACGAGGCCCTGCACGGCGAGCCAGCCCGCGCGGATCGGGGGTCGGTAGGTGATCACCAGCTGGCCCCCGTCGGTGCCCAGCTCGAAGGCCTGCCGCCAGTCGGTCGTGACGGCGCGCAGCGGGCGTCCGTCCAACCAGGCGCGCCAGCCCGGGTCGGCGCGCTCCGCGAGGACGACCACGCGCGAGGCCTCGGACGGCGCGACGGCGCTGTCGACCGTCCTGAGCTCCGAGGGCAGCGCGGTGACCTCGTCCATCTCCGGTCCGGTGCCAGCGAGCCGCGCCCAGGACGTGACGCGGGAGTCGGTGGACACCCGCCAGAAGGTGCCGGCCTCGGTCTCGGTGACCCGCTCGAGACCCGACGTGCCGTCGAGGACCCCCGCCAGGGCGCGAGCGGCCGCCAGCGCCTCCGCGTCCTGCTCGGGCGTACCGCCGCTCGCCGCCGGTGGCACGAGGACGCCGCCGATCGCCAGCGCTGCCGCACCGTCGGGGCCGGACCCGACCCCTGCCGTCAGGTCGGCGACGACCGAGGCGAGCTCGGCGGTCGCCGCGTCCGGCTCCCCCACCGCCGCGTCGAGGGGCGGCCCGGTCACGGCGCGGGCCGCGGTGATCGCGATGCCGTCGATCAGCAGGGTGCCGTCGCCCTGGAGCAGTGCCGCACGGACCGAGCCGTCGGACTCCGGCTCGAGCACCAGGACCCGGGCAGCCTCCGGCGCCTTCTGGAGCTGGGTCCCCGCCGCGGGGACCGTGGGGCCGCTGACCAGGCTCAGCGCCGTCCCGTCCGCACGCACGCTCGCCACCCATCCGGTGAGGAGGGCGGTCGGTCCCGACCACGCCACGAGCACGAGAACGCCCGCCGTCACCTGCCGCCAGCCGAAGCTCGTCCGGGACAGCGCCGGGCGCGCCCCGGCGGCGCCGAGGACTGCCGCGAGAAGGAGTCCGAGCAGGGCGAGGCTCAGCGCAGGACCGGCCCAGAGCGTCGTCATGACGTCCTCGGTGGCGTCCGTGGTCACCGACGAGGAGGTCACGGCCCGGGCGAGAGTCACGGGGACGACCCCGACGAGCACAGCGGTCGCCGCGCCGAGTGCTGCCAGCACCCAGCCGAGGCGGACCGCGCGAACCGCAGGTGGACGACGGACGAGCGCGAGCAGGGCGACGAGCACCACGACGCCGGTCGCCGCGAGAGGCAGCGCCAGCCATGCGGAATCGGCGCTGCCACCCGTCAATGCGGAGAACCACCCCTCCGGCGCACCGGCGGACGGCCACCCGAGCAGCAGCTGCCACGCGGGCGCCGCCTCGGAGGCGACCGGAAGCCCGGGATCGGCGAGCAGGGCGCGCCACCCGTCGTCTCCCAGTGCCACCACGGACGGCGCCATGAGGACCACGGCGGGAAGGGCGACCCAGGCCATCCGTGCGCGGCGGCGCCACACACCCAGCACGAGGAGCGTGAGCAGCCCGAGCGGGAAGAGCACGGGCGCCGAGGCGCTGACGACCGCGAAGGCCAGCGCGGCGCCGGCTGCGGCGGCCAGGGACGCCTCGGCGGTCGCCGGCCGCGGGGCCGGGACGGGCGCGTCGTCGGGCAGGGCACCCGCCCGTCGGGCGCCGACGAGTCCGGACTCGACGACGTCCACCCGGGCCACGCCGAGGGCGCGCGCCACACCCAGCGCCACCCACGGCAGGAAGGCGTGGGCCACCACGGCGCCGAGCCGGGCCTCGGAGACCGCGAGCAGGAGGACGGGCGAGGCCACCCACGCGGCGGCGGCCCAGGCGCGCACGGCCGTCGACCTCGTCGCCGCGCCGGCGGCGAACCAGGCGCCGAGGGCGGCGATCAGGAGTCCGCCGACCTCGAGCACCGCTGCCGCCGTCCCCGTCCCGCCCGTGAGTGCCGTCACCGGGTACAGGACCGCGAGGAAGGGCGCGTTGGGGCCCGGCTCGCCGAGCCCCCCGGTGATCCACCACGAGGTCACGGCGGCCCCGAGCTCGCGCAGACCGCTGCTCCCGTCGACGAGCGCTCCGCCCGTGAGCCGTTGGCCGCCCAGCACATGCCCGAGGGACGGACCGACGCTCGCGACGGTCAGCGCGAGAGCCGCCAGCACGACGGCGCCGAGCACTCCGCGCCGACGCGCGCCCAGGGCGGCGAGCTCACGCTGCTCGAGCTCGCTCGGTGCGACGACGGTGCGTCGGCTCTCCGCGGCGGCCAGCCGACGGTCGCGCTGCTCCCGGAGGACCGAGCGCCAGGTCACCTCCAGCGGACGCAGTCCGCCGCGGCGCAGCCGGCGCGTCCTGCGCGCCGTCGTCCGGGCGGCGGCGATGCGGTCCGGTCGGGACAGCACGCGCACCGGCGCCATGAGCTCCGCCGCGACGAGCCGGGGCTCCTTGAGGACGATCCGGAGCAGGGCACGACCGATCCCGCTGAGCAGGGTGAGGACCACGACCACCGGCACGAGGGGCAACGGAGCACCGGCCAGCTGGGCGTGCAGGTACGCCTCACGCCGCAACCGGGTCGATCGAGCCTTGTCCCAACCCTCCCGACGGTGGCCGTCCAGACCGAGCGAGGCCTGGGCGTGCACGACAGCGGCCGCGGGCACCACCACGACCCGATGCCCCGCGAGACGCGCGCGACGGGACAGGTCGAGGCCGTCGCCGTACGGACCGAGGGCCGGGTCGGTCCCGCCGAGCTCGTCCCACACGTCGCGCCGGACCAGCGCACCGGCCAGCCCGACCCCCAGGACGTCCTCGCGGCCGTCGTGCTGGCCCTGGTCCACCTCGTTGTCGTCGAGGAGGGTCATCCGCCGCCCGAAGCGCGAGGTGGAGACCCCGACCTCCAGCAACCGCGTCGGGTCCGACCACGCGAGCTGCTTGCAGCCGGCGATGACCACCGACGGCGCGATCTCCACGGCCGTGCGCAGGCGGGCGAGGGCGTCGGGCCGCGGGGCGGAGTCGTCGTGCAGGAGCCAGAGCCACGCGGTGCGGTCCCCCTGCGCGAGCGCGCGGCGCACCGCGTCGCCGAAGGTCCTCGACTGGGGCTCGTGACGCAGCGACGGACGCCGCTCGTCGTCGAACACGTCGAGCAGCAGGTCCGGCAGGCCGGGGTCAGGCTCCGCGCCGACGTCGACCACGACGGCCGACCGGGGCAGCACGGTCTGCGCGGCGAGAGCCTCGAGGGTCGTGCGCAGGTACGGCGTGATCCCGGCGGTCACCAGGACCACGGTCGCCGCGACGGTCGCCGGCCCGTCCCCGAGCGGGGCGGCGGGCGCGGGGCCGTCTCCGAGAGGTCCGGTCGCGCCGCGGCCGGCCTGCACGGGTGGATCGTCCATGGTGGTCCCTCCGACGCCCGGGAGGGCGCCTGATGAGGGTCTCAGATCACACGCCGCTTGAGCTTGCGCCGCTCACGCTCGGACAGCCCGCCCCAGATCCCGAAGCGCTCGTCGTTCTCGAGCGCGTACTCGAGGCACTCCGCGCGGACGTCGCACCCCGTGCAGACCCGCTTGGCCTCGCGGGTGGAGCCGCCCTTCTCGGGGAAGAACGCCTCGGGGTCCGTCTGCGCGCACAGCGCGCGCTCCTGCCAGTCGAGGATCGTCTCCTCGATGTCGTCCGTGCCGAAGAGGGAGACGACGGGGGCGACACCGACCGGCTGGCTGAGCTCGCTCGGGAACGGTCCCTCGTCGCTGAGCACGTTCCACATCGCAGAAGCCTCCGTGGCCTGGTCGAGTCACACTGTTCGGGTAGCAGGCGGCAGCATGACCGGGAGGATCCGATCGGGCCGCGTGAACCGCATGACTGGAATTACACGCGTGTCATCCGCTGGAGTCAAGCCCGGGTGTGTTAGAAGCGGGCATTCCGGGGCGTCCGAACGGGTGAACTCCCGCGCCTACCCTGGGGGCATGAGCTCCGTGCAGCCGATCGGCGACCTCCTGGACCGGCTCCGTCGTGACCCCGGACGGCCCCGCGTGACCTGGTACGACGCCGACGAGCGCGTCGAGCTCTCGGGCCATGTGCTGGACAACTGGGTGTCCAAGACGACGAACCTGCTCGTCGAGGAGCTCGACCTCGGCCCGGGCCGGACGGCGGTCGTCGACCTCCCGGGGCACTGGCGCGCCGTGGTGTGGTGGCTCGCCGTGCTGCGCACGGGCGCCCGGTTGTCCACCACGAGCGCGGCCGACCCGCACCCGGACGTCGTGATCACCGCCGACGCGTCGTCCTGGCCGACGGCACCGGAGCTCGTCGTCGTCACGCTCCCGGCCCTTGCTCGTCGCGCGGACGGCCCGCTCCCGCCCGGGGCGATCGACGCCGCCGCCGCGGTGATGACCTACGGGGACGCCCTGGGACCCGTCGTGGCGCCACCGAGCGACTCTCCCGCCCTGCACCCGTCCGCCGGGGGCCCGGACGTGAGCTTCGAGGATCTGACCGACTGGGCGGCCCGCACCGCTGACCTCGCGGCCCTGGCCGTCCCGTCGCCGGCCGCGCTGGCTCCCGCCCCGGGTCCGCGTCGCGTGCTGATCGCCGCCACCGGCCCGCTCGACGGCCTGCTCGCGGCCTGTCTCGCGGTGCTGGGCGCCGACGGGTCGGTCATCCTGTGCTCGGCGGACCTGGCAGCGGCGCTCGCCGAGGACCCCGCCCGCCTCGAACGGCTCCGCGCGGGCGAGCGGGTCACCGACTGACCTCAGGGCACGTCGGCCTGGACCAGCGTCCCGCTCCCGACGATCGTCAGGGGGCCGTCGGCGGCACTCGCGAAGGCGCTCTGCCCCCGGGCGAGGGTGAGGGTCCCCGCGGAGCCGGTGAGGGCCACCAGTCCCTCGAGGCACACGAGGACCCGCGGGCCGCGTCCGGGGAGCGGGTGCGCGCCACCGTCCTCGACCGTGGTGATCGACAGCTCGAAGTCGTCCACCGGCGCGTAGAACACCTTGGTCGCTCCCCAGAACAGCTCGGGGGCGATGCGCAGCGGGGGCGCCGCGACCTCGTCCAGGCACTCGAGCAGCCCCGCGACGTCGGTGGGCTTGGTGGTCAGGCCACCGCGCAGCTCGTTGTCCGATGCCGCCATGACCTCCACCGCCATCCCGGACAGGTACGCGTGCACGGTGCCCACCGGGATGTACATCGCCTCCCCGCGGTGCAGGGTCACGGGGTTGAGCAGCAAGGAGGCCACCCCGGCCGGGTCTCCGGGGTACTCCTCGCCGAGGATGACGACGGTGCGGTCGGCACGCGCGGACGGGGAGCCGTCCCACAGTCGTTGGGCGCAGGCGGTGGCGACCTCGCGGACCGCGTCCGAGCCCGGCCTCGTCGCGGGGTCGAGCAGCATCCGGAACGCGGAGACGACCCCCGCGGCGTCGGGACGTTCGAGGAGCGTCGCCCGAAGGGTGCGGGCGAGCGGGACGTCGAGACCGTCGAGCAGCTCGGCCGCCCGCCGCGGCGCCCGGAACCCGCACAGCGCCTCGAGGGTGGTGAGCGCGTACAGCAGCTCGGGCTTGTGGTGCGGATCGGGGTAGGCGCGGTCGGGCGCGTCCCGCGGGATCCCGGCCGCCTCCTCCGCCGCGAAGCCGGCCGCGGCGTGCGCGGCGTCCGGGTGGACCTGGAGCGCGAGCGGCGAGTCGGCGGCGATGAGCTTGAGCAGGTACGGCAGCCGGGGGCCGAACCGTGCCACGACGTCCGCTCCGAGCACCCCCTCGGGGTCCGCGGCGATGTGGTCGGTGAGCGTCGTCGCGCCCTCGGGCGGCTCGACGATCGCGGGCGAGGACGGGTGGGCACCGAACCACGCCTCCGCGAGGGCCCTGCCGTCCGGGTCCATCCCGAGCGCCCGTGGGATCGCCGTCGGGGAGCCCCAGGGGTAGCGACGTGACGTCGACGTGAGCGGCAGCACATGTCCTCCTCGATGACGGACCGTCCGGCCAGCGTATCGGCGTGCGCCCCGGGAGCGCAGGCGGGCCGGCGGCGAGAAGCCGGCGCCCGGTGCACACGAGGGAGGCCGAGTAGGCCAGACTGAGTGACTATGCGCGGAATCATCCTGGCCGGCGGGTCCGGCACCCGACTGAACCCCATCACGCTCGGCGTCAGCAAGCAGCTCGTGCCGGTCTACGACAAGCCGATGATCTACTACCCGCTCTCCACGCTCATGCTCGCCGGGATCCGGGACGTGCTCGTCATCACGACCCCGCACGACGCCGAGCAGTTCCACCGCCTCCTCGGCGACGGCTCGCAGTTCGGGATCTCGATCAGCTACGCCGTCCAGGCGGTGCCCAACGGTCTGGCCCAGGCCTTCGTGCTCGGCGCCGACTTCGTCGGGGACGAGGCGGCCGCCCTGGTCCTCGGCGACAACATCTTCTACGGCCCGGGGCTCGGCGAGCGGCTGGGTCGCTTCGAGAACATCGACGGCGGCGCCGTCTTCGCCTACCGGGTCGCCGACCCGAGCAGCTACGGGGTCGTCGAGTTCGACGAGTCGGGTCGCGCGCTGTCGCTCGAGGAGAAGCCGGCGGTGCCGCGGTCGAACTACGCCGTGCCGGGCCTGTACTTCTACGACAACGACGTCATCGCGATCGCCAGGGACCTCGAGCCCTCGGCCCGCGGGGAGTACGAGATCACCGACGTCAACCGCACCTACCTCGAGCAGGGACGGCTCCAGGTGGAGGTCCTGCCGCGCGGGACGGCGTGGCTCGACACCGGCACGTTCGACTCCCTGGTCGAGGCCTCGGACTACGTGCGCACGATCGAGCACCGGCAGGGCCTGAAGATCGGCTCTCCGGAGGAGGTCGCCTGGCGCAAGGGCTTCCTCAGCGATGACGAGCTGCGCGACCGGGCAGAGGTCCTGGTCAAGTCCGGGTACGGCTCGTACCTCCTGGGGCTGCTCGACCAGGGCCGCTGAGGGCCGCTGAGGCTCGCTGAGGCGCACGGGCGCGCCCCGTCCGCCACCCGCGCCTCCGGGGGCGCTCAGCCCGCGAGGACCGTCGGCGCGGCCTGCTCCCAGCGCGACCGCCAGTCACCGATCGGCTCGACACCGATCGAGCGCAGCGACTCGTGCCCGAGGACCGAGTACGAGGGGCGCGGCGCCGGCCGGACGAAGGCCTCGCTCGTCGTCGTGCGCACGATCTGCGGGTCGAGTCCGGCAGCCAGGACGGCCGCCTGGGCGAAACCGTGCCAGGAGGTCTGCCCCGACGACGTCCCGTGGTAGGTCCCGGCCGGAGCCTCGGCCGCGACGAGGCGCAGGATCAGGTCGCTGAGGTCGAC
>NZ_JBFHHB010000025.1:0-20609 GCF_041597215.1 Actinotalea sp.
CGCCGATCCGCTTCGCCTGCAGATCGCCTCGGTGGTCGCGACGGCGCCGACGGGTCGCGTGCCGGCAGGCGAGATCGCCTCGATCACCGAGCTGAGCGCGCCCACGGTCTCCCATCACCTGCGCACGCTGCGCGAGTCCGGGGTGCTCGTCGCTCATCGTCGGGGGACCTGGGTCGACTACTCCTTGGCGCCGGGGATGGGCCGAGTCGTCGTCGGTCTTCTCGACGGGCTCTCCGCGACGTCCGGGCGCGGGGCCGCGGTACGTGGCGTGCCCGGCACGCGGGACGGCGACGACGGCCCGGCCCTGCTCGACGCCGATGCCCAGCTGCGACGCACGGGTGAGCGCCTCGCCGCCCGGTTCGCCGACCTCGACCCCGAGCTCGTCGTGGCCGTCGTGCGGGAGTCCTACACCGCGCTGGGCCGCACGGCCCGCGTCACCCAGCACCTGCCGGTCCTGGCCGAGCGGTTCGCCGTCCAGCGGCTGGAGGACATGGCGCGCACCCGATCGACGGGCCGGGCCCACCCGCCGCACGTGCTGTTCGTCTGCGTGGCCAACGCCGGTCGCTCCCAGCTGGCCGCCGCGCTCCTGCGCAAGTACGCCGGGTCGTCGGTGGTCGTCCGTTCGGCCGGCTCGGTGCCGGCCGCCGAGGTGCACGCCACCGTCCAGCCCTTCCTGGACCGGCTGCTCGCGGAGAACCCCGACCAGCCTCCCTATCCCAAGCCCCTGACCGACGACGCCCTGCGCGCGGCCGACGTGGTCGTGACCATGGGGTGCGGAGACACCTGCCCGGTCCTGCCGGGAAAGCGGTACGAGGACTGGGCGGTCGGGGATCCCGCCCTCGCCTCCGCGGAGGGCGTCCAGGCGATCTATGACGACATCGAGGCCCGGGTCCGGGTCCTCGTCGACGAGCTGACCGCACCGACCGGTGCGGCATCAACCGAGGAGAACGCATGACCGAGACCATGAGCCAGCCGTCCGCCCTGTTCGTGTGCGTCCACAACGCCGGTCGCTCGCAGATGGCTGCCGGCTTCCTGGCCCACCTGTCCGGAGGCGCCGTCGAGGTGCGCTCCGCCGGCTCGATGCCCGCCGAGCAGATCAACCCGACGGCCGTCGAGGCGATGCTCGAGGTCGGGATCGACATCCGCGACCAGCGACCCAAGGTCCTGACGACCGAGGCCGTCGAGCAGTCCGACGTCGTCATCACCATGGGCTGCGGAGACGTCTGCCCGATCTTCCCCGGGAAGCGCTACGAGGACTGGAAGCTCGACGACCCCGCAGGTCAGGGGATCGAGCCCGTCCGGATCATCCGTGACGAGATCCGTGAGCGGGTCCTCGGCCTGCTCGGCGAGCTCGGCGTCCGGCCGGTGACCGCGCAGGGGTAGCCCGCGCGCGACGCAGGACGGGGGCGCCGGGGGCCCGGACGCTGGTCACGGGCCTGGCGGTGACCCGGCGAGGGCGCGAGCGATCGTCGCCTGACGGGTGAGGAAGAGGCCCTCGTCCAGCTTCTTCCGGCGCATCCACAGCGTGATCTCGGTGTTGCACTTGCTGGCGTTGCACGAGCGGCAGGCCGGGACGACGTTGCTCAGGGTGTAGCGCCCACCGCGGGAGATCGGCAGGACGCAGTCCTTCTGCAGGTCCGCGCGGGCGGCCCCGCAGTAGGCGCAGCCGGACCATGCCGAGATGAGGGCGGCCCACTGCTCGGCCGTGAGGTCGTGCTCGACCTGGTCCATCCTCCGCTTGCGGCGGCGGGCGTAGGTCGCGGCGCGTCGACGTGGCGGCACGGGACGAGCCTAGGCGCGAGGGCCCGGGCGGCGAAGCGCGTAGTCGCCCGGGCCCTCGGCGCGTCCGCCCCGGCTACGCCCCTGCGCGCGCGGCAGCGGCCGTCGCGAGGTCGGCCTCCGGGCGCTCGGGGAGCTCGGGCACGGGCGGGGTGCCCCCGGTGGCGGTCGGCCTTCCCAGCGTGATCCCGACGATCACGAGCGCCATCCCGGCGACCTGGAGCAGGCCGAAGCGTTCCCCGACGAGCACCGCTCCGAGCACGACGCCCACGACAGGGTTGAGGAGCCCGAGAAGGCCGACCGTGCCCGGCTCGAGTCGCGCCAGGCCGCCGAACCACAGGACGTACGCCAGCGCCGTGGCGATCATGCTCAGGTAGACGAAACCGGCGACGGCGGGACCGTCCAGCTCCGGGGGCGCGCCCTCGATCACGAGGGCGAAGGGGAGGACCACAAGTCCGCCCGCGACGAGCTGCCAGGCCGTCGCGGGCAGGACGGCCACCTCGCCGGCCCAGCGGCGCGAGAGCAGGAAGCCGACCGATGCCATCGCCATGGCGGCGAGCGAGGCCAGGACGCCCACCGGGTCCACAGCCGTCACACCGGTCAGGAGCATCGCGCACACGCCGAGGAAGCCCAGCGCCGCACCCATCAACGGGAGGCGCTGCGGACGAAGGCCGAGCATCGGCCAGGCCAGGAGCATCATCACCGCGGGGGAGACGGCCATCATCGTCGCAGCGAGGCCGGAGGGCAGTCGCTGGGCGACCACGTAGACCAGGACGAAGAACGCGCCGACGGTCATCGTGCCGATCAGGGGCGCGCGCCACCACCAGGCGCCGCGCGGGCGCTCGCGAGCCAGGAGCAGGAGCAGGAGACCCGCGGGGAGCGCCCGCAGCACCGCACCCCACAGGGGAGCCTCGGCCGGCAGGAGCGCTGCCGTGACCAGGTACGTCGACCCCCAGGTGATCGGCGCGATCGCGGTGAGTGCCGTCCAGCGGCGGGTATCTTCCACGGAAGGGACTATATCTTCCGTGGAAGATATAGTCGAGGGGTGAGCGAGAGTCTCGATCGGGTGGGCAGGATCCAGCGGGAGTGGGCCCGCGAACGGCCGGAGGTCGACGTCGGTCCCCAGGGGGTGATCGGCCGGCTCCACCGCCTCGCCGGTTTCCTCACCCAGGAGATCGTCGCCGTTTACGCGGAGCACGGCCTGAGCGAGGGCGAGTTCGACGTCCTGGCGGCCCTGCGCCGCGCAGGGGAGCCCTTCGAGCGTGCGCCAGGCGAGCTGGCCGACCACACGATGGTCACGAGCGGCGCGATGACCAAGCGGGTCGACCGGCTGGTCGCTGCCGGCCTCGTCACCCGTCGCCGCAGCACCGAGGACGGCCGCGGACGCGTCGTCGCCCTGACGGCGAAGGGGCGAGGTGTGATCGACAGGGCCTTCGACGCCCACATGGCCAACGAGCACCGACTGCTCGCGGCCCTCGCGCCCGCCGACCGCGAGCGGCTCGAGCGGATCCTCCGGACGTGGCTCGCGGAGTTCGACGACTGAGTGCGGGTGCCGCGAGGTCCGGATGTTGCAGGCATGTGACGTCCGGGTTTCCCCCGGGTCGCTGCCCCGAGGGCGCCTTGGGGTTCGCCGCGGCCCTCATCCACGGTTCCTGTCTCACTCCTCGATGCAGCACGGGTCGACGTGGTACGCAGTGCCGTCGGCGGCCGCGACGACGGATTCCGTTGCCAGAGGGCGACCGGAGGGCGCGATCCGTAGCGTGAGGCGCCCTCCGCCGCGGAGCGCCTCGGGTTCGCCTCAAGGTGACGTCTCGTATCGCGGGACGTACTGCCCAGTATCGATCGGGTAACGATCAGGGTTCGCGGCCCCGGCGACGTGGGAGCGCGCAGTCGTCCGGTCTACCTTTGCTGCCACGCGACAGCGGCCTGCGTCCGGCCTGCGCTCGGGACGCCCGAGCCAGGAGGACGCGAGCGAGGCCGGCCGCTTTCCCTTCTCAGGAGGAACATTGAGGATCACACGCAAGTCGGCAGCGGTGGCGGTACTCGCTGCCAGCGCGCTCGCGCTCTCCGCGTGCTCGAGCGACACGACGACGGACGGCGGCGACGGCGGGGGTGCCGGGCTCACTGCCGGCTCGGCCGTCAACATCGCCTGGAACCAGCCGTTCTACTCGTACAACTCGTTGAGCTCGACGGGTAACGCGACGGCGAACGCCATCATCAAGTACCTGATGACGGACGGCTTCAACTACTACGACGCCGACCTCGCCCTCGTGCAGGACCCGGGCTACGGCTCGTACGAGAAGGTCTCCGACGACCCGCTGACCATCAAGTACACCTTCGCCGACACGGCCATGTGGTCCGACGGCGTCGCCTCCGGTCCCGCGGACTTCCTCCTGGAGTGGGCCGCACAGAGCGGCAAGTTCAACAACGTCGAGGCCGAGTACGACGACGAGTGGAACATCACGAACCAGGACGCGCTCGACGCCGGCATCTACTTCGACGCCGCGTCCTCCTGCGTCCCGCTGATCGAGGAGACCCCCGTCATCGACGGGAACACGATCTCGCTCACGTACAGCAAGCCCTTCGCTGACTGGGAGACCTGTGTCGGCCCGAACCTGCCGGCGCACGTCGTCGCGCAGCGCGCTCTCGGCATCGAGGACGCGGAGGAGGCCACCGCTGCCCTCGTCGAGGCGATCGAGACCGAGTCGAGCGAGGACATCGCGAAGATCTCGCAGGTGTGGAGCAACGACTTCAACTACACCTCGCTCCCGGACGACGCCGGCCTGTACCTCTCCACCGGCGCGTACGTGATGACGGAGTTCGTCGCCGACCAGTACATGACGCTCAAGGCCGACCCGAACTACCAGGGTGACCACGCCGCGTCGATCGAGACCGTGACGATCCGCTGGAACGGCGACGCCATGGGCCAGGTCCAGGCGCTCGAGAACGGTGAGGTCGACCTCATCAGCCCGCAGGCCACGGCCGACGTGCTCGACGCGCTCAAGGCGATCGACGGCCTCGAGGTCGAGACGAGCGACGAGGGCACCTACGAGCACGTCGACCTGCAGTTCGCCAACGGCGGCCCGTTCGACCCGGCCACCTACGGCGGCGACGCGGACAAGGCGCTCAAGGTCCGTCAGGCCTTCCTCAAGACGATCCCGCGTCAGCAGATCGTCGACAACCTGATCAAGCCGCTCAACGAGAACGCCGAGCTGCGCCAGACGTTCACGGTCGTCCCCGGTTCGCCGAACTACGACCTGGTCAGCGAGGCGAACGGCCAGGCCGTCGAGTACGGCGAGGTCGACATCGAGGGCGCTGCTGCGCTGCTCGCCGAGGCCGGAGTCGAGACCCCGGTCACCGTCCGTCTGCTCTTCGCCCCGGACAACCCCCGCCGCCAGAACGAGTACGCGCTCATCGCGGCCTCGGCCAAGGATGCCGGTTTCGACGTCGTGGCCTACGACGTGCAGACCGACTGGGGCACGGACCTGTCCAACGCGACGGCGTTCTACGACGCGGCGCTCTTCGGGTGGCAGTCCACCTCGACGGCCGTCACGGAGTCCGACGCCAACTACCGCACGGGTGGTGGCAACAACTTCTACGGCTACTCCAACCCTGAGGTCGACGCCCTGTTCGACGAGCTCCAGGTCGAGACGGACGCCACCAGGCAGGGTGAGATCCTCGCTGAGGTCGAGAAGCACCTCATCGACGACGCCTTCGGCATCACCCTGTTCCAGTTCCCGGGCGTGACCGCCTACAACCCCGAGAACATCGGGAACATCCAGAAGATCTCGATCTCGCCGACGATCTTCCACGGGTTCTGGGAGTGGACCGCAGGCAGCGCTGCTGCCGCGGAGTGATCTCCCGAGCCTGACCCGTCCAGCCGGGAGGGGAGCCCCGCTCTCCTCCCGGCTGCCGGACCCCAGCTGAGGGCACCGGGCACCCGTCCGGTGCCCTCAGCCGTACCCGCTCCTGCTCGGACCGCCCGCCCCGGCCGAACGCTTCCTTTGCCATGTGCAGACCGTGGCCAGCCGCGCCGCAGGTCTGAGCGTCCGCAGAGCCGGGTCCTGGGTGCGTCCCGGGGATCGTGACCCCACCCGGGGGTTAGGATCGTCCGCTGAGTCTCTCCACCGACTAAAGGATCTCTCGGTGCTGTCCTTCCTCGTTCGCCGTGTCCTCACGGGTCTCGCCACGTTGTTCACGGCGATCTTCCTCATGTTCCTGCTGGTCAACGCGGCCTCCGACCCGCTGGCCGACCTGCGGCAGAGCACGGCGCCGAACAAGCAGCAGCTGATCGCCCAGCGGATCGAGCTCCTCGATCTCGAGACGAACGTCGTGGTCCGCTTCTTCACCTGGCTGGGGAGCTTCCTCACCGGTGACCCGGGTGTCGCGTGGCGGACGGGGCAGGACGTCGGCCCGCTCATCTCGCACGCGATCGGCTCGACGCTCCAGCTGGTGACGGCAGCGACCTTCCTCTCGCTCTTCCTCGGCGTGGCCGTCGGTGTGGTCAGCGCCCTGCGGCAGTACAGCTCGTTCGACTACATGATCATCTTCTTGTCGTTCCTGCTCTACTCGCTGCCCTCCTTCCTCGTCGCCGTGCTGCTCAAGCAGTGGGGCGCGATCGGCTTCAACGACTTCCTCGCCGACGCCGTGATCCCCTGGCCGGTGATCCTCGGTATCGCCGCCGTCGGTGGCCTGATCTGGTCACTCGCGATCGGCGGTCCGCCGCGACGGCGCCTGCAGGTCGGGCTCGTGGCCGCGGCCGCGACGGTCGCCATGCTCGCCTACCTCCAGCTGACCGACTGGTGGGAGAACCCGACCCTGGGTCCGATCCTCATCGGGCTCCTCGGCGCGGCCACCGCCTTCGCCGTCGTGGCTATCGGCGCGGGGCTGCACAACCGCCGCGCCCTGTACGCCTCGCTCAGCACCGTCGCCCTCGGCGTCGCGATCTACTTCCCGATGCAGTCCTTCTTCGACGGGATCCTGGAGACCCACCTGCTGATCGTCGGCCTCGGTCTGCTGGCACTGGGGAGCGGGCTGCTCATCGGCTGGCTGTTCGGTGGCCCTGACCGCGGGGTCTCGATGCGCTCGGCCTCGATCACCGCGGTCGTCGTGGCGGCGCTGACATTCGCCGACCAGGTCATGCAGGTCTGGGTCCCCTACTCGGACTACCTGCGGGGCCGGCCGATCCCGACCTTCGGCGACCAGACGCCGAACCTCGGGGGGAGCTACTGGGTGGGCATCCTCGACACCTACACGCACCTCATCCTGCCGAGCCTGACGCTCATCCTCATCGCCTTCGCGGCCTACACCCGTTACTCGCGCTCGAGCATGCTCGAGGTGATGAACCAGGACTACATCCGGACGGCTCGGGCCAAGGGCCTTCCGGAGCGGGTCGTCGTCGTGCGGCACGGGTTCCGCAACACGCTCATCCCGCTGGCGACCATCGTGCCGATCGACATCATCACGCTCATCGGCGGCGCGATCATCACGGAGAACATCTTCGCCCGCCCCGGCATGGGGCAGCTCTTCATCAAGTCCCTCCTGGGTGCCGAGATCGACCCGGTCATGGCGTACCTCGTCATCACCGCGTCGCTCGCGATCCTCGCCAATATCGTCGCCGACCTCGTGTACGCATCGGTCGACCCTCGAATCAGGTTGGAAGCATGACGACGACACCCGCTCCTCAGCCCGCCGAGTCGGACAGCCTCGAGAACGCGATCGAGCTCAAGGAGGTCGAGGGCCTCTCCCAGGGGCAGATCGTCCGGGCGCGGTTCTTCCGGCACAAGGGGGCCATGGTCGGGCTCGCCGTGCTCATCGGCATCATCGTGCTCGCCTTCAGCTCGGTCGGGGTCGGTTCCTTCTCGGGCTGGTGGCACTACACGGGCAACGAGAACGGTGCGATCGTCAACCCGCGTGGAGCCCCGACGCTGAGCATGCCGACCTGGCTGGGCGGCGACGGGTTCAGCCTCGGCGAGCACCCGCTCGGTCAGGACGAGATCGGCCGCGACATGTTCGCGCAGGTCATGCGCGGAACCCAGACCTCGCTCATGGTGGTCGCCATCATCGGGGTGGTCGCGGCGCTCATCGGCGTGATCATCGGATCGGCGGCGGGCTTCTACCGCGGGCGCATCGACACGCTGCTCATGCGGACGACCGACCTGTTCATCACCGTGCCCGTGCTGGTGATCGGAGCCGTGATCGGTCGCCTCTCCGGCGGGATCGGGGGCTTCGCCTTCGCCGCGATGATGGGCCTCGTGCTCTGGACGGGGCTGGCCCGCCTCGTGCGCGGGGAGTTCCTGGGGCTGCGGGAGCGTGAGTTCATCGACGCCGCGCGCGTGGCGGGTGCCAGCGACCTCCGGATCATCTTCAAGCACATCCTGCCGAACGCGATCGGCGTGGTCATCGTCTCGACGACCTTGCTGATGAGCTCCGCGATCCTGCTCGAGACCGCGTTGAGCTACCTCGGGGTCGGCATCGTGCGACCGGACATCTCCCTCGGCATGCTCATCAGCGAGTACCAGGGTGCCTTCTCGACCCGTCCGTGGCTCTTCTGGTGGCCGGGTCTGTTCATCGTGGCCATCGCGCTGTGCATCAACTTCATCGGGGACGGCCTGCGCGACGCCTTCGACCCGCGGCAGAAGCGGATCCCCTCGGCGTCCAAGATGGACCGGCAGATGATGGTCCAGCGTCGTGCAGGCGAGGCGGCCGTCGCCGGTGGCGCCGCTCCTGGCGGCGTCCCCGCGTCCGGGTCCGACGACCCCGGGGCCCCGGCACGGTGACGGCGGTCCTCTCAGGCCACCGCGAGCACGCCGGTCAGGGCGGCAAGGGTGAGCGCGGCCGCGATCGTGCCGCGGTGCCAGGTGATCGTCTCCTTCAGCCCGCTCTCGCGTGCCCTGGCCTGCGCGCCGTCCAGGTGACCCGCTGCCAGCAGGGACGCCTGCCGCATCGCGATCGCGTCGGCGACGCGCTCGGCCGAGGCCGCGCTGGGCAGTCGTCCGACGGCACGTCCCAGACCTGCGCTCGGCCGGCCGTGGTCGACCCTGGTCTGCTCGGAGCGACGGACCGCCGACGCCGCTGCACTGCTGCGGGGAGCTCCCCATGCCGTCCAGCGGGCGTCGAGAGTGTGCACCACGAGGGACCAGCGGACCTCCGCGCGGTCCAGCACGGGCCACGGGATCTCGATGGTGCGCAGCACGTTCACCACGCGGACCCCGCCGTCGGACACCTCGACGAGCGGACGCCAGAACAGGGCCCAGCCCGCGAGGCCTGCCAGTGCGCCGCCGGACAGCGCGAGGAGCGTCAGGCGCAGATCACCCGCGCCGACGGTGCCGAGCACGACGACCACCGCGATGACGATCGTCGCGACGGCAAGGACACGGCTGTAGCCGGAGACGAACACCTGCGTGGGACCCATGACCCCATGCTCCTACACCTGCCCGCGCAGCTCGCGACGCAGCGGTCCGGCGCGAGCCGTGCCCAGGAAGGACACTGATCCCGTGGCCATCGACACCTCGCACGAGAACGCGAGCCGCGACGCCGAGGCCCCCGTGCTCTCGGTCCGCGACCTCGGCGTCAACTTCTACGTCGACGGGCAGTGGTTCCCTGCGGCCGAGGACGTCTCCTACGACGTCCGACCCGGGGAGGTGCTCGCGATCGTCGGCGAGTCCGGCTCGGGCAAGACGCAGTCCTCCATGGCGCTGATCGGGCTGCTGCCGCCGAACGGCCGCGCCTCGGGCTCGGTCATGCTCGGCGACCGTGAGCTCATCGGCATGCCCACCTCGAAGCTCCGTCACATCCGCGGGCGTGAGATCGCGGTGATCTTCCAGGAGCCGATGACGGCGCTCAACCCCGTCTACACGATCGGGTTCCAGATCGTCGAGACGCTGCGCGCGCACTTCGAGATCGGTCCGGCCAAGGCGAAGGAGCGCGCGATCGAGCTCCTGACCCTCGTCGAGATCCCCGATCCCGTCACGCGATTCAACTCCTACCCGCACCAGCTCTCCGGCGGGCAGCGTCAGCGCGCGATGATCGCCCAGGCGCTGGCCTGCGACCCGAGCCTGCTCATCGCGGACGAGCCGACCACCGCCCTCGACGTCACCGTCCAGGCCGAGATCCTCAAGCTGATGCGGGACCTGCGGCACCGGATCAACTCCGGGATCATCCTCATCACGCACGACATGGGCGTGGTCGCCGACATGGCCGACCGCATCATCGTGATGAAGGACGGGAAGGTCGTCGAGCACGGGACGGCCGCGGAGATCTTCGGTGCTCCGCAGCACCCGTACACGCGCAAGCTGCTCGAGGCCGTCCCGCACCTGGGCCACGGGCGCAAGGGCATCCCCGGAGCGAGCGGCGAGGCGCTCGTCTCGGTCGAGGGCTCGACGGCGCAGGCCCCGGTCGCCGCCGTGTCGGACCGGCCCGTGGTCCTGGACGCCAAGCAGATGATCATCGAGTACCCCGGGCGGCGACGGACCCCTGCGTTCCGGGCGGTCGACGAGGTCTCGCTGACGATCCGCCAGGGCGAGGTCGTGGGCCTCGTCGGGGAGTCCGGCTCGGGCAAGACGACCATCGGCCGCGCCGTGGTCGGCCTGCTGCCGGTGACCGGTGGTGAGCTGAGCATCTGCGGCGTCGACATGGTCGGCGCGACGCGCAGGTCGCTGCGCCCGCTGCGGACCCAGGTCGGGATCGTCTTCCAGGACCCTGGCTCCTCCCTGAACCCCCGGCTGCCCATCGGCGAGTCGATCGGCGAGCCCCTGCTGCTGCACGGCGGCAAGAAGGGGCCGGGGCTCGCCCGCGAGGTGGAGCGGCTGCTGGACCAGGTCGAGCTGCCGCGGAGCATGCGCAACCGCTACCCGCACGAGCTCTCGGGCGGTCAGCGCCAGCGGGTCGGCATCGCCCGGGCGCTCTCCCTCGAGCCGAAGCTGCTCGTCGCCGACGAGCCGACCTCGGCACTGGACGTCTCGGTCCAGGCCACGGTCCTCGAGCTCTTCCAGAACCTGCAGAAGGAGCACGGCTTCGCCTGCCTGTTCATCTCGCACGACCTCGCCGTCGTCGAGCTCCTGTCCGACCGGATGGCCGTGTTGCACCAGGGCAAGCTCGTCGAGGTGGGCGAGACGACGCAGGTCGTCAACGATCCGCAGGACGCCTACACGCGCCGGCTCATCGCCGCCGTCCCCGTCCCCGACCCCGAGGAGCAGCGCAGGCGTCGCGAGGCGCGTGACGCGATGCTCGAGGAGCAGCGGCTCGAGCTCGAGCGCGAGGAGGCCGAGGCGGCGAAGCACCAGCGCCGTGGTCGCCGTGACCGTTCGGACGTCGAGGCCGACCCGGAGCACCGCACGGGGATCTGAGCACCGCGCCCGCGCGCTCCCCGCACGACGGGCCCGATCGCGGGCTCGATGTTTCAGCCATGTTTCGGGGGTTCCGATCCGGTCACGGGCGCCTGCGGGAGTTGCTCCCTGATCGAGGCAGGGTGTTACCTGGCGGTACGAACTGTCCAGCACCGCCCTCCGGGCGGTGCGTGGCGTGCCGGATCCCGGCCCGCCGCCCCTGACCTCAGCATGGAGGCATACGTGCGCAAGGTGCGTCGTAGTACAGCAGTCGCGAGCCTGGCCCTGGCCAGTGCGCTCGCGCTTTCCGCGTGTTCCAGCAGCGATCCCGACGAGGGTGGCGCCGGCACCTCGGCCACGACCGACGGCGGCATGTCGACGGGGATCGTCACGGCGAACGGCAGCGAGCCGCAGAACCCGCTCGTCCCGACGAACACCAACGAGGTCGGCGGTGGCCGGATCCTCGACATGATCTTCGCCGGTCTCGTCTACTACGACGCCGACGGTGCGCCGCACAACGAGGTCGCCGAGTCGATCGAGACCGAGGACGGTCAGAACTACACCATCACGATCCAGGACGGCTGGACCTTCACGGACGGGACGCCCGTCACGGCGAGCTCCTTCGTCGACGCCTGGAACTACGGCGCCCTGCTCAGCAACGAGCAGCTCTCGAGCTACTTCTTCGAGCCCATCGTCGGCTTCTCCTACGACGAGGACTCCGAGCTCACCGGCCTCACCGTCGTCGACGACACCACGTTCACGGTCGAGCTCAAGCAGCCCGAGTCGGACTTCCCGCTGCGGCTGGGCTACTCCGCCTTCTTCCCGCTGCCCGAGGCTGCCTTCGCCGACATGGACGCGTTCGGGGAGAACCCGATCGGCAACGGCCCGTACATGCTCGACGGCGAGGGTGCCTGGGAGCACAACGTCAAGGCCGACCTCGTCCCCAACCCGGACTACACGGGCGACCGGATGGCGGCCAACGGTGGTCTGAGCTTCGTCTTCTACACGACGCAGGACGCCGCGTACAACGACCTGCTCGCCGGCCAGCTCGACATCGTCGACGCGATCCCGGACAGCGCGTTCAGCACCTTCGAGAGCGAGCTGGGCGACCGTGCGGTCAACCAGCCCGCTGCGGTCTTCCAGTCCTTCACGATCCCGCAGAACCTCGAGCACTTCTCGGGTGAGGAGGGCCTGCTGCGCCGTGCGGCCATCTCCAAGGCGATCAACCGTCAGGAGATCACCGACGCGATCTTCCAGGGCACGCGGACCCCGGCCAGCGACTTCACCTCGCCGGTCATCGACGGGTGGTCGGACTCGATCCCCGGGTCGGACGTGCTGACCTACGACGCCGACGCGGCCAAGGCCCTGTGGGCCGAGGCCGACGCGATCTCGCCGTACGAGGGCACCTTCACCATCGGCTACAACACCGACGGTGGCCACCAGGCCTGGGTCGACGCCGTGACCAACAGCATCAAGAACACGCTGGGGATCTCGGCTGAGGGCAACCCGTACGCCACCTTCGCGGACCTTCGCACCGACGTCACCGAGCGCAGCATCACCGGCGCCTTCCGCACCGGATGGCAGGCCGACTACCCCAGCCTCTACAACTTCCTGGGGCCGATCTACGCGACCAACGCCGGCTCGAACGACGGTGACTACTCCGACGCCGAGTTCGACAGCCTGCTCGCCAAGGGCGCTGCCGAGTCCGACATCGACGCCGCCAACGCGGAGTTCCAGAAGGCGCAGGAGATCCTCTTCCGCGACCTCCCGGCGATCCCGCTGTGGTACTCCAACGTGACCGGCGGCTCCGCCGACACCGTGGAGAACGTCCAGTTCGGCTGGAACAGCGTCCCGCTGTACTACGCGGTCACGAAGAACTGACACCGAGGCCGTCGTCCGACGGCACGAGCGCTGCGGGGTGGGGGCACCGTCCCCCACCCCGCAGTGGTGCCCGAGGGCGCCGCGCCCCGCTCTGTCCTTGGCGCCTCGCGGCGCCACGGTCCCGTAGGGTGACTCCCACGCCTCGCGCGGGCGGCATCCCGAGTCCCACGAGGAGACTGTCTGATGGGTTGGTATATCGGGCGTCGTTTGCTGCAGATGATCCCGGTGTTCTTCGGAGCGACGCTGCTCATCTACGCGATGGTCTTCGCCCTTCCCGGTGACCCGGTGCTCGCCCTCGGCGGCGAACGAGGTCTGAACCCGGCACTGGTCGCGCAGATCCGCGCCGAGTTCAACCTCGACAAGCCCTTCATCGTGCAGTACCTCCTCTACCTCAAGGGGATCCTCACCCTCGACTTCGGGACGACGTTCTCGGGTCGCGAGGTGATCGACGTGATGGGTGAGGCCTTCCCCGTCACCATCAGGCTGGCGCTGATGGCGCTCGGCTTCGAGGCGCTCTTCGGCGTCACCGCCGGCCTCTTCGCCGGCCTGCGCAAGGGCGGTGCCTTCGACGCCGCAGCGCTGGTGACCTCGCTCCTCGTCATCGCCGTCCCGACCTTCGTCATCGGCTTCGTCCTGCAGTTCGTGGTCGGCGTCAGGCTCGCCTGGCTCCCCCCGACGGTGGGGTCCGACGTCTCGTTCCGCACCCTTCTGATGCCGGCGATGGTGCTCGGTGCCGTCTCCCTCGCCTACGTGCTGCGCCTGACCAGGACCTCGGTCGCGGAGAACCTCTCGGCCGACTTCGTCCGCACCGCCACCGCCAAGGGCCTGTCCCGCCGGCGGGTGGTGACCGTGCACGTCCTGCGCAACTCCCTGATCCCCGTCGTGACCTTCCTCGGCGCCGACCTCGGCGCCCTCATGGGCGGCGCGATCATCACCGAGGGCATCTTCAACATCAACGGCGTGGGCGGGACGCTGTACCGCGCGATCACCACGAGCCAGGCACCGACGGTCGTCTCGTTCACCACGGTGCTCGTCGTCGTGTACATCGTCGCCAACCTCTTCGTCGACCTGCTGTACGCCGTCCTGGACCCGAGGATTCGTTATGCCTGACGCCGGCCGACGCCCCAGCCAGCAGCACTTCGTCGCACCCTTCGACGAGGACACCCTCGGCACCGTCGACACCGTCGACGAGTCGGCAGCTCCGGCGAGCCTGTGGACGGAGGCCTGGCGCAGCGTGCGTCGTCGCCCGCTGTTCTGGATCTCCAGCACGATGATCCTGCTCGTGGTGCTGCTGGCGATCGCGCCCTCGCTGTTCACGTCTCTCGACCCGCGCTTCTGCGAGCTGAAGAACAGCTTCGGCTCGCCGTCCGCCGGCCACCCGTTCGGCTACGACCGGCAGGGCTGCGACATCTACGCCCGCACGATCTACGGAGCGAGCGCCTCGGTCACGGTGGGGACGCTCACCACGATGCTCGTGGTCCTCATCGGCTCGGTGGTCGGGGCGATCGCCGGCTTCTACGGCGGCTGGTTCGACGCGCTGCTCTCCCGCGTGACGGACATCTTCTTCGCCATCCCGTTCATCCTCGCCGGCATCGTCGTCATGACGATGTTCAAGGAGGACCGCAACGTCCTGACGGTGGTCTTCGTCCTGGGGGCCTTCGGCTGGCCGCAGATCGCCCGCATCACCCGCGGAGCGGTGCTGAGCGTGAAGAACTCCGAGTTCATCACGGCCTCCACCGCACTCGGCGCCTCGCGCGTGACCACGCTGGTCCGGCACGTGATGCCGAACTCCGCAGCACCGATCATCGTCACGGCGACCGTCTCGCTCGGCATCTACATCGTCGCCGAGGCGACGCTCTCCTTCCTCGGCATCGGGCTGCCGCCGGAGATCACCTCGTGGGGTGCGGACATCGCCAAGGCGCAGGCCTCGTTGCGTGCCGAGCCGTCCGTGCTCTTCTACCCCGCCGGTGCCCTCGCCATCACGGTGCTGAGCTTCATCATGATGGGCGACGTCGTGCGCGACGCCCTCGACCCGAAGGCACGGAACCGATGAGCGCATCGACCAGCCCGGACCCCACAGCTGCCCCGCAGGGTGACGTCCCGCTGCTGGAGATCCGCGACCTCGACGTCTCGTTCGAGACCTCGACCGGGACAGTGCGGGCGGTGCGCGGCGGCGAGCTGACGATCTACCCGGGTCAGACGGTCGCGATCGTCGGCGAGTCCGGCTCGGGCAAGTCCACCCTCGCCCACGCGATCATCGGGCTGCTGCCGGGAACCGGGACCGTCACCGGCGGCTCCATCAGGTTCAAGGGTGAGGACATCACCCACCGGACCGACCGCGAGATGGTCTCCCTGCGTGGGAACGAGATCGGACTGGTCCCGCAGGACCCGATGTCCAACCTCAACCCGGTCTGGAAGATCGGCTTCCAGGTCAAGGAGGCCCTGACGGCCAACGGCCTGGACAAGGGGGTCGACGCCAACACGCGCGTCGCCGAGCTCCTCGCCGAGGCGGGCCTTCCCGACGCGGAGCGCCGCGCGAACCAGTACCCGCACGAGTTCTCCGGGGGGATGCGGCAGCGCGCGCTCATCGCCATCGGCCTCGCTGCCCGGCCGAGCCTGCTCATCGCCGACGAGCCGACCTCCGCGCTCGACGTCACCGTGCAGCGCACGATCCTCGACCACCTCGCGGGCCTGACCGAACAGCTCGGCACCGCCGTGCTGTTCATCACGCACGACCTCGGCCTGGCAGCCGAGCGCGCCGAGCACCTCGTGGTGATGTACCGCGGGCAGGTCGTGGAGTCGGGGCCCGCGCTCCAGATCGTGTCCGAGCCGCGCCACCCGTACACGCAGCGCCTGGTCTCCTCGGCCCCGTCGTTGGCCAGCCGGCGGATCGAGAGCACGAAGGAGCGCGGCGAGGCCGTCCTCCCTGCGGCCGGGGTCGCACCCACGGACGAGATCATGCGCATCGAGGACCTGACGAAGGTCTTCCACCTGCGCGGCGGGCGTCCCGGGGCCGCGCCGACCTTCAAGGCCGTCGACGACGTCTCGTTCACGGTGCGCCGAGGGACCACGATGGCGATCGTGGGGGAGTCGGGCTCCGGCAAGTCCACGGTGGCGAACATCGTGCTCAACCTGCTCGAGCCCACCGCCGGCCGCGTGTACTTCGACGGCGTCGACATGAGCACCCTGAACGCGAAGGCCCTCTTCGCCTTCCGCCGCCGTGTCCAGCCGATCTTCCAGAACCCCTACGGCTCGCTCGACCCGATGTACTCGATCTACCGCACGATCGAGGAGCCGCTGCGCACCCACCGCATCGGGGACCGTCGTTCGCGGGAGAAGAAGGTGCGCGAGCTGCTCGACATGGTCGCGCTGCCGCAGTCGACGATGCGTCGGTTCCCGAACGAGCTCTCCGGTGGTCAGCGTCAGCGGATCGCGATCGCGCGCGCCCTGGCCCTCGAGCCGGAGATGATCGTGTGCGACGAGGCGGTCTCTGCCCTGGACGTCCTGGTCCAGGCCCAGATCCTGCGTCTGCTCAACGACCTCCAGGCCGAGCTCGGGCTGACGTACCTGTTCATCACGCACGACCTGGCCGTGGTGCGGCAGATCGCCGACGAGGTGTGCGTGATGCAGACGGGCAAGCTCGTCGAGAGCGCGACGACCGACGAGGTCTTCGACAACCCCCGCCAGGCGTACACGCGGGAGCTGCTCGAGGCGATCCCCGGTCGGCACCTCGACGTCTTCGGCGGCCCCGGGGCGGACCGGACGGCGTGACGCCGCGCTGACCTGCGCGTCAGCCCTCGGGCGCCGCCGGGACCCGGCGTGGCGGCCGGCGGCGACGGGGGTCCGTCGCGGGCATCGTCGGGCCGTCGTGCGGGTACGGCTATCATGGGTGCGCGCTTCGGTGTCGTTGCGCTCTCCCCCGTACTGAATCGAGTCCTGGCATGCCTGTGCGCTCCGACCTGCGCAACGTGGCGATCGTCGCCCACGTCGACCACGGCAAGACGACCCTCGTGGACGCCATGCTCTGGCAGTCCGGCTCCTTCGGGGAGCACGCCCACGTCGACGAGCGTGCGATGGACTCCGGCGACCTGGAGCGTGAGAAGGGCATCACGATCCTCGCCAAGAACACGGCGATCAGGTACCGCGGGCCGGCCGCTGCCGCCTCGGGCCAGCCCGACGGCGTGACCATCAACGTCATCGACACCCCCGGCCACGCCGACTTCGGCGGTGAGGTCGAGCGAGGGCTGTCCATGGTGGACGGCGTCGTGCTGCTGGTCGACGCGAGCGAGGGCCCGCTCCCGCAGACGCGCTTCGTGCTGCGCAAGGCGCTCGCCGCGAAGCTCCCGGTGATCCTCCTGGTCAACAAGGTCGACCGTCCGGACTCGCGTATCGAGGAGGTCGTCCACGAGTCGACCGACCTGCTGCTCGGCCTCGCGAGCGACCTGCACGACGAGGTCCCCGACCTCGACCTCGACGCGATCCTCGACGTGCCGGTGGTCTACGCCGCTGCCAAGGCAGGCCGGGCCTCCCTCACCCAGCCCGAGGACGGCGGCATGCCGGACAGCCCCGACCTCGAGCCGCTCTTCGCGACGATCCTCGAGAAGATCCCCGCCCCGACCTACGAGGAGGGTGCCCCGCTCCAGGCGCACGTCACCAACCTCGACGCCTCGCCCTTCCTCGGCCGCCTCGCGCTCCTGCGCGTCTTCAACGGGACGATCCGCAAGGGCCAGCAGGTCGCGTGGGCGCGCCACGACGGGACCATCCAGAGCGTCAAGATCACCGAGCTGCTCGAGACCAAGGCCCTGGACCGGGTCCCGACCGCGCAGGCCGGGCCCGGTGAGATCGTCGCCGTCGCCGGAATCGCGGACATCACCATCGGCGAGACGCTGACGGATCTCGACGACCCGCGGCCCCTGCCGCTCATCACGGTCGACGACCCCGCGATCTCGATGACCATCGGGATCAACACCTCGCCGCTGGCGGGCAAGGGGGGCAAGGGCCACAAGGTCACCGCCCGCCAGGTCAAGGACCGGCTCGACTCCGAGCTCATCGGCAACGTCTCGCTCCGCGTGCTGCCCACCGAGCGCCCCGACGCCTGGGAGGTGCAGGGCCGCGGCGAGCTGGCCCTGGCGATCCTCGTCGAGCAGATGCGACGGGAGGGCTTCGAGCTGACCGTCGGCAAGCCGCAGGTCGTCACGCGCACGATCGACGGCAAGCTCCACGAGCCGATGGAGCACATGACCATCGACGTGCCCGAGGAGTACCTCGGCTCGGTCACCCAGCTCCTCGCCCAGCGCAAGGGCCGCATGGAGACGATGTCGAACCACGGGACCGGGTGGGTCCGCATGGAGTTCGTCGTCCCGGCACGCGGGCTGATCGGCTTCCGCACGCAGTTCCTCACCGACACCCGCGGAACCGGGATCGCCTCGTCCATCTCGCACGGCTACGAGCCCTGGGCCGGGTCGATCGAGACGCGCATCAACGGGTCGCTCGTCGCGGACCGCGCAGGCAAGGTCACGCCCTTCGCGATGATCAACCTGCAGGAGCGTGGCTCGTTCTTCGTCGAGCCGACCGCCGAGGTGTACGAGGGCCAGATCGTCGGCGAGAACTCGCGCAACGAGGACATGGACGTCAACATCACCAAGGAGAAGAAGCTCACCAACATGCGGTCGTCGACCGCGGACAACTTCGAGAACCTCGTGCCGCCGCGTCGGCTCACGCTCGAGGAGTCGCTGGAGTTCGCCCGCGAGGACGAGTGCGTCGAGGTGACCCCGGAGATCGTCCGGATCCGCAAGGTGGTGCTCGACCAGACCGAGCGCGCCCGCATCACGGCCCGGTCCAAGCGGGCCTGACATGAGCGGCGGCCTGCTCGCCGTCCACGCCCACCCCGACGACGAGACCCTGTCGACGGGTGCCCTGCTGGCCACCTGGGCCGCTTCCGGATCCGCGGTGACCCTGGTGACGTGCACGCGCGGTGAGCGCGGTGAGGTGATCGGCGAGCACCGTGCCGCGCTCGAGGGCGACGGGCCGGCGCTCGCCGCGCACCGCACGGGGGAGCTCGGTGCCGCCGCGCGGGCGCTCGGCATCCGTGACCGGGTGCTCCTCGACGAGATCGGTGGCGACGGGCCATGGGTCGACTCCGGGATGGTCTGGGACTCCGTCGGGAGGGCGAGGGCCGGGGCGACGATCCCGGACGGCGCCTTCGTCGGCGTGGACCTCGAGCTCGCTGCCGGACGGCTGGCCGAGCTGCTCCTCGAGCGTCGTCCGGACGTCGTCGTCACCTACGAACCCGCCGGAGGGTACGGCCACCCGGACCACGTCCAGGCGCACCGGGTCACCATGCGTGCCGTCGAGCTGGCCTTCGCCGGGAGCCCGAGTGCGCCCTGCGTGCTGTGGGCGGCGCTGGACGAGGACGCCCTGCGGCGCGGCTACCGCGAGTGCGTCGACCTCGGGCTCGCCGTCGACGGGCTCCTCGCACCCGATCCGCACGGCGCGGTGCCGAGTGCCGCGGTCCCTGCCTCGGCTGTCGACGTGCAGGTGCAGGTCGCTCCCGTGCTCGATCGTGTCCTCGCCGCGCTGCGCTCGCACGCCACGCAGGTCCAGGCCGTGCAGGTGGTGGCCGGCGACGATGCGGACCGGGCCGCGCTCGCCGTCTACGCCCTGAGCAACGGCATCCTCCAGCCGCTGCTGGCCGTCGAGTCCTACCGCTGCGCTGCGGGCGACCTCGCGCGCGTCCACCTGCCTCAGGGAGTGCTTGTACGGTGACCGTCGTGCAGATCTTCTCGGGACGCGGCCTGGCGCGGCTGGCGGGGTCGTTCGTGGTCGGGGCCGTCATCGGGCTCGTCGGGACCGGTATCCACCGCTGGATGCAGCCCTGGGGCCTGATCGGCGCTCTGGTGCTCGTGCTGGTGGGCGGGGTGCTCGGCAGGGCCTGGACCGGCTCGGCCGGGGTGCTGGCCGTCGGCCTCGGCGTGGTCACGGTCACGGGGCTCATCGGCGGCGGGGGCCCGGGGGGCGATGTGATCATCGCTGCCCAGCCGATCGGCTACCTCTGGTTCGCCGGCGCGATCGTCGTCGCGGGAGCGGCCTTCCTGCCGCGCCGGTGGTTCAGCGAGGCGGCTGCCCTGCCCAGGGATGCTGACACCGACGCACCATAGAATGCCGACTGCGGGCGAGCGTCCGTCGAGGCAAGGGGAGAACGCACCGCATGACGGACCGCGAGCAGACATCGACCGATGGGTCCGTCCAGGACGAGTCCCCGGATGTCCAGGAGTCGGGTGTCGACGAGGCGACCGATGCCACGCAGCTGAGCGAGACCACCACCGAGGACCAGGGCACCGAGCTCGCCGAGCCCGGGGCTGACGGTGAGGTCGACGCGGAGCCCGAGCCCGAGCCTGACGGTGAGGTCGACGCGGAGCCCGAGCCCGAGCCTGACGGTGAGGTCGAGGCCGAGCCCGATGCCGAGACCGGACCCGCCGGTGAGGTCGAGCCGGAGCCCGAGGCTGAGGCCGACGCGGGGGCCGAGCCCGAGGTCGACGACTCGGCGACGGCATGGACGCCCCTGCCGTGGGAGGCGCCGCCCGTCGTGCCCCTCCCCGATGCCGACGAGGCCGGGCAGCCCAC
>NZ_JBFHHB010000026.1:0-20597 GCF_041597215.1 Actinotalea sp.
AGCACGGGCCGGGCCTGCGGGTCGGCCGCGAGGACCTGGGCCGCGTCCGCGATCTGCACGCCCCAGATGGCCTCGGTCAGGGCCTGCGAGAACAGCTTGCCCTTGAGCATCCACTCCTCGGCCCGCTCGCTCGCGCCGCCCGCGGCCACCTCGGCGTAGTACGCGGAGAAGTCCGCGAGGATCGCCAGGGCGCGGTCGCGGTCGGCGGGCGCGCCCTCGGCGCGGTACCGCCGGGCCAGGAGCCTGGCCTCCCGCGCACGGGCCTGGTGCTCCAGGACCACCCAGGCGCCGGCCTGCGCCTCACCCGTGAGGGTGCAGCCGTACCGGCAGGGGTAGCTGTCGCCGTGCGCGGGATCGAGCTCGACCCCGTGGGTGGGGCACACGTAGTCGTGCCACCACCCACCGCGGGCCTCCAGGATGGTGCTCACCGGAAGTTGAGCCCTCCGTTGATGTCGATGACCTGACCGGTGACGTACGAGGCCAGGTCCGACGCGAGGAACAGGGCGACGTTCGCGACGTCGTCGACCGTCCCGGCGCGCTTCAACGGGATGCCGGCGATGATCGCCTCCTGCACCTCGGGCGCCGTGAAGGTGTTGTGGAACGAGGTGGCGCCGATGAAGCCAGGAGCCATCGCGTTCACGGTGACGCCGTCGCCGGCGAGCTCCTTGGCCAGACCGCGGACCAGGCCGACCACAGCGGCCTTGGCGGCGGCGTAGGCCACCGATCCGGCACCCCCACCGTTCTCCGCGGCGAGCGAGGACATGAAGACCACGCGTCCGGCCGGGGACTTCGCCAGGTACGGGATCGCGGCCCGCGAGACGTAGAAGCCGGTCGAGGCGTTGACGTCCATCACCCGGGCCCAGTGCTCGTCGGTCATCTCGGCGATCGTCGCCCTGCCGACCATGTGGCCGGCGTTGTTGACGACGATGTCGAGCCCGCCGAGGGCCTGGGCCGCCTCGGTGACGACGGCCGTCGCCGCCTCGGAGTCCATCAGGTCGGCGTCGAGGGCGACCGCGGTGCGGCCGAGCGCCGTGAGCTCGGAGACGACCTCGAGGGCGCCGTCCTTGCTGTCCGCGTAGTAGAGGACGGCGACATCGGCACCGGCGGCCCCGAGGGTCCTGGCGATGGCGGCGCCGATCCCGGCGCCACCTCCGGTCACGAGGGCGCGGCGTCCTGTCAGGTCGATCTGCATGGGTCAGTCCTTCTTTCGGTGGTCCGTGAACGGGGTCTGAGGGGATCGGGCGGGGTTACTTGATGCCCGCGTTGGCGAAGCCCTGGACGAAGTACCTCTGGGCGAAGAGGAAGAGGATCACCATCGGCACGGTGGCCAAGGTCGTCCCTGCCATGAGGAAGTTCCAGGACGTCGAGTCGAGCTGTCTGAACACCGCCAGCCCGACCTGGATCACGCGGAGGTGGTCGCTCGTCGTGACGAGGAGTGGCCACAGGAAGTTGTTCCAGGACTCCTGGAACGTGAGCAGGCCGACGGTCGCGAGGGCCGGCTTCATCAACGGCGTGTAGATCTGCGCGTAGATCCGGAACTCACCGAGACCGTCGAGGCGCGCAGCCTCGGCGAGCTCCTCCGGGAGGGACGTGTAGAACTGCCGGAAGAGGAAGACGGACGAGGCGGTCAGACCACCGGGGATGATCAGGGCCCACCAGCTGTTCAGCCAGCCCGAGCCGCCCTGGCCGAAGATGTCGTTCCCGCCGAACAGCGGCATGAACTTCACCAGGAGGAACTGCGGGACGATCTTGGTGTAGGTGGGGATCATGAGCATCGCGAGGAAGCCCATGAAGATGGCCTCACGCCCCCGGAAGGGCAGGCGGGCCAGCGCGTAGCCGGCCATGGAGCCGAGCAGCAGGGTGATGCTGGTGTGGCCGACGGCGATGAAGAAGCTGTTCTTGAAGTAGGTCAGGAACGGAGCGGCCTTCATGGCCTCGGGGTAGTTGGACCACTCCCACACCTGCGGAAGGAAGTTCGGGGTGGCCAGGGCGAGCTCGGCGGGGCTCTTGAGGGAGGTGAGGATCATCCAGACGAACGGCATGACCATCAGCACCGAGCCGAGGATCAGGACGACGTTGAGGATCACCCTCCCGACCACGGGAGTCTTGGACCGGGGCTTGGTGCGGAGCGTCCTCGACGTGCTCGGCACCGGGACGGTAGCGGTCGCGGCGCTCATGCTTCATCGCCCTTCGTCATGCGTCGGCTGATGACGGTCATCACCAGGAGGACGGCGAACAGGAATACGGACTGGGCGCTGGCGAGGCCCATCTTGAAGTTCTGGAACGCGGACCGGTAGACCTCGTAGGTCATCATCGTGGTGGCGTTCGCGGGGCCACCGTCGGTCAGGACGTAGACCTGGTCGAAGACCTGGAAGGCGCCGATGATCGAGATGACGAAGACGAAGAAGGTCGCGGGCTTGAGCATCGGCAGCGTGATCGACCAGAACTTGCGGGCGGTCGAGGCGCCGTCGATCGACGCGGCCTCGTACAGGGCCTCGTCGACGTTCTGCAGCGCGGCGATGTAGATGAGCATCTTCATGCCGATTCCCTGCCAGACACCCACGAGGCTCACGGCCCACAGTGCGGTGTCGGAGGACTCGAGCCAGGCGTGCGTGGGAAGGCCGAAGAAGGACATCGCGGCGTTGAGCAGGCCCTGCTGGGGGTTGTAGATCCACAGCCAGACCATCGCGATGGCGACGGTCGCGGTGACCTGCGGGAGGAAGAACGCCGCGCGGTACCAGTTCTGGGCCCGGAGCTTCTGGTTGAGGGCCACGGCGATCACGACGGCGATCGCCATCGAGACCGGGACGGTCCAGAACGTGTAGACGACGGTGTTCCAGGTCGCCTTGCGGAAGACCGGGTCGTTCCAGACGGTCACGTAGTTCTCGAACCCGATCCACTTCGGCGGGTTGAACACGTTGTAGTCGGTCAGGCTCAGGCCGAAGGTGGCGACGACGGGCAGCGCCACCCAGATGCCGAGCCAGAGGACGGCCGGGATCACCATGAGCCAGCCGGCCCGACGGAGCTTGCGGTTGGCCTTCGACGGACGGCGCTTGGGTGTGCTCGCCTTCTTCGTCCGGTCGAGCCAGGCTCCCGCGGCCGGTGGCCGGACGGGGGCTGTCAGTGAATCGGTCATCCTTCTCACGTCCTCGTGGGGTGGGGCAAGGGGGGTGGTGGTCGGGGCGGCCTACGGGACGTGCCTGCAGGCACCGGCCCCGACCGCCACCACTGGGGAGTCGGGCGGCGATCAGCCCATCGCCGCCGCGGAGGTCGCTGCGAGCTCGTCGAGGGCCTCCTGGGCCGTCTTCTCGCCGAGGAGCGCGGACTCGATCGCCGGCTTGAAGTTGCCCCGGATCTCGAGCCACTGGGCGGGGCCACCCTCGTGCTTGGCGACGTCGAGGTTCTCCATCGCGAACTGGACGAGCGTGTTGCTCGTGACGTAGTCGCTGGTGAGCAGCTCGTCCAGCGCGGGGATGTTGCCGCGCTGCTCGTTGGCTGCCAGGGCCGGGCCGGCGCTGGTGAGGAACTCCAGGAGGGCCTGAGCCGCCTCGGGGCTGTTGGACTTGCTGGACATCGTGGCCAGCGTGCCGCCGAAGAACATGCTCGGCTCGTCGCCGGGGATCAGGAAGGGCTGGAGGTTCTCCAGGACGGTCGGGTCGGCCTCCTGGGCCTGGGTCCACAGGTTGTTGTGCGCGAGGCCCATGGCGGCGCGCCCGTTGATCAGCGGGTTCACGACGACGTCCGTCGAGGACCAGCCGGTGTCCTCGACCTTGTCGACGTTGATCAGGTCGCTCATGAGCTGGAGGGCCTCGACCCCGGCCTCGGAGTTGAAGGCCGGCTCGGTGACGTCCTCGTTGAAGAGCGTGCCGCCCTGGGAGAAGAGGAACGTCTCGAAGACCTGGCGGGAGTCGTTGGACTGCAGGTCGAACCCGGCGCGGGTCATGTTGCCGCTGGCGTCGCGCTCGGTCAGCGCGATCGCCATCTCACGCAGCTCCTCGACGGTCGAGGGCGGGGCGTCGTAGCCGGCCTCGGCGAGGAGGTCCATCCGGGCGACCCCGAACCGGGCGTCGAGCATGATCGGCACGGCGTAGACGCTGCCGTCGTACACGCCGGCGTCGACGACCTTGGGGTTGTGGGTGGCGGAGAGCTCCTCCGCGGTCAGGCCCAGGCTGCCGAGGTCGGCGAGCACGCCGTTCTCGGCGAAGTTCTCGATCCAGCCGACGCCCATGAGCATGACGTCGGGGACCAGTCCCGAGGCGATGGCCGTGGTGAGCTTCTCGTTGAGCTTGGAGTACGTCGTGTAGTCGACGGTCACCGTCACGTCCGGGTACTGCTCGTAGAACTCCGGGAGGAGCGTGCCCTCGAGGAGCTCCTTGCCGGTCGACCCCTCGAAGATCGGGGTCAGCAGCGAGACGGTTCCGCTGACGGTGCCGTCGCCGGCCGAGCCGGTGTCGGTGCCGGTGTCGCCCGAGCCGCAGGCGGCGAGGGTCGTGGCGAGCGCGGTCGCCGCGACGATCGCGGCAGCCTTCCTGGTTGAGGTACGCAGCTTCATGTCGATCCGCTCTTCCTGAGAGGTGTCAAGAGGGGTGTCGACGCGGTTTCGGAGTCCGACGCCGTCGTCGTGGTTCCTTGCTCTCGGTCGGGGGAGCATCCTTGCTTCCGCCCGTCCGGTGTAACGATAAACCAGAGACTAGACACAGTCTCGGCGCGTGGTCAAGCGTCTCTGTGACCCGGATTCTCGGCCCTGTGCGCCTGCGACGGGGATCGTGACCGCTTCGTTACTGTAACGTTGCACTCAAACCACACCGGCGCGTACAGTCGGCCTCGGCCCGAGCAAAGGAGCGCGTGAAGCCATGGGTACCGTCACCATCCAGCAGGTCGCCGCGGAGGCGCACGTCTCGCCGACCACGGTCTCGAACTACCTGACGGGCCGGTCCGAGCGCATGCAGCCGGAGACGCGTGACCGCGTCAGGGCCGCGATCGACCGCCTGGGGTACCGGCCGAACAGGGCCGCGCGCGCCCTGCGCACGGGGAAGACCCACTCGATCGGCCTCGTCGTCCCGTCCGTCGCGAACCCCTTCTGGGGGACCTTCGCCAACGAGCTCGAGCGGGCGTCGATCGCCGCGGGCTACAGCGTGCTCCTGGGCAACACCGAACGGGACGCCGCCCGCGAGCTGCGCTACGTCGAGGACCTGTGGGACGCGGGCGTCCGCTCCATCGTCCTGGGTACGTCCTTGCCGAGCCTCGAGCACCTGCAGCCCTTCCTGGACCGGGGCCTGCGGCTGATCACCTTCGACCGGCCCGTCCAGCCCACCGACCCGCCATCGGTGATGAGCGTGAGCGTCGACAACAGCGTCGGCGGCTACCTGGGCGCTGCGCACCTGCTCGGTCTGGGGCACACCCGGGTGAGCTTCGTCGCCGGTGCGATGCAGTCCCTCAACAGGACCGCCAGGTACCGCGGCTTCTGCTCGGCGCTCACCGAGGCAGGGCTCGACCCGGCCGAGCAGGCGCAGTGGTCGGGGACCGACGCCGTCCCCGCAGGGGCAGCGGAGGCGGCGGAGATCGGACGTGAGGCGATCACGGCGATGCTCGCCGGGCCGCGGCCGCCGACAGCGGTCATGGCGATCAACGACATGACGGCCCTCGGCGTGTGCAGCGGGATCCGGGCGCTCGGGCTCTCCATCGGGGCGGACGTCTCCGTGGTGGGCTTCGACGACATCGTCCTGGCGACGCTCTGCGACCCGCCGCTGACGACAGTGCGTCAGCCGCTTCCCGACCTGGCACGGCTCGCCCTGCGCGAGGCGGTCGGGGACGACGACGACGCCGCCACGCGGGGCGGGTCCGTCCTGCTGCGACCCGAGCTCGTCGTGCGCGGGTCGACAGGACCCGTACCGGAGGTGGCGATCGGCCGGCGTTCCGGCCCCGCGACCCGCGTGGTCGCCGGCGACCCGCGGCTCGTGTCATGAGCGCCGACGGCGGGCGCGAGGAGTCCTCGGCCCACGGGGTCTCGCGCCTCGCGCCGGCCGCCGAGCGCTCCGGCGGCCTCGACGCCGTGACCTTCGGCGAGGTCATGGCCATGTTCATCGCCGAGGAGGCCGGCCCGCTCGAACGGGTCTCCGGCTGGACGCTCGCCCTCGCCGGGGCCGAGACGAACGTGGCGATCGGGCTCGCCCGGCTCGGTCACCGGGTCGGCTGGGTCGGACGGGTGGGGGACGATCCCTTCGGGCGCTACGCCCTCGCCGAGCTCACCGCGGGTGGCGTCGACACCTCGATGATCGAGGTCGACCCCTCGGCCCGCACCGGTTTCGCGCTCAAGAGCCGGGCGGACGGCGGCGATCCCCAGGTCGTCTACTACCGCAAGGACTCGGCCGGCTCCCGGTTGCAGGCCACCCCTCGTTCCGACGCCTTCCTCGCCTCCGCGGGGCACCTTCACCTGACGGGGATCCCGCTCGCCCTCTCGGAGCACACCAGGGCCTTCGCCTTCCGTGCCATCGACATCGCGCGGGAGGTGGGGGCGACGGTCTCGTTCGACCCCAACCTGCGGCCCGCCCTCTGGGCCGACCGCGAGGAGATGGTCGAGGTGATCAGGGCCTGTGCCGCGCGCGCCGACTGGATCCTGCCCGGCCTGTCCGAGGCGACCGTGCTCACCGGCCTGACCGGTGCGCAGGACGTCGCGTCCTACTACCTCGACCAGGGTGCCTCGATGGTGGTCATCAAGGACGGCGGACGCGGTGCGACCCTGCACACCCGGGACGGGTCCTGGGCGCACGGAGTGTTCCCGGTCACCGTCGTCGACACCGTGGGTGCGGGGGACGGCTTCGCCACCGGCGTGATCAGCGCGATGCTCGACGGACGCCCGCCCGCGGAGGTCCTCGAACGGGGCGCAGCGGTGGGGGCCTTCGCCGTGACGAGCTCCGGGGACAAGGACGGTCTGCCCGACCGCGCCCAGCTCGAGGCGTTCCTCGCCGCGTCGCGGACGCCGTCGGCCGGCTGACCCGAACCCGCCGGCCGAGCGTGTCCCGGAGGGCTCGGCGACGAGCCCCTGGCAGGGGCGACCGATGCGGGCTCAGCCCACCGTGAGCCCGAGGTGCGCGGCGAGCACCGGAGCCAGCTCGAGGAGCTGCTGCTCGCTGATCCGCGCGCCCTTCAGCCCGGCAGGCCCGTCGATCCGCGCCAGCTCGGCGCCACGGAGGTCGACCTCCGTGAGCGAGGCGCCCTGGACGTCGAGGCGGTGCACCCGGCAGTCCTCCAGGACGAGCTGCGCGACCCGGGCCGTCGCGAGGTCGAGGTCACCGATGCTCACACCCACGAGCCGGACGGACTCCAGTCGCGCCCCGCGGAGGTTGAGGTAGTCGAGCTTCCCGCCCGTGATCGTCACCCGGGTGAGCACGGCCCCGTGCGCCTGGACGGCGCCGAGCCGGCAGTCGCTCACGGTGACGTCGCGCAGGTGGGTGTCGGGGGCGTGGAGCGTCCCGGCGCGGCAGGCGGCGAACCGGGTGTCGACGACGTGCGCACGGTCCAGGCGGAGCCCTTCGAGGTCGGCGCCCTCGACCACGCAGTCGAGGAGCCGTGCGTCCTGCATGTGCCCCTCGACGAGGTCGTCACCGGTGAAGGACAGGAGCTCGTAGTCGCCCTCGGGTTCGAGCACTCCGTCGAACGGCTCGAGTCCCGGCGAGGTCATGACCGCACCCTAGCTCCGGGGCTCGACCCGCACCGTGAGGTTCCTCTTCCCGCTCCTGGCCGACCATCCCTCGACGGTGAAGCCGCGCTCGTCGCGGGTGATCGCCGTCTGCACGGAGCCCGGCAGGAGCACCGGGCTCGCGAACCGGACGGCCCAGGTGAACGCTCCGCCTCGCAGTGCGCCGACGTCGGCCAGCCCGCGCGCAGCCGTGTGCATCCCGTGCGCGATCGTCCGGGGGAAGCCGAACATCCGTGCGCCGAGCCTGGAGGAGTGGATCGGGTTGCGGTCCCCGGACACGGCAGCGTAGAGCCGCGCGTCATGGGGGGAGAGGCGCCACTGCCCGGTCGGCGTCGGCGGTGTCCACTCGGGCTTCGGCTCGCGCTCCGGCCGCTCGGCTCCGGCGATCCGCGCCCCACCCGCGAGGTACGTCGAGACCCCGTGCCAGACGACCTCCGGGCCGACGGTCACGTCGACGACGAGGTCGACGCTCACTCCTGCCCGGTGCGGCACGAGCCGTTCGGCGTGCACGACCACGTCCAGCTCCTCACCGAGGAGGATCGGGCGGCGCTGCTCGACGCGGTTGGCCAGGTGCACCATGCCGAGCAGGGGGAGCGGGAAGTCCTCGCGTACCATGAGCGCCGTCGCCACGGGGAAGGCCATGACGTGCACGAAGCCGGCGGGCAGCACGTCCGTCCCCGGCTCGCCGACGAGGTGCTGGTAGGCGGTCAACCGGTCGGCGTCGGCCCGGACCTCGCGCACGACGAGGTGGGTGGCGGGAAGGCCCGCCGGGTCGACGGTCGTCCGCCTGCTCGCTGCGGACCTTGCCGCGCCGGCGACCCCGCGCGCGTACAGCCCGCCGAGGCCGGGCACGGTGGCGAGCTCGACGGTGTCGACGTCCTCCAGGTCGGGGTGCTGCGACCAGGTCTCGGCCGCGTCGGCGCTCATGCCCCGACCATGTTCTGCCCGCAGACCCGCAGCACCTGGCCGTTGACCCCGCCTGCCTGCGGGGAGGCGAGGAAGGCGATCGCCTCGGCGACGTCCTGCGGCTGCCCGCCCTGCTGCAGGGAGTTGAACCGCCGGGCGATCTCCCGCGTCGCGAACGGGATGCGCGCCGTCATGTCCGTCTCGATGAACCCGGGCGCCACGGCGTTGATCGTCCCGCCCGCGGCGGCGAGCGCCCCAGCGGAGGCACGCACCATGCCGATGACGCCCGCCTTGGACGCCCCGTAGTTCGTCTGACCGCGGTTGCCGGCGATCCCGCTGGTCGAGGCGAGGCAGACGATGCGCGGGGCCGTGCCGAGGGCGCCGGAGGCGAGCACCTGATCGGTGATCCGCAGCGGGGCGGTGACGTTGACTGCGAGCACCGGGTCCCACTGCTTCGGCGTCATGTTGGCCAGCAGCTTGTCGCGCAGCACGCCCGCGTTGTGCACGAGCAGGTCGAGCCTGCCGTGCCGCGACGCGACGTGCGCGAGGATCCGTGCTGCCGCGTCGTCCGCGGTGATGTCGAGCTGCAGGGCCGAGCCGCGCACCTCGTTGGCGACGGCGGCGAGCGCCTCCCCCGAAGCGGGCACGTCGACGACGACGACCGAGGCTCCGTCGCGCGCGAGCGTGCGGGCGATCGCCGCACCGATCCCGCGGGCGGCACCCGTGACGACCGCGACCTGCCCGTCGAGCGGTCGGTCCCAGTCGGCAGGGATGGTCCCGCCGTCGCTCGTGACGGTGAGCAGCTGACCGTCGACGAAGGCCGAGCGGGCCGAGAGCAGGAAGCGCAGCGTCCCGGCGACGGAGGGCGCGTCGAGCCCGACCCCCTCGCCCAGGACGATCCCGTTCCCGGTCGCCCCGCCGCGCAGCTCCTTGGCGAGCGAGCGCAGCATCCCGTCGACGCCCTGCCGGGCAGCGGCGAGCGTCGCGGACAGCCCGGGCTCGGTGGCGGTCCGCGAGACGGTGACGACCCGCCCGCCGGGTGCGAGCGCGCGCAGCGAGCCACCGAGGGCCAGCAGCGGCTCACGCAGCCGCGAGGGGGCGCTCAGCTCGGTCAGCACGAGGACGACGGCGCCGAACCCGTCGTCCTTCGACGCGTGCCGGTGCACGTCGAGGTCCCAGCCGAGCATGGTCTCGGCGAGCACGTCGGCGGCGTCGGAGGAGTCGTCGTCGTGCAGGACGAGCACCCGGCCGGGGACCAGGGGGTCACCCTCCCGGAAACGGCGCAGCACGGCGGGGCGCGGAAGTCCGAGTCGCTTGGCCAGCGTCCTGGTGAACCCGCTGTTGACGAGGTCGAGATAGGTGTCGGTCACACTGCCTCCAGGATCGCGACGACGCCCTGCCCACCGGCAGCGCAGACGGAGATGAGGCCGCGGCTTCCGGAGCCGCGCGCGGCGAGGGCCTTGGCGAGGGTGGCGACGATCCGCCCGCCCGTCGCGGCGAAGGGGTGGCCGGCGGCGAGCGAGGAGCCGTGCACGTTGAGCTTCGTGCGGTCGACGGTGCCCAGCGGCCCGTCGAGCCCGAGGCGCTCGCGGCAGAACTCCTCGTCCTGCCAGGCGGCGAGGGTGGCGAGCACGGTGCCGGCGAAGGCCTCGTGGATCTCGACGAGGTCGAGGTCGTCGAGGGTCATGCCCTGCCGGGCGAGCAGCCGCGGGACGGCGAAGACCGGAGCCATGAGCAGGCCGTCGGTGCCCCGGACGAAGTCGACGGCAGCAGCCTCGGCGTCGACCACCCGCGCGAGGGCCGGGAGCCCACGCTCCTGCGCCCAGGCGCGATCGGCGAGCAGGACGGTCGACGCGCCGTCGGTCAGCGGGGTGGAGTTGCCGGCCGTCATCGTCGCGGGGGTGTCCAGCCGCTTGCCGAAGACGGGCGGGAGCGAGCCGAGCTTCTCCATGGAGGTGTCGGCGCGCAGGTTCGCGTCCGTGGCCAGCCCGCGGAAGGGCGTGATCAGGTCGTCGAAGAAGCCGGCCTCGTAGGCGGCGGCGAGGTTCTGGTGACTGGCGAGCGCGAGCTCGTCCTGAGCCTCGCGGCTGATGCCCCACTGAGCGGTGGTGATCGCCTGGTGCTCGCCCATCGACAGTCCGGTGCGCGGCTCGGCCGTACTCGGGGCGTCCGGGCTCAGGTGCCCCGGCCGGATCCTGGAGATCGCGGCGAGCTTGTGCTGAACGGTGCGGGCCCGGTTGAGCGCGAGCAGGGCGCGCCGCAGGGGCTCGCTCACGACGATCGGTGCGTCCGATGCGGAGTCCACCCCGCCGGCGATCGCACTGTCGATCTGCCCGAGGCGGATCTTGTTGCTCAGCGAGACGACCGTCTCCATGCCCGTCGCGCAGGCCATCTGCACGTCGTAGGCGGGGGTCGTGGCGTCGAGCGAGGAGCCGAGCACGGCCTCGCGGGTGAGGTTGAAGTCCTTCGAGTGCTTGAGGACGGCGCCGGCCGCCACCTCGCCGATCCGCTCACCGGCCAGGCCGTACCGCGCGATCAGGCCCTCCAGGGCCGCCGTGAGCATGTCGGCGTTGCTCGAATGCGTGTACCTGCCGCCGCTGCGAGCGAAGGGGATGCGGTTGCCCCCGACGATGACGGCATCGCGCAGCGTGCTGGTCGGCTCGGCATCGCGCAGCGTGCTGGTCGGCTCCGCATCGCGCAGCGGGCCGGAGCCGCCGCTGCCCTCGGGGGTGGTGGACGGGTGTGTCATGGAGAGTCCTCTCGCGTCGTTGCGGTGCGACCTCGGCGGGCGCAGCCCCGGGACCTGTGTCCCCTGTGCCGGGATCTGCGTCGTGATAATGCCTGACACCCACAGTACCTGATACCGTCGGTTTCGTGAGTGACAGCACTCCGGCAACGACGCCGGATCTCGCGGGCGACGGACGCTCCACCCGGTGGGACGACCACCGGGCCCAGCGCCGCGCCGAGCTGGTGCGCGCCGCCCGCCGTGCCGTGCACCGCACCGGTCCCGACATCTCCATGGAGGAGATCGCGACGACGGCCGGCACCTCGAAGTCGATCGTCTACCGCTACTTCGTCGACAAGACCGGGCTCCAGGCCGCCGTCGGCCAGGCCGTCGTCGAGCAGATGCACTCCGCGCTGGACGAGGCCTCGAGGGCCGCCGTCACCCCGCGCGAGGGCCTGCGCTCGATGATCGCGATCTACCTCGAGATGGTCGCGGCCTCGCCCCACGTCTACTGGTTCGTCACTCGACCGGTCAGCGAGGACGCCTCCGCCCCGGTGGGTCACTTCCTCGAGTCGGTCGCGACGGTCGTCGCCCGGCCGTTCGCCCGGGTGATCAGCGACCGCGAGCCCCTGGTCGACGTCTGGGCAGCCGGCGCCGTCGGCTTCGTGCGCGGCATGGGCGAGTGGTGGCTGACGCACCGCGACGACGACGACGCCCCGAGCCTCGACGACCTCGTCGAACGCACGACCGCCTGGCTCTGGACGGGGCCGGTCAGTGCCCTCGCCCGCAGCCGGACCGATGCCGGCCTGCCCGAGAGCCCGCAGCTCGTGCCGTCCCCGCCGTCGCCCACCACGCTCCCGTCCAGCACCCCGTTTGCACCTCACCCACCCGAGGAGCCCTCATGACCGCCACGACCAGCCCACGTCCGGCCACCTCGATCGGCGACCCGCACGTCGACGTGCCCGCCCTGGAGTCCGTGCTGCTGGGGCGCTGGGGCGAGATCCGCCGCCAGGCTCGCGCCCTGCTGACGGACCAGCGGCTGCACCGCGTCGAGGGGTTGTCGATGGCGGAGCACCGGGAACGGGTCCTGGACCAGATGCGCATCCTGGCGACCGAGGGCGACGTGCTGCGCGCCTTCCCTGCCGTCCTCGGTGGGGCGGACGACCACGGCGGCTCGATCGCCCGGTTCGAGGAGCTGATCGTCGGTGACCCGTCCCTGCAGATCAAGGCGGGTGTCCAGTGGGGGCTCTTCGCCTCGGCGATCCTGCACCTGGGCACCGCCGACCACCACGCGCGACTTCTTCCCGGAGCGATGAGCATCGAGGTCCCCGGTGCCTTCGCGATGACCGAGACCGGCCACGGCTCGGACGTCGCCAGCATCGGCACGACGGCGACCTACGACCCGGCGACGCAGGAGTTCGTGCTGCACACCCCCTTCCGTGGCGCGTGGAAGGACTACCTCGGCAACGCTGCCCTGCACGGCACCGCCGCCGTCGTCTTCGCACGCCTGATCACCGCCCCTCCGGGAGGTCGCGCCGTCGACCACGGCGTGCACGCCTTCTACGTCCCGCTGCGCGATCCGCAGACCCACGCGTTCCTGCCAGGCATCGGCGGAGAGGACGACGGGCTCAAGGGCGGGCTCAACGGCATCGACAACGGTCGTCTGCACTTCGACCACGTGCGCGTCCCGCGCGCCGACCTGCTCGACCGGTACGGCGCGGTCGCGCCGGACGGCACCTACTCCTCGCCGATCGCCAGCCCCGGCCGCCGCTTCTTCACGATGCTCGGCACGCTCGTCCAAGGGCGGGTCTCGCTCGACGGGGCATCGGTCAACGTCAGCAAGGTCGCGCTCATCACCGCCATCACCTACGGGAACGAGCGGCGCCAGTTCACCGGTGCCTCGGACACCGAGGAGGTGGTGCTCCTCGACCGGCAGGAGCACCAGCGCCGGCTCCTCCCGCTGCTCGCCCAGACCTACGCCCAGGCCTTCGCCCACGAGCGTCTCCTGGAGACCTTCGACGGAGTGTTCTCCGGTGTCAGCGACACCGACGAGGACCGTCAGGACCTCGAGACGATCGCCGCCGCCCTCAAGCCGGCGTCGACCTGGCACGCCCTGGACACGCTCCAGGCGGCGCGCGAGGCCTGCGGCGGCGCCGGGTACCTCACCGAGAACCGGCTCACCTCGCTGCGCGCGGACATGGACGTCTTCGTGACCTTCGAGGGCGACAACACCGTGCTGCTCCAGCTCGTCGCCAAGCGCCTGCTGACGGACTTCTCCCGGGAGTTCGCCGACGCCGACGCCGGGGACCTCGCCAGGATCGTGGCGGGACGAGCCGTGGACGCGGCGCTGCACCGCACCCCCCTGCTGCGCGTGGTGCAGACGCTCGCCGATGTGGGCGACGCGCGCCGCTCGGCCGGTCAGGTGCGGTCGACCGAGTCCCAGCGTGAGCTGCTCTCCGGCCGCGTCGAGACGATGGTCTCCGAGGTCGCCACCGCGCTGCGGCCGGCGACGAAGGCGAGCAAGGAACGCGCGGCCGTCCTCTTCGACCGGCACCAGCACGAGCTCATCGAGGCCGCGCGCGCCCATGCCGACCTGCTCCAGTGGGAAGCCTTCACCGCCGGCCTGGAGAAGATCGAGGACCCGGGCACCCGTCAGGTGCTCATCTGGCTGCGCGACCTCTTCGGTCTCATCCTCATCGAGCGCAACCTCGCCTGGTACCTCATCCACGGTCGGCTCTCGGCCGGCAGGGCGCGGACGGTGACCTCCTACATCTACCGGCTGCTCGACCACCTGCGCCCGCACGCCAAGGACCTCGTCGCCGCGTTCGGCTACGGACCCGAGCACGTGCGGGCCGCGATCGCCACGGGCGCGGAGGCCGAGCGGCAGGACGAGGCCCGCGAGTACGCGCGCCGGCTCCGTGCGAGCGGCGATGCGCCGGCGCCCGAGAAGCAGGCCACGGCCCCGAAGCAGCGGAGCTGAGCAGGACGGCCCGATCGCTCCGCCCCCGCAGGGGGGCGGCGGAGCGGTCGCCGGCTCAGCCGCCCAGGACCTCTGCCAGGTCGAAGCGGACGGGACGGTCGAGCTGGGCGTAGGTGCAGGACTCCGGCTCGCGGTCCGGCCGCCACCGCTGGAACTGGGTGGTGTGCCGGAAGCGGGGACCCTCCATGTGGTCGTACCTCACCTCGACGACGCGCTCGGGGCGCAGCGGGACGAAGCCGAGGTCCTTGCCCGTGTTCCATCGGCTCGTCTCTCCCTCGCGCGGGGTGCGCGTCCCCGCCGACTGCGCCGCGACCGTCCACGGGTGCTCCGGGTCGTCGGTCACCAGCGGCGCGAGCTCGGCGAACAGCTCCCTGCGGCGAGCCATCGGGAAGGAGCTCGCGACCCCGACGGAGGCGAGGGTCCCGGAGTCGTCGTACAGGCCCAGGAGCAGGGAGCCGACGGCGTCGTCCGTCCCCTTGTGCACGCGGTAGCCGGCGACCACGCAGTCGGCGGTGCGCATGTGCTTGATCTTCGTCATCACGCGCTTGCCCGGCTGGTACGGCTGGTCCGGGCGCTTGGCGACGAGCCCGTCGAGCCCGGCGCCCTCGAAGACCTCGAACCAGCGGGTGGCCTCCTCGAGGTCCGCCGTCGCGCGGGTCAGGTGCACACCGGACCCCGGGCCGGGGAGCATCGCCTCGAGCAGGGACCGACGCTCGCCGAAGGGACGTGAGGTCAGGTCCTCGTCTCCGAGGGCCAGCAGGTCGAAGACGACGAGCCGTGCGGGCGTCTGCTCCGCGAGGAGCCGCACCCGGGAGTCCGCGGGGTGGATCCTGGCGAGCAGCGCCTCGAAGTCGAGCCCAGCGCCGTCGGCCGAGGCGACGACGATCTCGCCGTCGACGACGCAGCGCTCGGGCAGCTCGGCCAGGACGGCGGCGACCACCTCGGGGAAGTACCGGGTGATGGGCTTGCTGCTGCGGCTGCCGATCTCGACCTCGTCGCCGTCGCGGAAGACGATCGCCCGGAAACCGTCCCACTTGGGCTCGTAGAGCCGGCCCGGCGGGATGTCCGGCGCGGCCGAGGCCAGCATCGGCGAGACGGGCGGCATCACCGGCAGGTCCATCGGCCCAGTGTGTCCGCGGCCACCGTTCATGGCCACCCCGGGGGCGACGGTGAGCTCCTGCGTCGACGTCTCCGGCGGGTGCCGCGGCGGCGTCCATCGATCCTGCGCACCCCGGCGCGGGGATCGCGATCGGCCCGCAGTGCCCTCGGTAGGGTGCGGGAGTGCGAACGGAGACCCGATGCCGGCGTTGACCTCGGTCGGGGACCTCGCTGCCCTCCTCGCCTCACGGGTGCCGCTCGTGGTCCTCGAGACGCGCGACGAGGGCCGTGCCCTGGCTCTGCTCACGGCCGCGACGCGCCAGGCGGCAGGGGCGATGCCCGTGTTCCGGTGGACGATCACGGACGGCCTCGCGCGCGCCGATGTCGACCTCGGCACCTCCCAGCAGTTCAACTCTGCGCCCGTCGACGTGCTGCGCACGATCCGCGCCACCGACCTGGCCGGTGTGTACGTCCTGGTGGACTTCCATCCGTTCCTCGACGACCCGGTGCACGTCCGGCTCCTCAAGGACATCGGCCAGGCGTACGCGCACGTGCCGCGCACCGTCGTGCTGCTCAGCCACCAGGTCGACCTGCCGCGGGAGCTCGAGCACCTCTCGGCGCGGGCGACGATCGCGGTACCCGGCCGGGAGGAGCGTGCCAGGGCGGTGGACGCTGCCGTCGCGGAGCGGTCCCGGACACAGCTGCCGCCCCTCGTCGACCCCCGCGCACGGGACCTGCTGGTGGAGAACCTGGGCGGGCTCTCCCTCGGCGAGGTCGAGCGACTCGCGCGTGGAGCCGTCGCCGACGGTGCGCTGGTGGTCAGCGACCTCCCCGCGGTGATGGCGGCCAAGTACGCCGTGCTGCACCGGTCGGGGGTGCTGGAGTACGAGCACGACGTCCCCGAGGCTGCTGACCTCGGCGGGATGGGGCGGCTCGTGCAGTGGCTCGAGCGCCGCCGCCCTGCCTTCGACGGCAGCGCACCAGGGCTCGAGCCGCCGCGTGGGCTGCTGCTCGTCGGGGTCCAGGGCTGCGGCAAGTCGATGGCGGCCAAGGTCGCCGCAGGGGTCTTCGGGGTGCCGTTGCTGAGGCTCGACCTCGCGGCCGTGCACAACAAGTACGTCGGCGAGTCCGAGCGGATCCTGCGCGAGACCCTGGCGACCGCCGACGTCCTGGCGCCGTGCGTCCTGTGGGTCGACGAGGTCGAGAAGGCGCTCGCCGACGACGAGTCCGGTGCGGCCCGACGCGTGCTCGGGACATTGTTGACATGGCTCGCCGAGCGTCGCTCGCGGGCCTTCGTCGTGGCGACGGCCAACGACGTCTCCGCACTTCCGCCCGAGCTGGTCCGCAAGGGCCGCTTCGACGAGATGTTCTTCGTCGACCTCCCCGATGCGTCCGCCAGGGCCCACATCCTGCGGGTGCACGCCGCCCGCCGCGGGCTCGCGCTCTCGGACGCCGACCTGGCCTCGCTCGTGCCCGCGAGCGAGGGCTACAGCGGGGCGGAGATCGAGCACTCGATCGTCTCGGCCCTGTACGTCGCCCACGACGACGGCAGCGGGCAGGTCGACGCGGCGCACGTGCTCGGAGAGCTGCGCGCGACCCGGCCGTTGTCGGTCGTCATGGCCGAGCGGATCGCGGGCCTGCGGCACTGGGCCGCGGGGCGCACGGTGCCGGCAGCCGACTGATCCGACTGAGCCGACCGATCTGACGGAGCAGACCGATCCGACGGGGCAGGCTGATCCGACGGAGCCGACCGATCCGACCGATCCGACGGTGACCTGGCAGCGCCGCGGCCGGCAGGCGAGGGCCCGCGGGCCCGGCGCTCACAGCAGCGTCGACGCGTGGTCCGGGACGTAGCGCTGGGAGTCGCGCGGCGGGCGGATGTAGCCGGAGGACTCGGGGCGGGCCGGGAGCTCGATCGGGTCTCGACGCACCTCGCGGTAGTCGATGCTCCGCACGAGGTGGTTGATCATGTTCAGTCGGGACCGGCGCTTGTTGTCGTCGTCCACGACCCACCAAGGAGCCTCGGGGATGTCGGTGTGCACGAGCATCTGGTCCTTGGCCCGCGAGTAGTCCTCCCAGCGCGTGATCGAGTCCAGGTCCATCGGCGAGAGCTTCCACTGCCGCATAGGGTCGTCCATCCGGGACCGGAAGCGCGCCTCCTGCTCGGCGTCGGAGACCGAGAACCAGTACTTGCGCAGGATGATCCCGTCCTCCACGAGCATCCGCTCGAAGATCGGGCACTGATGCAGGAAGCGGTGGTACTCGTCGGAGGTGCAGAAGCCCATCACCCGCTCGACCCCTGCGCGGTTGTACCAGGAGCGGTCGAAGAGCACGATCTCGCCCGCGGCCGGCAGGTGCTCGACGTAGCGCTGGAAGTACCACTGGGTGCGCTCGCGTTCCTGGGGTGCGGGCAGGGCCACGATCCGCGCGACGCGCGGGTTGAGGTACTGGGTGACGCGCTTGATCGTGCTGCCCTTGCCCGCGGCGTCCCTGCCCTCGAAGATCACCACGACGCGCTTGCCCTCGGCCCGGACCCACTCCTGGAGGTCGACGAGCTCGGCCTGAAGGCGGAAGAGCTCCTCCTCGTAGACCTTCTTGGGGAAGCGCTTGTTCCGGGTGACGTCGGTGTCGGCCATGTCTCGCAGCGTAGGCCGCGGGGCGGGCGCGCGGCGGGCTTCGGGCCGATCCGCTCCCCTGGCGCGCGACGGTTCGGCGCGCCGTGCGAGCGGGTCGCCGACGACGTCGACGACTGACCACCGGTCGTCCGCGCGGCCGGGGATCCTCGCGCGGGTAGCCTGAGCACGACAGTGCACCTGCGAGGTTGGGGACGACCGCGACCGATGAGCACCCCTGAGCAGTCCACCGAGCACCTGCCCGACACCGTCGAGCACGCCGCCGCCTCCCCCGAGGTCGAGCTGCCGTGGGCCGAGCTCGGCCTCAAGCCCGACGAGTACCAGCGCATCGTCGACCTGCTCGGGCGCCGGCCGACGGCCGCCGAGCTCGCCATGTACTCCGTCATGTGGTCGGAGCACTGCTCCTACAAGTCGTCCAAGGTGCACCTCGCCCAGTTCGGCACGAAGGTCAGCCCGGCGATGAAGGAGCACCTGCTCGTCGGCATCGGCGAGAACGCGGGCGTCGTCGACATCGGTGACGGCTGGGCGGTGACCTTCAAGGTCGAGAGCCACAACCACCCGAGCTTCGTCGAGCCCTACCAGGGCGCGGCCACCGGCGTCGGCGGGATCGTCCGCGACATCATCTCGATGGGTGCCCGCCCGGTCGCCGTGATGGACCAGCTGCGTTTCGGCGCCGTCGACCACCCCGACACCGCTCGCGTCGTGCACGGCGTCGTCGCGGGCGTCGGCGGCTACGGCAACTCCCTCGGTCTGCCGAACATCGGCGGAGAGCTGGTCTTCGACCCCAGCTACCAGGGCAACCCGCTGGTCAACGCGCTGTGCGTCGGGGTGCTGCGGCACGAGGACATCCACCTCGCCAACGCCTCGGGCGTCGGCAACAAGGTGGTGCTCTTCGGCGCGCGCACCGGCGGCGACGGCATCGGCGGCGCATCGATCCTCGCGAGCGAGACCTTCGACGAGACCAAGCCCTCCAAGCGCCCGAGCGTGCAGGTCGGCGACCCCTTCATGGAGAAGGTGCTCATCGAGTGCTGCCTCGAGCTCTACGCGGCGCGCGTGGTCGAGGGCATCCAGGACCTCGGAGCAGCCGGCATCTCCTGCGCGACCTCCGAGCTCGCCTCCAACGGCGACGGTGGCATGCACGTCGACCTGGAGAAGGTCCTGCTGCGCGACCCGACCCTGACCGCGGGCGAGATCCTCATGTCGGAGTCGCAGGAGCGGATGATGGCCGTCGTCGCTCCCGAGAAGCTCGACGAGTTCCTCGCCATCACAGGCAAGTGGGACGTGGAGACCGCCGTCATCGGTGAGGTCACCGGTACCGGTCGCCTGACGATCGACCACTTCGGCCACCGGATCGTCGACGTGGAGCCCCGCTCGGTCGCGCACGACGGCCCCACCTACCACCGGCCGTACGCCCGTCCCTCCTGGCAGGACGGCCTGCAGGCGGACACCGTCTCGGGGGCCGAGGGCGCGGCGCGCTACCCGCGCCCCGAGACGGGCGAGGAGCTGGGGGCGACCCTCCTGCGCCTGATCGCGTCCCCGAACCTCGCGAGCAAGGCGTGGGTCACCGACCAGTACGACCGCTTCGTCCAGGGCAACACCGCGCTGGCGCAGCCCGACGACGGCGGCGTGATCCGCGTCGACGAGGAGACCGGCCTCGGTGTCGCCCTCGCCACGGACGCGAACGGCCGCTACGCCAAGCTCGACCCCTATGCAGGTGCCCAGCTCGCGCTCGCGGAGGCGTACCGCAACGTCGCCACCGTCGGCGCCCGCCCGATGGCCGTGACCGACTGCCTCAACTTCGGCTCCCCCGAGGACCCGGACTCGATGTGGCAGCTCGTCCAGGCCATCGAGGGCCTCGCGGACGCCTGCCTGACCCTGGGCATCCCGGTCACCGGCGGCAACGTCTCGCTCTACAACGGCACGGGGGAGCCGGGAACGATCGACTCCTCCATCCACCCGACCCCGGTGGTCGGTGTCCTCGGTGTGCTCGACGACGTCGCCCGGGTCACCCCCTCCGGGTGGCGTGCGCCGGGCCAGGCCGTCTACCTGCTCGGCCGCACCACGGGTGAGCTCGACGGCTCGGCCTGGGCCGATGTCGTGCACTCCCAGCTCGGCGGGCTTCCCCCTGCGGTCGACCTCGCGGCGGAGCGGACGCTCGCCGCGATCCTCGTCAACGCCTCGCGCGACGGCCTGGTCGACGCCGCCCACGACCTCTCCGAGGGCGGACTGGCCATCGGCCTCGCCGAGGCGTGCCTGCGCTACGGCACCGGCGCGCGCATCTGGCTCGACGAGCTGTGCGAGCGCGACGGTGTCACCCCGTTCGAGGCCCTGTTCGCGGAGTCCACCGCACGGGCGGTCGTCGCCGTCCCCCGCACCGAGGAGGTGCGGTTCATCGACATGTGCACCGCTCGCGGGTTCCCGGCGCTGCGCATCGGGGTGACCGATGACAGCGGTGCCGGCGACCTCCACGACGGCGGTGCGGCGACCGGCGCGCATGTGGCGGACGCTGCCACCCTGCACGTGCAGGGTCAGTTCTCCGTCCCGGTCTCCGAGCTC
>NZ_JBFHHB010000027.1:0-20579 GCF_041597215.1 Actinotalea sp.
CGACACCGAGCGTGGCGCGAAGGTCTCCGGCTCGCGCTTCTACTTCCTCACCGGGATCGGGGCGCGCCTCGAGCTGGCGCTGCTGACCGCTGCGATGGACAAGGCGCTGGCGCACGGCTTCACCCCCATGATCACCCCGACTCTCGTCAAGCCGGAGATCATGCGCGGAACGGGGTTCCTCGGTGCGCACGCCGACGAGATCTACCGGCTGGAGGCCGACGACCTCTACCTGGTCGGCACCTCGGAGGTCGCCCTCGCCGGCTACCACGCCGACGAGATCCTCGACCTGTCGGCCGGGCCGATGCGCTACGCCGGGTGGTCCGCCTGCTACCGGCGTGAGGCGGGCTCCTACGGGAAGGACACCCGCGGGATCATCCGCGTCCACCAGTTCCACAAGGTCGAGATGTTCAGCTGGGTCAGGCCGGAGGACGCCGAGTCCGAGCACGAGCGCCTGCTGGCCCTCGAGGAGGACATGCTCGGCCTCATCGAGCTGCCGTACCGGGTGATCGACGTCGCCGCCGGCGACCTCGGCAGCAGCGCCGCCCGCAAGTTCGACTGCGAGGCATGGCTCCCGAGCCAGCAGCGCTACCTCGAGCTCACCTCCGCCTCCAACTGCACGACGTTCCAGGCGCGCCGCCTCGGGGTGCGCGAGCGCACGGAGGAGGGGATGCGGACGGTCGCGACCCTCAACGGGACGCTGGCCACCACGCGCTGGATCGTCGCGATCCTGGAGAACCACCAGCAGGCCGACGGGTCCGTGCGCGTCCCGCAGGGGCTGCGCCCGTACCTCGGTGGCCTCGAGGTGCTGCACCCGATCGCTCGATGACCGGCCCGCTGCTCGTCGCGCTCGACGTCGACGGCACGTTGCTCAGCTACACCGAGGACCTCGCGGAGGAGGTCGCCGCGGCCGTGGCGGCCGTGCGCGACGCCGGGCACCACGTGGTCATCGCCACGGGCCGCTCGGTGCACGCCACCATGCCGGTCGTGCGCCGGCTCGGCATCGAGACGGGGTGGGCGGTCTGCTCCAACGGCTCGGTGACGGTGCGCCTCGATCCCGCCGCCCCCGAGGGCTACACCGCGCACGAGATCGTCACCTTCGACCCGGCGCCCGCTCTGCGGCTGCTCCATGCCCAGATGCCGGACGCCTTCTTCGCGGTCGAGGACGTCGGCGTCGGCTTCCGGATGAACAAGCTCTTCCCGAACGGGGAGCTGCACGGCGAGCACACTGTGGTCGGCATCGACGACCTCGCAGGCGCCCACGTGACCCGGCTCATCGTCCGGAGCCCCGGCCACACCTCGCAGGAGTTCCACGCGCTCGTCCTGGAGACGGGCCTCGCCGACGTCACCTACGCGATCGGCTGGACGGCCTGGATGGACGTCGCTCCCCAGGGGGTCACCAAGGCGAGCGCGCTGGAGCAGGTCCGCACGACGCTCGGGGTGCCGTCCGGCCGGACCGTCGCGCTCGGCGACGGCAACAACGACATCGACATGCTCCGCTGGGCAGGTCGGGGTGTCGCGATGGGCCATGCGTCCGCCGAGGTCCGCGCCGCGGCGGACGAGGTCACCGGGTCGATCGACGAGGACGGGGCGGCGCTCCTGCTGCGCTCGCTCCTGGGCTGATCCGGCGCGGCCGCGCGGTCGCGACTCGACCTGCCCAGCGGGGCCTGCTCAGCAGCACGCGTCGAGGTGTCGGCGTCCCGGCCGTTGGCGCCGGGGACTGCAAGCGGTGCACAATCCCTACCCATGGCGGCGGGCATCGAAGATGTGGCCCGGGCGGCCGGTGTGAGCACAGCCACCGTCTCCCGTGCTCTGCGCAACCTGCCCAACGTCAACGAGGCCACCAGGGAGCGGGTGCGTGACGCCGCGACCCGGCTCGGCTACGTCGCCTCGCCCTCTGCTGCGAGCCTGGCCTCCGGCCGCACGCGGGCGATCGGCCTGATCAGCCCGTGGGTCAACCGCTGGTTCTTCTCGAACGTCATCGACGCGGCCGAGCGTGAGCTGCGCGCCCACGGCTACGACGTGCTGCTCTACACCTTCGACATCCGCAGGCAGAGCGCGCGTCCCCGGGTCGACCCGGACGTCCTGCGGCGTCGGGTGGACGGGATCCTCGTGGTCGGCCTCCCGCTCGCCGAGGACGAGATCGCCGCCCTGGTGGGCCTGGGCTACCCGCTCGTGTGCATCGGTTGGGGCGGGTCGGAGCAGACCACCGTCCGCGTGGACGACAGGGCGATCGGGCTCGCGGCGACCCGGCACCTGACCTCCCTCGGGCACCGGCGGATCGCGCACCTGACCGGCACCCCCGACGACGTCCACCCCTGGTCGCCTCCTGTCGAGCGCGAGGCGGGGTGGCGCGAGGCGTTGCGGGAGGCGGGGATCGAGCCGGAGGAGGACCTGCTCGAGACGGGCGGGTTCGAGATCGCCGGAGGCCGGGCGTCGATCGCCCGGCTGATCGAGCGGCGCCCCGACCTGACGGCCGTCTTCGCCGCCTCCGACGAGATGGCGATGGGCGCGATCCTCGGGCTCCGCGACCTCGGGCTTCGCGTCCCGCAGGACGTCTCGGTGATCGGGGTCGACGGCCACGAGCTCGGCGAGCTGGTGGGCCTGACGACCTTGGCGCAGCCTGTCGACGAGCAGGGCGCGGCGGCGGCGAGGCTCGTCCTCGACATGATCGACGGGCGTACCGCTCCCGAGAGCGTGGTCTACCCCACTGCCCTCCTCGAGCGGAGCTCCACGGCTCCGCCTCGTGCCTGAGCCGGACGGATCCTGGGCACGTCCTCCCATGTCCGCCTGCTGACCTGGGCATTTCCGATCATCGACCGGCACCGGAGGCGCTTCACCCCCGATGATCGAGGGATGTCGATGGGACCGGTTCGATGAAAGCGTTATCAACTTGTCACCGAGGATCCGGCGAATCGTGTGGCGCCGGTGCCCGTGAAGCCGTTTGATAGGGCTTGTACTCGCCAGGAGCGATCACCTGTCGCTCCCGGATGGTCGAAGGACCACGACGATGTGGAGGAAGTCCATGCTCAGCAACTCTCGACGGCGCTACGCAGTCGTCGCCGGCGGCGTCGGTCTGGCGCTCGCCCTCGCTGCTTGTTCCAGCGGTGACGCGGACGGCGACTCGACCGCGACCTCCGGTGGCGACGGGACGACCGCGGCCGGCTGCGAGGCCTACGCCGACTACGGCGACCTGTCCGGAACGACGGTCTCCGTCTACACCTCGATCGTGTCGCCCGAGGACCAGCCGCACATCGACTCGTACAAGCCGTTCGAGGACTGCACCGGTGCCACGGTCGTCTACGAGGGCTCGAAGGAGTTCGAGGCACAGCTGCTCGTCCGTCTCGCGGCCGGCAACGCCCCTGACATCGCCTACATCCCCCAGCCCGGTCTGCTGAAGACGATCGTCGAGCAGTACCCCGACTCGATCGTCGCCGCGTCCGCCGGCACCGAGGCCAACGTCGACGAGTTCTTCAGCCCGTCGTGGAAGGACTACGGCACGGTCGACGGCACGTTCTACGCCGCACCGCTCGGCGCGAACGTGAAGTCGTTCGTCTGGTACTCCCCGCAGATGTTCGCCGACGGCGGCTACGAGGTCCCGACCACGTGGCAGGAGCTGCTCGACCTGTCCGACCAGATGGTCGCGGACGCCGCGGCCAACGGCACCGGCGCCAAGCCCTGGTGCGCCGGCATCGGCTCCGGTGACGCCACCGGCTGGCCCGCCACCGACTGGCTCGAGGACATCATGCTGCGCACCGCCGGCGGCGAGACCTACGACAAGTGGATCGCCAACGAGGTCAAGTTCACCGACCCCGAGGTCGCCACGGCGCTCGCCGAGGTCGGCAAGATCCTCAAGAACCCGGACTACGTCAACGGCGGTCTCGGTGACGTCGCCTCGATCGCGACGACCACGTTCCAGGACGGTGGCCTTCCGATCGTCCAGAACCAGCTGTGCTACATGCACCGCCAGGCCTCGTTCTACGCCGCCAACTGGCCCGAGGGCACGGTCGTGGCCCCCGACGGCGACGTGTTCGCGTTCTACTTCCCCGGTCTGACCGCTGACGACCGTCCGCTGCTCGGTGGCGGCGAGTTCGTGGCGGCCTTCGACGACCGTCCCGAGGTCGCGGCCTTCCAGGCGTTCCTCGCCAGCCCGGAGTGGGCCAACGCCAAGGCCATCGCCACCCCCGCCGGCGGCTGGGTCTCCGCGAACAGCGGGCTCGACCCGGAGAACCTCGTCTCCGACATCGACAAGCTGTCGGCCGAGCTGCTCGGTGACACCACGCAGACCTTCCGCTTCGACGCCTCCGACCTGATGCCGGCTGCTGTCGGCGCGGGTGCCGAGTGGTCGCAGCTGACGGCGTGGATCACCGGTCAGTCCGACGAGGAGACGCTGGCGAACATCCAGGCCGCCTGGCCTGCCAGCTGAGGTCCTGACCTCATAGCGTGAACGACAGGGGCCCATCCCCGAGATCGTGGATGGGCCCCTGTCGTGTCCCGGCCGACCGCAGGCCGGGACGAAGCCAGCAGAGTACGGTTCGACTCACCACCACCGTCAGAGCCGACGCGGTGGAGCCTCGGCTCCCTGCGTCGCAGCCCGAGGAGGAACGGATGTCCACATCCCCGGTGCCGGACGGCACCGTCGTCGCTCCGAGCGATCCGACCCGATCCCGTCGCCCGCAGGGCACCGAGCCCCGTCGTCCGCGGACCAGGGGCGAGCTGGTCGGCCTCGTCGCGACCTGGGTCGGCGTGGCCGCGCTGGTCGGAGCGGTGACGTCGATCGCCGTCAGCGGCGTCCCCGACTGGGCGCTGACCACGACGACGACCTCCGAGAAGCTCACCCTGATGCTCTTCGCCGTCGTGCTCTTCGTCGTGATCATGGCCCTGATCCTGTCCGTGGTCGAGCGCATCAAGAACATGTCGCCGAACCTCGTCGCGCTGTTCTTCCTCTTTCCCACGGTCATCGGGCTCGGCTTCGGACTCGTCTACCCGGGGATCGACACGATCCGCCGCTCCCTGCTCGACCGCAACGGCAAGGAGTTCGTCGGCCTCGACAACTACCTCACCGCGCTGACCGAGTCCCAGTTCCAGATCGTGCTGCGCAACACGGCGATCTGGGTGATCATGGTGCCGCTCGTCGCCACCCTGATCGGCCTGGTCTACGCCGTCCTCGTCGACAGGACTCGCTTCGAGAAGCAGGCGAAGATCCTCGTCTTCCTGCCGATGTCGATCTCGCTCGTCGGCGCGTCGATCATCTGGAAGTTCGTCTACGACTACCGCCCGGTGCTCGAGGGCGTGCCCGCGGACAAGCAGCCGGCCCAGATCGGGTTGATCAACCAGATCCTCGTGTGGCTCGGCGGGGAACCGCAGCAGTTCCTGCTCAACGCCCCGGCCAACACCTTCTTCCTCATCGTCGTGATGATCTGGATCCAGGCAGGGTTCGCCATGACGGTGCTCTCGGCCTCGATCAAGGCCATCCCCGACGAGATCGTCGAGGCGGCGACGCTCGACGGCCTCGGCGGCTTCCAGATGTTCCGCTACATCACCGTCCCGTCGATCCGCCCCTCGCTCGTCGTGGTCATCACCACGATCGCCATGGGCACCCTGAAGGTCTTCGACGTGGTGCGGACGATGACGGGCGGCAACTTCGACACCTCGGTGGTGGCGTACGAGTTCTACACGCAGAGCTTCGTGCAGCAGAACCCCGGGATGGGCTCGGCCCTCGCCGTCATCCTCTTCATCCTGGTGATCCCGATCATCGCGTACAACGTCCGGCAGCTGCGCAAGTCCGAGGAGATCCGATGACTACCGCCGTCACCACTCCGGTCCGCCAGCCCAAGCTCAGCCGGGCCGACAAGCGCGCCATCGCCGCCAAGGGCAAGCTCACCTCCCCGTGGGCGTCCTTCGCAGCGGTCGTCATCGCCGTCCTGTGGACGATCCCGACCTTCGGCCTCCTGGTCACCTCGATCCGGCCCGAGACCGACATCAAGAGCTCGGGCTGGTGGACCTGGTTCACGAACTTCAACGTGACCGGGGAGAACTACTCCGACGTCCTCACCGGGTCGTCGACGGGCTTCGCGACCTACTTCGTCAACTCGATCGCCATCACCATCCCGGCGGTCGTCATCCCGATCTCGCTCGCGCTGCTCGCGGCGTACGCCTTCGCCTGGATCGACTTCCGCGGTCGCAACATCCTCTTCATCGCCGTGTTCGCGCTCCAGGTGGTCCCGCTGCAGGTCACCCTGATCCCGCTGCTGACGCAGTACGTGCGGTGGGGGATCGCCGGCAGCTACTGGACCGTCTGGCTCTCGCACTCGATCTTCGCGCTGCCGCTGGCGATCTTCCTGCTGCACAACTTCATGAAGGACATCCCGGCCTCGCTCGTCGAGGCGGCCCGCGTCGACGGCGCCGGCCACGTGAAGATCTTCTTCCAGATCATGTTCCCGCTCCTGGTCCCGGCGATCGCCTCGTTCGCGATCTTCCAGTTCCTGTGGGTCTGGAACGACCTGCTGGTCGCGCTGACCTTCGCCGGTGGCACGGCGAACGTGGCGCCACTGACGGTCCGGCTCGCCGAGCTGTCCGGGACGAAGGGAGCCGAGTGGCAGCTGCTGTCCTCGGGTGCCTTCATCGCGATGATCGTCCCGGTCGTGGTCTTCCTCTCGCTCCAGCGGTACTTCGTCCGCGGGCTGCTCGCGGGGTCCGTCAAGGGCTGAGCGCTCCACGCACGACAGGGCCCACCACCGCTGCGGCGGGGTGGGCCCTGTCGTGCCCTGCGGCTCGGGGGTCAGCTCTCCTGGAGGACGGAGAAGACGTTGCCCGCCGGATCGGTGAACCAGGCGATCGCCGGCCCGTGCGGGCCGCGCACGATCCCGGACGCCTCGGTGTGCTCCGCCATCGAGGGGTAGCGCTCGAAGGTCACGCCGGCCGCCGTCAGCTCGGCGACCGCGGCGTCGATGTCGGGGACGGGGAAGTTGAGCACGGTGTAGGAGGCGGGCACGTGCCCGGGGCCCTTGGGGTAGACCAGCACCGGCGACCCCTCGCCGAGGTGCAGCGTGAGCATCCCCTCGGACTCGTCGACCCTGAGGCCCAGCACCTCGCGGTAGAAGGGCGCGACCCGGTCCGTCTCGTCGACGGAGAAGCCGCAGAACGGGCTACGGGTGGTGATCATGAGGGCTCCTCGGGGGTGGTGGGTGCGCGGGAGGCGGGCGCGCCGCCGTTCGTCCGAGCATCCCCCTCGAGGACCGTGACCGCACCCCGCCGGCGGACCGTGGCCGCGGCCCGTCCGCCGACCTCGTAGCCTGGCGCGGTGCCCTCGGTCCCGCCCGTGTCCCCCGTGCCCTCGACGACGGGCCAGGACGGGCGAGGCGGCACGGCCACAGCGAGCGGCGGGCCCCTCGGCCGCATCCCGGCACCGGCCCTCTTCGTCCTCTCGGGGCTGACCCAGTACCTCGGGGCCGCGATCGCCGTCGCGCTCTTCGCGTGGATCGCCCCGGCCGGGATGGCCTGGCTCCGCATCCTCGTCGCCGCCCTCGTTCTGGTGGCCTGGCGGCGGCCGTGGCGGTTGCGATGGACCGGGCGCGACCTCGCCCTCGCGGTGGCGTTCGGTGCTGCTCTCGGCCTGATGAACGTCATGTTCTACATCGCCATCGACCACCTGCCGCTCGGTACCGCGGTGGCCATCGAGTTCCTGGGGCCGGTGGCGGTCGCCGCCATCACCGGCTCGGGCTGGCGGGAGCGCGCGGGGATCGCGCTCGCGGCGGTCGGCGTCGTGCTCCTCGCCGGGGTCACGTTGAGCCTCGGCGGTGAGGACGCGCACCTCGGGCTCCTGGCGATCCTCGCGGCGGCGGCCTGCTGGGCCGGCTACATCCTGCTCGGGCGACGCGTCGCGACGACGGGGGACGGGGTGACGAGGCTGGGTGTGGCGATGGCTGCAGGATCGCTCGTGCTCGCGCCCTTCGTCGGCAGGCTCGGTGCGCCGGTCCTCGGGTCCTGGTCGCTCGCCGCGGCCGTCGTCGGGGTCGCCGTGCTCTCCTCGGTGATTCCCTACGCCCTCGAGCAGGTGGTGCTGCGGCGGGTGAGCGCCGCGAGCTTCGCCGTCCTGCTCGCGCTGCTCCCGGCGACGGCGGCGCTCGTCGGCGCCGTCGTCCTGCGGCAGTGGCCGCATCCGGTGGACGTGCTGGGGCTCGTCCTCGTGTCCGGCGCGATCGCGTTGACCTCCGTGCGCCGCCGGCCCGCTCTCGACGAGGCCGCCGGGGCCTGAGTCCGCGGCGGGCTGCCGCACGACCGTGCGGGGTCAGGGGACCAGCAGGACCTTCCCGAAGACCTCGCCCGAGGCCATCAGCTCGTGGGCGCTCGCGGCCTCGGCGAGCGGGATGCGCGCGTGCACCACGGGCCGTACCCGGCCGGAGGCCACCATCGGCCAGACCTCCGCGCCCACGGCCGCGACGATCTCGGCCTTCTCCCGAGCGGGGCGCGAGCGCAGCGTCGTGCCGAGCACCGTCGCCCGCTTGGCCAGCAGCATCCCCAGGTCGAGCTCCCCGCGGGCCCCGCGCTGCAGGCCGATGACGGCGAGCCGGCCCCCGGTCGCCAGCACGTCCAGGTTGCGACCGAGGTACGCGCCACCGACCACGTCCAGGACGACGTCGGCTCCGCGGCCCTCCGTGGCGGCCCGCACGCGCTCGACGAAGTCCTCGGAGCGGTGGTCGACGACCAGCTCCGCGCCGAGCCCGGAGCACCGCCCTGCCCGCTCCGGCCCGCCGGCCGTCGTCGCGACCCGGGCCCCGTACGCCGCGGCGATCTGCACCGCAAGGGTGCCGACACCGCCGGACCCGCCGTGCACCAGGAGCCACTCGCCGGGGCGCAGGCCCGCGGCACGCAGCGTCGACCAGACGGTGCACGCGGCCTCGGGCAGTGCGGCCCCGTCCACGAGATCGACTCCGTCGGGCACCGGGAGGATCTGCGCATCGGGGGCCGCGACGTACTCGGCGTACCCGCCTCCGTCCACGAGCGCGACGACCTCGGCGCCGACGGACCAGGCGGAACCCGGCCCGCTCGCCACGACCGTTCCGGACACCTCCAGTCCGGGCCAGGCGGGGGCACCCGGCGGTGGCGGGTAGAGCCCCCGGCGCTGCAGGACGTCGGCGTTGTTCACCCCGGCGGCAGCGACGCGCACCACGACCTGCCCGGGGCCGGCCACGGGCTCCGGCGCCTCCCGCACGGTCAGGAGCTCCGGGCCGCCCGGCGTGTCGGTGTTGACGATCCGCATGGAGCGAGTCTCCCAGGAGTCGCTCATGAGGGTGAAAACCCGCCGAAACGACGCATCCCGATCATCGACTTTCCCGAACGGGCTAATGAACGCCGGGTCACGCGCCGATGGGGAGCGGACGGCACACCACCGTACGGTGGTCCCCGTCGCCATTGCGTCGTCCGCGGTCCACCGTCGGGCAGTGAAGGAGAAGCCATGCTTCGCAGGTTGGGGATCCGGGGCAAGGTCCTGGCTGCCCTCACCGGGCCTGTGCTCGTCCTGGTGCTCATCGCAGGGCTGCTCTCCTGGCAGTCGGTGACCTCGGCGCGGACGACCGGTGACGGGGGCAAGATCGCCGAGCTCCTCCTCCCGCACGCCGACGTCGTCGTGGCGCTCCAGGCCGAGCGGACCCAGGCGACGAACCTGGCCGCGGGCCGGCCGGGTGCCGACGTGGAGACCGCGCGAGCGGCGACCGACCGGGCGGTTGCGACGCTGTCCGAGGCGACGGCAAGCCTTCCCGAGGGGATCCTCGACGGACGCATCGACGACCTGGTCGGCCAGGCGGAGAACATGCAGGCCGGTGTCGACATGGTGCGCGGCCGCATCGTCTCCTCCGGCGAGCGTGCCGTGGACACCTCCTACAGCCAGCTCATCGCGAACGTCGTCGCGATGCCGATCCTCCTCTCGCAACGACTGACCGAGCCCGACCTGGCGGCCGACTTCCGCGCCTACGGCCTCGCGCTCACCTCCTCCGAGGAGCTCGCGCACGAGGCTCCGGTGGTGCGTGCTGTCCTGCTCGACCCCCAGGGCGAGCTCGAGTCGGTGCGCTGGCTCCCCGCGTTGATCGCCCTCTCGGACGCCTCGCTCGACTCCACGCGTGCCGCCCTCGCGGCGCTCGCGGTGCCGGGCCTGGAGCTGTCCGATCAGCCAGGCACGCTCGTCACCCTGCGTCAGGCCCTCAGCTCCGGCCTCCCGGAGGCGATCGCCGGCGCGGACGAGGCGCAGTGGTCCCTCGCCGAGGCCATGCAGAGCGAGCTCGCCGTCATCCGCGCGGACCTGCTCGATCTCATCTCGATCGACGCGGCGGCGCTCACGGCCGACGCGAACCGGCAGGCCGCGCTCACCGCCGGCGGCGCGCTCGCCGCCGTCCTGCTCTCGCTCATCCTCGCGCTCACGGTCGCCCGGAGCATCGTGCGCCCGATGCGCAGCCTGACGAAGGCGGCCGTCACCGTGCGCGACGAGCTGCCGCGACTGATCGAGCAGGTGGCGATCCCCGGGCAGAGCCCCGACCTCTCCCTCGCCGAGATCCCGGTGACCTCGAAGGACGAGGTCGGCCGGCTCGCCGCGGCGTTCAACGAGGTCAACGCGACCACCATCCACGTCGCGCAGGAGCAGGCCGCCCTGCGTGGCTCCATCGCGGAGATGTTCGTCAACGTCGCCCGCCGCGACCAGGTCCTCCTCAACCGCCAGCTCAGCTTCATCGACGCGCTGGAGCGGTCGGAGGAGGACCCGAAGGTGCTCGCGGACCTCTTCCGCCTCGACCACCTCGCGACCCGGATGCGCCGCAACGCCGAGTCGCTCCTCGTGCTCGCCGGGATCGACACCGGTCGTCGGCTGCGCGACACGCTGCCGCTGTCCGACGTCATCCGCACCGCATCCTCGGAGATCGAGCACTACGAGCGCGTGCTGCTCGACCTCCCGGCCGACCCGATGATGCTCGGCCACACCGCTCTCCCCGCGGCGCACCTGCTCGCCGAGCTCATCGAGAACGCGACGATGTTCTCCGACCCCGGCAGCCCGGTGCACGTCTCGACGGGTCGCGACGAGACCCATGTGCTGATCACCGTGCTCGACCAGGGCCTCGGCATGAGCGAGGAGGAGCTCGACTCGGCGCATGCCAAGATCGCCTCGGCCTCGGCCGGCGAGGTCCTCGGGGCGCAGCGCCTCGGCATGTTCGTCATCGGTCGCATCGCCGCGCGACTCGGCGCCCAGGTCGAGCTCGCCGCCGGTCCGCACGGCACGGGCACCCGCGCCATGGTCCGGCTTCCGCTCGCGCTGTTCGTCGACATCGCCGACGTGCCGGTGGTCGCCCCGATCGTCCCGGCCGCGACCCTGGGTCAGCACTTCCCCGTGCCGGACCGCAACGAGGCTCCGGAGATCGCCGCGGTGCCGGTCGACCTCGCCCAGCTGACCGACGGTGCGACGGGCCTCGGGCTGCCGCGGCGCCGGGTGCGGGGAGCGGACACCGAGGCCGACGCCCCGAGCACCGCATCGCCGCAGCCCCTCCCGGCCGAGCCCGATGCCTTCGAGCCCGTCGCGTACGAGCCCGTGGGCATCGACGCGCAGCCCCTCGCGCCCGTCGAGACCGCGCCCGTCGAGACCACGCCCGTCGAGCCCGTGGACGTCGAGCCGGTGCCGTTCGAGCCGGTGCCGTTCGCACCCTTCTCCGCCGAGGCGCTCGCCGAGGAGCCCGGCCTCCTGACACCTGCCCTCGGCGAGTCCACGATCCCCGCGGCCCCGGCAGCCGACGCCCTCGCCGGCGCCGCAGCCACGCTCGGCGACGACTGGGCCCCGCTCGTGTCCGAGTCGGCCCCGCTCAGCCGTCGCCGTCGCGGGCAGCACGCCGCCCCGCCCACGCACGAGGTCCCGGTGGTCCCGGCCGAGAACCCGGCCCACGCCGACGCCGAGACCCCGCGTCCATGGGAGGACGGCTCCACCCGTCGGTCCCGCAAGCGCAGGGCGCTGCTGCCCTACGACGCGGTCACCGACTCCCACGCCGAACCGAACGACCTCCCGCAGCGCGGCGAGGAGTCGGCGCAGGCCGCCCGGAACGCGCCCTTCGAGCCCTTCGGCTTCGACGAGCCGCAGGACGGCGGTGCCGGGAGCGACCGTGGGCCGGGTGCCGGCCTCCCCTCGCGGACCCCTGCCGCCTTCACCGAGGCCTGGCCGCCTGCGGCGAGCGCCGAGCCGGTCGCGCCGGAGGCCAGGACGACCATGTTCACCGGCTTCCGGTCCCGCCGGGCCGAGGTCGTCGCCGAGCAGCTGGAGGTCCGCGCGCCTGAGCAGCTCGCGGCCCCTGCCCTCGAGCAGATCGAGACCCCCGAGGTGGAGCAGGCCGAGCCTGTGGTCGAGCCCGAGGCGCCCGCGTTCGTGATCCCGAGCCTGGTGGACGACGACGACTGGTCGGTCGAGCAGGACGTGCCGTTCGGTGTCCCCGTCGAGTACCACGAGACGTCGGAGCCGTGGGCGCAGCAGGGTCGTGCGGCCGAGCCGTGGGAGACCGGCTACGCCGAGGCCGCCGACGACGAGGCCGACTACGGCGCCGCGCACTGGGCTGCCGTTCCCGAGACCCCTGCCGAGCAGAGCTCGTCGACGGCCTGGGCGCCGGTGAGCGAGACCGGGACCGAGCACAGCTGGGCGCCGCCCGCACCGGCTCCCTCGACGCAGGTCCCCGTCGGGGCCACGACTCCCGTTCCGCCGCCGCCGCCGCCGCCCGCGGCGGAGCTCCCCGCTGCCTGGGCCGCGGCCGCTCCGGAGCTCCCGGTCGACGACGGCACGGCCGCCCCCGACTTCTCCGCCCTCGTCAACGGAGCGGCGCCGGCCGCTGTCGAGGTGCCGAAGGCACGTCGCGGGCTCTTCGGCCGCCGTGCCCCGAAGGAGCCCAAGCCCCCCGCGGCAGCCAAGCCGCCGAAGGCCCCGAAGCCGCCCAAGCCTCCGAAGGCGCCCAAGGCCGGCAAGGGCGTGGCGCCTGCCGCGCCTCCGCCGCTGATCCTCCCGCAGGCCGACGCGGAGACCATGGCGGCGTTCTCGGCCGCGGTCCCGCCCGTCACTCCCGACCGGCAGTCGGCTTGGTCCTCCCGTGGCTCGCACGCCCAGCGGACCTGGGGGCCGGAGGAGCACGAGGCCGCGGCCGACGCTCCTGCGGCCGACGACGGCCTTTCCGCCGCCGAGGAGCTCGCTTCGCTCTCGCACGGTCATGAGGTGGACGAGGCCGTCGCGGCCGCGGAGCCGGAGGTCGTCGCGGAGCAGAGCCCCGCTCCGGTCGCCCCGCCGGTCGCCCCGCCGGTCGTCGCTCCGGTCGCGGCTCCCGCCGCCACCCGAGGCACCTCCTGGACCCCCGACCCGAACGCCGTCGAGTTCACGACGCAGTCCGCATGGCCGAGCGCGTCCCGGCCGCGCACCCCGGCCGCGGCGGAGCAGTCGCCCGTCGAGGACGACCAGCAGGCGCCCGAGGCGACCACGACGGAGCGCGAGGTCCCGACCTCGGACTCCGGGCTGCCGGTGCGGACGCCGACGCCGGCGGCTCCAGGCGCTCTGCCGGCCCGGTCGGTGCCGGCCCAGCAGGGCTTCACGACCTTCGTTCCCTCGGACGACGTCCGGGACGACGACCCGCTCTCGCTGCGCGCCGGCATCGCCCAGCAGGCCCTTGCCGAGCTGAGCGAGCTCTCCGCGTACCGCCCGCAGGCCGTGGGCAGCGCCCAGCCGCTCGTGCGCCGCACTCCCGTCGCCGTCCCCAAGGACGAGCCGACGCAGCCCCGCCGTCCCGCCGCACCGCGGGACGCCAACGAGGTCCGCTCGCTCTTGGCGAGCTTCCAGTCCGGGACGACGCGCGGCCGATCTGCGGCCGACGCGCAGGAACCGGTGACAGCATCCAGTGACGCAGCCAAGCAGGGCACCTCGTGGTGACCCCCGGAGGAGGACACGTGACCACCGTGAGCTCAGAAGCCACGAACTACGCCTGGCTCCTGGACAACTTCGTCCACCGGGTCACGGGCGCCCAGCACACGCTCGCCGTCTCGGCCGACGGTCTGCTCATGGCCATGTCGGCGAACCTGGACCGCACCAGTGGCGACCAGCTGTCGGCGATCGTCGCCGGCATGTCGAGCCTGACCCGTGGCGCGGCCCGCCAGCTCAAGGCCGGCGAGGTCCGCCAGGCGATCGTGGAGATGGACGACATGTTCCTCTTCCTGATGAGCGTCTCGGACGGGTCGGTGCTCGCCGTCGTCGCGGACTCGACCTGTGATGTCGGCCTGGTCGGGTACGAGATGGCGATGCTCGTCTCGCGCACCGAGTCGATCCTCACGCCGCAGCTCGTCTCCGAGATGCGTGGTGCGCTGCCCGTCGACGGCGCGCTCCGGGCTCCGGTGGCGTGACGGTCCGATGAGCGCGCACTCCTCCGGTCGGGCCGAGGCCCCTGACGACCACGGTGGGCAGTACGAGACGCGAACCGTGCGTCCGTACGCCGTCACCGGCGGCCGGGTCAGGGCCGCCGGTGCCGATCTGCCGATCGAGGCCCTGGTGGAGGTGCTCCCGTCGGCCGCGACGGCCACAGGGCTCCCGCCCGAGAAGAGGGCGATCCTCCAGCACGCCGGTCACACCTTCGTCTCCGTCGCCGAGCTCTCCGCCCTGCTGCGCCTGCCGCTCGGCGTCGTGCGGGTGCTGGTCGCCGATCTTGCGGACCTCGAGTACATCCGCATCCACAGCTCCATGCCGGTGAGCTTGCACACCGGTCAGTCCCCTGCCCTGTCCCTCAGCGTGCTGGAGAGTGTTCTCAATGGCATTGCAGCCCTCTGACGTGGCCGTGAGCGAACCGGTCGCTGCCGGCGCGCGCGTGGCTCCCACCGTCGTGAAGATCGTCGTCGCCGGCGGGTTCGCCGTCGGCAAGACGACCTTCATCGGCTCGATCTCCGACATCGAACCGCTCAACACCGAGGCGGCGATGACCGAGCACTCGCTCGGCGTCGACGACGCGGGCGGGGTGAGCGACCGCAAGACGACGACCACCGTCGCCATGGACTTCGGTCGGATCGAGCTCGCCGGCTCGCTCTGGTTGTACCTGTTCGGCACTCCGGGGCAGGACCGCTTCCTGTTCATGTGGGACGACCTCGTGCGCGGCGCGATCGGCGCCGTCGTGCTCGTCGACACCGAGCGGCTCGACCAGTGCTTCCCCGCTGTCGACTACTTCGAGAGCCGGGGCATCCCGTTCGTCGTCGCGGTCAACTGCTTCGACGGCGTGGCCCGCCACCGCCTCGAGGACGTCCGCGAGGCGCTCTCGGTGCCGGCGCACGTGCCGCTCATGTACACCGACGCCCGCTCGCGTGCGGCCACCAAGCAGGCCCTGATCTCCGTGGTCAAGCTGGCGATGGAGCGACTGCGCGCCTGAGCCCTCCGGGGCCTGGCTAGGCTGACGGTCGGGACAGGGCCGCAGTGCAGGACGGACGAGGATGCTCATCTACGCCGACGGTGGGGCGCTGGCCCGCGCCGTCACGCAGGAGCCCGAGTCCGCCGCGTGGCAACTCCTCGTCGACGAGCGGGAGGACGACCTCGTCACCTCCCCGCTCGGGCTGACCGAGCTGCGCCGGATCGCCGACCCGCTGGGGCCCGAGGCGAGGACCGCCGCCCGCGACCTCGCGGACCGGATCGTCGTCGTGCGCTTCTCCGACCAGTCGCTGCGGTCCGCCGCGATGGCCGCCGGGGTCGCCTCGCCGTTCACCGCGATCCATGTGGGCATCGCCGCTGCACACCCCGACGTCGACAGCGTGGCGACCTACGACGTGCTGCTGGCTCGGCTCGCGGTGATCCACGGGCTGACCGTCATGAGCCCGGGCCGTGCCGACCGCTGGTGGGAGGACTGAGGGGGTCGGTGGCGGACCCCGACGCTGGCACAATGGGGTCGCCCTGAGGGGCAGCGCGCCCCCGAGGGCGTGGGAGGGCTGACAGAGCGGCCGAATGTGACGGTCTTGAAAACCGTTGTGCAGTGACCCTGCACCAAGGGTTCGAATCCCTTGCCCTCCGCCCGTGACGGCCCGCTCACCGCAGCGGGTCGGGCAGCCGCCAGACGGCGTTGCGGTCGGCCGGGGTGCCCTCGGTGGAGCCGCGGTGACCGAGGGCTCCACGCACCCGGTAGTCGTTGGCCGCGAGCGCGCGCGAGACGGCGGCGAGCCCTGCGGGGTCGCTCATGGCCTCGGGGCCCCACGCGGGACCGGCGGAGTGGTCGACGACGGTGCTCGCGATCGCCACGGTGCCGCCCGCCTCCCGGACGACCTCCAGGACGCGCAGCTGCTGGGGCCAGTCGATCAGCGAGGACGTGGTGATCTCCCAGAGCCCGCCCTCGCGCCCCGGCGCCGCGTGCCACAGGTGGCTGTGGGCGTGCACATGCCCGGCCACCCAGGCGATCACCGAGGGGAATCGGAGCAGCAGCCCGAGGACCTCGTCCGCCAGGTGCCGGGGCTCGGCACCCGAGGGTGCGTAGCCGTTGGTCAGCGTCCACGAGGGGTGGTGCGAGGTGACGACGACGTAGCGGTCCTGCGCCCGTTCGAGCTCGGTCTCGAGCCAGGCGAGCTGCTCGGAGCCGACGGAGCCCTGCCAGCCGCCGTGCGGGTTCACGGTGTCCAGTGCGAGGACCCGGACCTCACCGACGTCGCGCGCCCACCACCCACGCTCGGGGCGCTCGACGAGTCCGCGCTCCGGGTCAGGCGCGACGGCGATCCGGGGGGCGGTGTCGTCATGGGTGTAGCGCGCCGGGCCGAGCGGGGCGGCGCCCTCCAGGATCACCAAGGGCGTCTGCCCGGCGGAGAGGCCGACGATCCGCTCCGTCCCGGTGGCCAGCGCGTGCAGGGCCGGCGTCGGCGCGACGGTGCCCTGGAGCAGGCTGTCGTGGTTGCCGTGCACGGTCAGCAACGGCAAGCCGGCGCCCGGTGAGCGCACCGGGCGCCGCGCGGCCTCGACGAGTCCAGGGATCCGCGGGTAGCCGTAGCGGGCCGTCGGCAGGTCGGCGGGCTCGCCGTCGGCCGGGCCGTCGGGATGCCAGAAGTAGGCACGCCAGTCCCCAGTCCCGGAAGCGCCGACCCAGCTGCTCCTGGCCGGGTCCCCGCTCCACGGCGAGACCACGCGACCGGTCATCAGCTCGGTGTACCAGCGAAGCTCGTTGGACTGGGCGTTGTCGGTGACGTCCCCCGTGGCGAGCAGGGCGTCCAGCGGGGCTCCCGTGACCGGGCCGCGTCCCACCCGACCGACGGCGGTCAGGGCGCAGGCCGCGACCTGCACGGTGAGGATCTCCTGCGGGCGGTAGGTGCCGATCACCCCGAGCCGGGCGGCGTACGGTGCGCCGGGGTCGCCGTGGTGGTCGAGGTACTCCTGGCGTGCGGGGGACTCGGCATCGCACAGGTGCAGGTCGGACAGGTGCGCGAGGGCGAGCAGCACCCGTCCCCCCGGGTCGGGCGCGGCACCCGAATGCGGCTCGCCCGGCGCGGCGACGAGCCCGCGCCAGCCGAGCGACGGGTCGCCGCCGGTCGCGCCTGCAGCCGCCTGCGCTGCCCGACCCGGTTCGGCCGGCGCGGGCCGCAGGGTGCCGTGGAGGGTCGTCGGCGGCGCGCTCTCGCCGCCCTGCGCGCTCACTGCAGGACGACGGCGCCGGCCGTGGACCGCACCGAGACGGCGACCGGGTCGCCGGTTCGCAGGTCCTGTGCGTCCGCGCCGAGCACATCGGCGGTGATCATGTCCTCGCCCGGGTGGGTGAGGACCACGCGCGTGAAGGCGCCGAGGAACGACACGCTGCGCACCCGGGCGGGAGCCGAGCCCGCTGCCTCGTGCGGGGTGAGCGCGCGGACCTCGAGCTGTTCGGGCCGGACGACCGCCGTCGCCCGACCGGTGCCGATCGCGTCGGCGGACAACCCCTCGTCGGCGACCGTCACCGGTCCGCCCAGCACGTGCCAGGCGGCGGCCCTGCGGGTGGCCGAGAGCCGGTTGACGGTGCCGACGAACCCCGCGACGAACGCGGTGGCCGGCCGGGACCAGAGCGTGCGTGGCGGGTCGATCTGCTCGAGCACCCCGTCGCGCATGACCGCGACGCGGTCGGCGACAGCCATCGCCTCGTGCTGGTCGTGCGTGACGAACACGGTGGTCACCCCGACCTCCTGCTGGAGGCGGCGGATCTCCTCGCGCAGGTGCTCGCGGACCTGGGCGTCCAGGGCCGAGAGCGGCTCGTCGAGCAGCAGCAGGCGCGGCTCCGTCGCGATCGCGCGCGCCAGGGCCACGCGCTGCTTCTGCCCACCGGACATCTGGTGCGGGAACTTCGACGCGTGCGTCTCCAGGCGCGTCACCTCGAGCAGCCGGTCGACCGTCGCGGCGATCTCCTTCGCCCCCGTGCGTCGCACCTTGAGGCCGAACTCGACGTTCTGACGCGCGGTGAGGTTCGGGAACAGGCTGTACTCCTGGAAGACCATCCCGAACCGACGGTCCTTCGGGGGGACGGTGGTGACGTCCTGGTCGTCGACGAGGATCCGACCGGCGTCCGGACGCTCGAAGCCCGCGAGCAGGCGCAGGGCTGTCGTCTTGCCGCAGCCCGACGGGCCGAGCAGGGCGACGAGCTCCCCGGACTCGACCCGCAGGTGCAGATCGGCCAGCGCGACCGTCGTGCCGAACTCCTTGCGCACGGCGGTCATCTCGATGGTGGCCATGGTGTCCTCTCAGATTCCGGTGGTCGTGACGCCGAGGCCCCGACGGCGCAGGAGCTGCACGACGGCGCCGAGGGCGAGGGTGGTGAGCAGCAGCAGGGCAAGAGCCAGTGCCATCCCGGCCTGCGGTGCCTGGCGCTGGTACACGACGAGGTAGGTGGGCAGGGTCTCCTTGAGCAGGAGCGAGGCGAAGGCGAACTCCCCGAGCACGGTGGCGGCCGTGAGCCCGCTCGCCGCGACGATCGAGGCGCTCATGTTCGGGACGATCACCCGGAGCAGGACCGTGGGCATCGACGCGCCGAGGCTCTGCGCCGCCTCGACGAGGGTGCGGGCGTTGATCGCGCGGAGACCGGCGTCCAGGGCGCGGTAGGTGAACGGCATCGCCCACAACGCGTAGAACGGCACGAGGCTGAGGGTCGAGGAGAGGAACCACGGGGCGATCGTGCGGAAGGTGGCCGCCACGCCGACGACGAGGGCGATCGGCGGGATCACCCATGGGAGCAGGGTCACCCCGGTGAGCACCGGTCGCAGCCGGGGAGCGCGGATCTCGGCGAGCACGGCCAGCGGGAGCAGCAGGGCGAGGTTGAGCACGATCGCGAGCACCGCGAGGGTGACGCTCACCTGGGCGGCCTCCCACAGGCCCGGCTCGGTCAGGGCCTCGCCGAGCCGCCGCAGGGACCAGGAGTCGGTCAGGGTGCCGAGGGTGAGCGTGGCGACCGGGATGTTCTGGAAGGCGAAGCGGGCCATCGCCAGCTGGGGGAGCAGGAAGAACAGCCCGAGGGCGAGCAGGAAGCCCCAACGGGCGAGCTCGGCGCCCGTGGTCCCGCGACGGCGCCTGCCCGCGGGGGAGGGGCGCCCGGGGGTCGTGAGCCCGGCGGCGCTCATCCGCGGGCCCATCGCGCGGCGCGGCGTTGCGCGAGAGTCATCAGAGCGACCCCGGCGAGCATGAGCAGCACGGTCCAGGTGACCAGGGCGTAGCCGAGGTCCTGCTCACCGGTGATGACGTTGCCCTGCAGGACGAAGCGGATCTGGAGCGGGACGAGCTGTCCGCTGGAGGAGAGCACGTACGCCGTCGCGTAGGCGCTGAAGGCGTTGACGAACAGCAGGAACATCCCGCCGAGGACGGACGGGGCCAGGACCGGGAGGGCGACCGTTCCCCAGTAGCGCACCGGCCCGGCGCCCATCAGCGTCGCCGCCTCGCGCCAGGTCTCGCGCAGCCCGGAGACGGCCGGCATGACCACGAGGAACATCAGCGGGATCTGGAAGTACAGGTACACCAGGGTCATCCCGGAGAGGGAGGCCAGCGAGAACCCGGACCCGACCAGGTCGATCCCGATGCCGGCGAGCGCCTTGGTGACGATCCCCTGGGTCCCCAGCGCCGCGACGAACGCGAAGGCGAGGGGCACCCCGCCGAGCTGGGCGGCGACCGAGCACCAGGCGTCCAGCACCGGTCGCACCCAGGCGGGCCGGCGCAGCCCGCGCACGACCAGGGCGAGGAGCAGGCCCAGCAGGCCACCGATCAGCGCGGTGCTCGTCGACAGCGCGAGCGAGTTGCGGAAGGCGCTGCGGTACGGGCCGGAGACGGCGCGCTCCATGGCGCTCAGCCCGAGGACGCCCTCGGGTGTCACCGCTTTCGCGACGACGGTCAGCATCGGCCACAGCAGGAACAGCCCGACGAAGGCGAGGAAGGGGATCAGGGCGATCGTCGCCCCGCTCGGGCGGTGGGCCCGCAGCCAGGTGGCCGCGGCCGCGCGCCGGCCGGCCCCGGCGCGGGGTGCACGGTCGGCTCCGTCCATCGGGGCTGCGCCGAGCGGTGCGGTCCGCGTCGCGGGAAGCGGGCCGGCCGGGCAGAGCTCCGCTCCGGCAAGCGCGTTGAGCAGCGTCGA
>NZ_JBFHHB010000028.1:0-20308 GCF_041597215.1 Actinotalea sp.
CTCACGGCGGACTGCGCCAGCCCGGACGGATCGACGATCTTCGGTGACATCGGGCTCGGCCGGCTCACCGATGCGGGGCTGTCCTGGGAGGTCATGCCGCAGGTCGACGGTCCGATCATGCCGGCCGAGATCCTGGGTGACTACGACGCCGTCCTGTCCTTCGGGCATCTGCACGTCCCGCGCGAGGTGGCGGCGGCCTGCCCCAGGCTGCTGCACGTCGCCCGCTTCGGGGCGGGGTTCGACGGGATCGACATCACCGGTCTGGCCGCCGAAGGGGTCGTCGTCACCACCACGCCGCTCGCCGTGCGTCGTCCCCTCGCGCTCGCAGGGCTCACGATGCTCCTGGCCGTGAGCCACCGGCTCGTGGAGAACCACCGGGCGGCCGGCTCCGGTCGCTGGGCCGACCGAGGCCGCTACCGAGGGCCAGGTCTCGCGGGGCGGACCGTCGGCATCCTCGGGCTCGGTGGGGTCGGCAGCGACCTGGTCGGTCTCCTGGCCCCGCTCGGTGTCCGGGTCGTCGCGGCGGATCCGTTCGCGGACGAGCGAGGTGCCGCCGAACGGGGAGTCACCCTGCTCGACGCCCGACGGCTGGCGGAGGAGTCCGACTACGTCGTCGTCACGGCCGCGCTCACCCCCGAGTCGCACCACCTCGTGGGGGAGGCCTTCCTCGCGGCGATGAAGCCCACGGCCTACCTGGTGAACGTGGCTCGTGGCGGTCTCGTCGACCAGCGGGCCCTGACTCTCGCCCTGAGTCGAGGCGAGATCGCCGGGGCGGCCCTCGACGTGCTCGACCCCGAGCCCCCGGCGCCGGACGACCCGCTCCTCTCGATGGAGAACGTCCTGGTGACGCCGCACGCCCTGTGCTGGACGGAGGACTTCACCCGCGATGTCGCCTCCTCGGTGATGGAGGCGCTCGTCGACGTCGCCGACGGACGGTACCCGGCGCACCCCGTCGACCCGAGCGTGCTCGCCCACTGGCGGCGGGGAGCGCGTTCGGCATGACGGGGTGCGCGCGGGAGGCCGGCCCGCGCCGAGCAGCTGCTCCGCGCATCGAGTGGCGGGAGCGTGCGTGCGGTCAGTACCCCCGGGACGAGTCCGCGGTGACGCGCGCGCCCTCGAGGGTCGCGATGTACTCGTCGACGGTCGTCGGCTTGGAGAACATCGGGTAGTCGTACTGGATCGCGTTCTCGTGCTCGGCCTGCGAGGTCGCGCCCACGGCGTCGGTGAGGGTGATGACCTCGAAACCCTTCTCGTAGGCCGAGCGCATCGTCGACTCGACGCAGCAGTTCGTCAGGAAGCCCGCCAGGACGACCGTCGTGATCCCCTTGGACCGCAGGATGAAGTCGAGGTTGGTCGAGCCGAAGGCGTCGAGCCCGCGCTTGCCCTCGATGACGATGTCGTCACCGGTCGGTGCGACGTCGGCGACGATCTCGCAGCCCCAGGTCCCCTTGATGAACGAGGAGGTGTCGACGACGCCCTTGAGGATGCCGTAGGGGTGGGAGGTGATCTCGTAGTAGCCCTTCTGGAAGGCGATCGGGCTGTGGATCACCGTGACTCCCGCTGCTCGCGAGGCCTCGAGCGCGCGCCGGGCGTTGGCGAGCATCCCCGTGGACTCCATCACGCCCTGCACGGCGCCGTGCAGCGTCCCGCCCTCGCTGGTGAAGTCGTGCTGGAACTCGATCATGACGAGTGCTGTGGTCTCCGGGTTCATCGTGCTGCTCATCTCCCTGCTCCTTTGCTGGATATGTGCCAACCGTGCGACGGAGGGTTCGTGGGGCCTAGGCCGGCCCGGTGCTGGCCACCTGCTCGGCCAGGAGCTCGAGCACGTGCCGGTAGGGCGTACCGGTCGCCCGGGTCAGGCCGAGCTCGCAGGTCCGGTTGCAGGAGGCGTGCGCATCGGCGTCGATCGCGGAGGCCTCCGCTGCCTCACGGCGCGTCGCCGAGGCGGTGAGCTCGGGATGCAGCATCCCGCGGTCCCCCGCGAAGGCGCAGCAGCCCCAGTCGAGGGGGACGGTGACGTCCTCGGCAACGGCCTGCGCCACCCGGACCAGGTCCGGGTTCAGGCCCATCTGGGTCGACGAGCACGTGGGGTGCAGCGTCAGGGAGCCGAGCAGCTCGTGCTCGGGGAGGCGGGGCAGGACGTGCTCGGCGACGAAGGCCACCGCGTCGATCACCTCGACGTCGAGCCCAGGGTCGCTCTCGACCAGGTGCCGGAACCCCTCCGTGCACGACGAGGCGTCGGAGATCACCGGGAGGCGGCCGCCGTCGGTCGCCTCCCTGATCACCGGGAGCACCGCCGCGCGCATCGTCTCGAGGCCGGCCGTGATGCCCTTGGAGGACCACGGGGTCCCGCAGCACAGGGAGTCGATGCCCTCGGGCACCAGCAGCGTGATCCCCGCGGCGGAGCACAGCTCCTCGACGCTGCGCTGCACGCCGGGGCCCTGCGTCGGCCCGAACATCACGTTGACGCAGGCGGGGAGGTAGACGGCGACCGGCATCCCCTCGGGGGCCGCGCGACGCCGTCGCTCACCACCGCCCGGCAGCTCGGTCGACCACAGCGGGACGCTGTCGGTCCCCAGGACGGCGCGGGCTGCCGTGTTCACCCCGAGCAGCGCCGGCTCGAGAGGTCCGGGCAGCGCGTCGGTCACGTTCAGGGCGGAGCGCGCGACGGCAGTGGTCGCCGACCAGTGGCGCGCGGCGGTGCCCCAGACGGCAGCGGTCGCGGCCGGGACGCTCTGGCGGCGCAACCGCTTGACCAGCTGACCGGTGTCGATCTGGACGGGGCAGGCGGTGCTGCACATGCTGTCCACCGCGCAGGTCTCGACCCCGGCGTAGCGGTAGGCGCGCTCGAGGCTCGCGGCGGTGCGGCTGTCGCCTGCGAGCTCGGCCGCGCGGATGTCGCGGCGGACGACGATGCGTTGGCGCGGGGTCAGGGTGAGGTCTCGTGAGGGGCAGACCGGCTCGCAGTACCCGCACTCGACGCAGCGGTCGACCTCGGCCTCGACGGACGGCGCGAGCTTGATGTGCTGCAGGTGTGCCAGCGGGTCCTGGGTGAGGATCACGCCGGGGTTGAGCATCTCCCGCGGGTCGACCAAGCGCTTGATCTCGCGCATCACCTCGTACAGCTCGTCGCCGTACTGGCGCCGGACGAACGGTGCCATGACCCGGCCCGTGCCGTGCTCCGCCTTGAGCGAGCCCCCGTTGCCCAGCACGAGCTCGACCATCGCCTCGGTGAAGTCGGCGTAGCGGCCCAGCTGCTCGGGGGTCTCGAAGCGGTCCGTGAGCATGAAGTGGATGTTGCCGTCCTTCGCGTGGCCGAAGATCACCGAGTCCTCGTAGCCGTACCGGTCGAAGAGCTCGGCGAGCGACGCGCAGGTGTCGGCCAGGTTCGCCACGGGGACGACGACGTCCTCCAGGAGCGCCGTCGTGCCGCTGCGGCGCGCTCCGGCCACGGAGGTGTAGAGCCCCTTGCGGAGCTTCCAGAGCTCGGCGCGGACCGTCGGGTCCGTGCTGAGCGTGACGGGTGCCGGCCCCAGCGAGTCGAGGGTCGGCCGGGCAGCAGCCGTGATCGCCTCGAGCCCCTCGGCCGAGCCCGCCTGGTACTCGATCAGCAGGGCGGCCTGCCGGTCGACGTCGAGACCTCGCACGGCGGCCGGAGCTCCGGGGACGGACTGCCCGACGCGCAGCGAGGTGGCGTCCATCAGCTCGAGCGTCGCCGCGCCGGTCGCGACGAGGTCCGGCAGGGCGCGGTTGGCGGCGTAGAGGTCGTCGAAGACGAGAAGGGAGGTGCTCGCATGCGTGCGCAGCGGGACGGTCCCGAAGGTGACCGAGGCGAGGAAGGCGAGCGTTCCCTCGCTGCCGACGAGCAGGTGGGCGAGGATCTGCGCGGGGGTGTCGAAGTCCACGAGGGCGTTGATCCCGTAGCCCATGGTGTTCTTCATCGCGAACTGCCGAGTGATGGTGGCGAGAGAGGCGGGGTCCGCCAGGACCCGCTCGCGCAGGGCGAGCAGGCCCTCCACCAGCTCCGGCTCATGGGCGCGCAGGGCCGCGTCGGCATCCGGGGCGCCCGTGTCGACGACCGTCCCCGACGGAAGGACCGCCACCAGGGACTCCACGGTGCGGTAGCTGTTCTCGGCCGTCCCGCAGGCCATGCCCGAGGAGTTGTTCGCGACCACGCCGCCGATGGTGCACGCGGCCTCGCTCGCGGGGTCCGGGCCGAGCTTGCGTCCGTATCGCGCCAACCGGGCGTTGACCTGCCGCACGGTGACACCGGGCTGCGCCCTGACCCGCTCACCGTCGTCCAGCACCTCGATCGCGGTGAAGTGCCGGCGGACGTCCGCGAGGACGCCGGCCGTCCCGGACTGACCGGACAGGCTCGTCCCGCCGGAGCGGAAGGCGAGCGGCACCCCGGCGCTCGCCGTGGCGCGCAGCAGCCGGGCCACCTCCGCCGCGCTGCTCGGTGCGACGACGGCGCGTGGGAGGAGCAGGACGTGCGAGGCGTCGTGGGCCAGGGCGTGACGGGAGAGGTCGTCGGAGCGGACCTGGCCGGGATCGGCGACGCACGCGGCGAGGATCGCGTCGAGCTCGGCGGTCGAGCGGGGGGCGGTGCGGTCCATGGATCTCCTCGTCGGCTCGCGTTGATTGTCCGACAAGTAGACGCAAGGGACAAGAGTCCTGGCCGGACAACTTGTAGGCTGAGACGAGTCCGAGGTCGACGGAGGTGGTCATGGCGCGGGGCATCGTGACGACGAGCCTGGTGGACGCCCTCGTCGAGGACCTGCGCAACCAGGTGGTGACCGGCGCGCTCGCGCCCGGCACCCCGCTCACCGAGCTCGACGTGGCCACCCGGTACGAGGTGGCGCGAGCCAGCGCCCGGGCCGCGATCGAGCGACTCACCGGCGAGAAGGTGCTGGTCCGCAACAACCACAAGACTGCACGCGTGGTGCACCTGGGTCCGCAGGACGTGCGGGACATCTACCTCACCCGCACGTACCTCGAGTCGGAGGTGCTGCGCCGACTGGCCGCCGACCGTCGCGTGCCGGAGGCCGCGCGCGAGGCGAATGCGGAGATCGCGGAGATCTGGGCCGGGGGCTCCTGGGAGATCGTCGGCCCGGACATGCGCTTCCACACCAGCCTGATCGACGAGCTCGGCAGCGAGCGGACCAGCGCGATGTACCACTCGCTCGCCTTCGAGGTGAAGCTCTGCATGGCTCAGCTCCAGGGCCGGCAGGAGCTCAGCCCGGAGATCATCGTCGCCGAGCACGCCCGGATCCTCGACCTCATCGAGTCGGGTGACGCCGACGGTGCAGCGGCCATGCTGGACGAGCACCTGGCACGTGCCCGCGAGCGGCTTGCCGCGAGCCTCGGTGGGGAGGCAGGCCCGGAGGCGCACGTCCCGTCCTCGGCGCTCGCCGAACCGCGAGGCTGACCTCCTCCCCGCCGTCGCCCGGGTGCACGCCCGGCACCGTGTGCCGTGTGTCACTCGCAGGAGTCTTGCGGCCCGTGTTCTGGCAGGTCTAGCGTCCGAAAGTGGGGCAATGAGGCACCCACCCAGGACGACGGTGTCCGCGCCGTCAGAAGGAGCGCCCGATGGCCAAGCAGAGCCGCGCGCACCACGCCGGCGTCGAGTCGCAGATCGAGGGCAAGGACTACTTCGAGAAGAGGCAGCTCGAGAAGGGCGTCGCGGGATGGGTGCTTCTCGCGGGTCTCGGTGTCGCCTACGTCATCTCCGGCGACTTCGCCGGATGGAACTTCGGGCTCGGTGAGGGTGGCTGGGGCGGTCTGCTCATCGCGACCATCCTCATGGCGACGATGTACCTCTTCATGGTGTTCGGCCTCGCCGAGCTCTCCTCGACGATCTCCACGACCGGCGGCGGCTACGCCTTCGCCCGCCGGGCCATGGGGCCCTGGGGTGGCTTCCTCACCGGAACGGCGATCCTCATCGAGTACGCCATCGCGCCAGCCGCGATCGCCAACTTCATCGGTGCCTACGTCAACTCGCTCATCGGCCTCGACGGCTGGGTCGTCTACCTCTTCTTCTACGCGGTCTTCGTCGGCCTGCACCTGTGGGGCGTCGGTGAGGCCCTCAAGCTGATGTTCGCCATCACCGCCGTCGCGGTCGCAGCGCTCGTCGTCTTCGTGGTCGCGGCGATCCCGAAGTTCGACCCGTCGAACCTCAACAACATCCCCGTGGACACCACCGCCGTCGGCGCGAGCGCGTTCCTCCCGTTCGGCGTCCTCGGCATCTGGGCGGCGATCCCGTACGCCATCTGGTTCTTCCTCGCCGTGGAGGGCGTCCCGCTCGCCGCCGAGGAGTCGAAGAACCCCGCGAAGGACATGCCCCGCGGGATCATCGGCGCGATGCTCGCCCTCATCCTCTTCGCCGGGATGATCCTCGTGGTGGCCCCCGGAGCCGCAGGCTCGGACTTCCTCAAGGAGTCGGGCAACCCGCTCGTCGAGGCGCTCGAGGCGCCACTGGCCTACGGCGGCCGGACCGGGGTGTCGGCCTTCATCAACGTCGTCGGGCTGCTCGGCCTCATCGCGAGCTTCTTCTCGATCATCTACGCGTACTCGCGGCAGACCTTCGCGCTGTCCCGCGCCGGTTACCTCCCGCGCATCCTGTCCGTCACGGGCTCGCGCAAGACCCCGACCCTCGCCCTCATCGTGCCCGGGATCATCGGCTTCATCATGGCAGTGCTCAACCAGGGCGACCTGCTCATCCTCGTCGCCGTCTTCGGCGCGACGGTCTCCTACATCATGATGACGGCCTCGCACATCATCCTGCGGTTCAAGGAGCCCGACCTCGAGCGGCCGTACCGGACCCCCGGCGGCATCGTGACCACGGGGATCGCCCTCGTGCTCGCCGTCGCGGCCCTGGTCGCCGGGTTCCTCGTCGACACCCGCGTGCTGGTCATCTCGGCAGCGGTGTACGTCGTGGCGATCGCGTACTTCGGGCTGTACAGCAGGCACCACATCGTCGCGAGCGCCCCGGAGGAGGAGTTCGAGCTCATCGAGGCCGCGGAGTCCGAGCTGCACTGACGCGGCACGGACCCAGGCTCCCGAGAGCGGATGACCAGGCCCGCCGTCGCTCGGGCGGCGGCGGGCACACAACGGAGGTCGGCATGCGCATCGCCAGGGTCGTCGGTTCGGCGGTCTCGACCGTCAAGGATCCGAGCCTGATCGGGCACAAGCTCCTTCTGGTCCGTGAGGCGGACGAGAAGGACGAGCTCGTGGGTCCGGTCTTCGTCGCTGTCGACGTCGTGGGCGCCGGGACCGGTGAGCTCGTGATGGTGACCGAGGGGAGTGCCGCGAGGCAGTCGGGGACCACCTCGGGCCAGCCGGTCGACGCGGTGATCATGGGCATCCTCGACTCTCTCGAGGTCGACGGCACCGTGACGTTCCGCAAGAGCTGACGGACCCCATGCCCCTGGCCCAGCGCGAAGTCCTCAGCGTCGGCATCGACGTCGGGACCACGACCACCCAGGTCGTGTTCTCGCGCCTCGTGCTGCACGACGTCGCCCGGCCGGGCCAGGTGCCGCGGATCCAGGTCGACGAGAAGGACATCGTGCACCAGGGCGGGGTCCACCTCACGCCGCTCTCGGCGCCCGACGAGGTCGACGCCGAGGCGCTCGCCGCACTGGTCACCTCCGAGTTCCGCGCCGCGGGCATCGCGCCGGGGAGCATCGAGACCGGCGCGGTGATCATCACGGGGGAGACCGCCAGGACCAAGAACGCCGAGGCGATCCTCGCCGCGCTGTCGGCGGCGGCCGGCGACTTCGTGGTGACCATCGCCGGGCCGAACGCCGAGTCCCAGATCGCCGGCCGAGGGTCGGGTGCCGCTCGGTGGTCGACCGACCACTACGAGCAGGTCACGAGCATCGACATCGGCGGCGGGACGTCCAACGCGGCCGTGTTCTCCATGGGGCGCCACCTCGGCTCCTCGGCGATCGCCGTCGGTGGCCGCCAGGTGGAGGTGGATGCCACGGGCACCGTGCTGAAGATCGCGCCCCCTGGACGCTCGATCATCGAGGAGCTCGGCCTCGGGCTGAGGGTCGGGGCCCGGGCGACGATCGACCAGCTGCGCGCCTTCTGCGACGTGATGGCCGACATGGTGGTCGACCTGGCCACCGGCCGCGCCGTCACCGTGGGCCACGGCGTGCAGCTCACGCCCCCGCTGGCCGACACCGCGGCCTCGACGTCGGTGTTCCTCACCGGCGGGATCGCCGCCTGCTACTACGACCACGAGCCCGCCTCGACGCTGGCCGAGGTCGCGCGCTACGGGGACGTCGGGCCGCTCCTGGCGGACAGCCTGCACCGCAACGCCCGTCTCGCGGAGCTGACCGTGCGTCGTCCTCCCGAGACCTTGCGGGCCACGGTTCTCGGCGCCGCCGGGCAGACCGTCACCCTGAGCGGGTCGACCATCTGGGTCGACCGCGAGCTGCTCCCGCTGCGGAACCTGCCCGTGCTGCGCCCGGCGATGCCGGGCCGCGGCGGCGGACCGGCGTTCGCCGACGCGGTCCGGGACGCCCTGAGCCGGTGGGACCTCGACGAGCACGCCGAGTCGGCGATCGTCGTCGACCTCCCGGGCGAGCTGGGCTACCCGGCACTGCAGGCGGTCGCAGCGGAGATCGTCGCCTACCACGACTCCGGTGACCGGGAGCGTCCGCTGGTGCTCGTCCTGCAGCAGGACTACGCGCAGGTGCTCGGCCAGACGCTCCAGAGCACCCGGCCGGGTCTGCCGCTGATCGCGATCGACCAGGTGGGCCTCGGCGAGGGCGACTTCATCGACATCGGCCTGCCGGTCCTGGACGGTCGGGCCGTCCCGCTCTCGATCAAGACGTTGGTGTTCTATGACTGAGCCACGCATCCAGCGAGGGGGCGAGCACCCGTGCAGCTAGCTACCACGCTCTTCGGGCACCGGTACGAGTTCCGGGACATCAAGGAGCTCCTGGCCAAGGCCAACGAGGACAAGTCCGGCGACCACCTCGCCGGGATCGCCGCGCAGAGCTCGGCGGAGCGGGTCGCTGCCCGATTCGTGCTGGCCGAGGTCACGATGGAGACCTTGCGTGCCAACCCTGCGGTCCCGTACGAGGAGGACGAGGTCACCCGGGTCATCGACGACGGGGTCAACGAGGCGGTCTACGGCGAGATCAAGGGCATGGCCGTCGGGGAGCTGCGGGAGTGGCTGCTCGCCGACACCACGACCGGGGACATGATCCGTCGGCTGAGCAACGGTCTGACCTCCGAGATGGTCGCCGCCGTGACCAAGGTGATGTCGAACCTCGACCTCATGCTCGCGGCCAGCAAGATCCGGGTGGTCAAGCACGCCACGAACACCATCGGCCTGCCCGGCACCCTCGGCTCGCGACTGCAGCCGAACAACCAGACCGACTCCGTCGAGGGCATCCGGGCCGCGATCTACGAAGGGCTCAGCTTCGGCTCGGGCGACAGCGTGATCGGCATCAACCCCTCGGACGACTCGCTCGGCAGCGTCGCCCGCCTGCTCGAGATGACCTACGAGGTGATCCAGCGCTGGGAGATCCCGACCCAGAACTGCGTCCTGGCGCACGTCTCCACCCAGATGGAGGCGATGCGCAAGGGAGCCCCGGTCGGGCTGGTCTTCCAGAGCCTCGCCGGGTCCCAGAAGGGCAACGAGTCGTTCGGGATCGACGTGGCGATGCTCGACGAGGCCCACGCACTGGCCAAGCGGTACTCCGTGGCGACCGGGCCGAACTTCATGTACTTCGAGACGGGCCAGGGTGCCGAGCTCTCGGCCGACGCCCACCACGGCTCGGACCAGGTCGTCATGGAGGCGCGCTGCTACGGCCTGGCCAAGCGCTACGACCCGTTCCAGCTCAACACGGTCGTCGGGTTCATCGGCCCGGAGTACCTCTACGACGCGAAGCAGATCACCCGCGCGGGTCTCGAGGACCACTTCATGGGCAAGCTCACCGGGATCTCGATGGGCGCCGACGTCTGCTACACCAACCACGCGAGGTCGGACCAGAACGAGCTCGAGAACCTCGCCGTGCTTCTCGGGGCCGCCGGCGTCAACTACATCATGGGCATCCCGATGGGCGACGACTCGATGCTCAGCTACCAGAGCTCGAGCTTCCACGACGCCCCCAGCCTGCGTCAGCTCCTCAAGCTCCGGCCCCTTCCGGAGTTCGAGGAGTGGATGGAGAACCTCGGCCTCCTGCGGGACGGCCGACTGACCGAGAAGGCCGGCGACGCGTCCTTCTTCCTGAGCCGGTGAGGAGGACACGATGACTGTCACCGCTGCGGAGGTCCGCGAGGTCGTCTCGCAGGTCCTCAGCGAGCTGCGGCGCGAGCACGCGGCCCCCACGCAGGCCTCCCCGCCGGCCTCTCCGGCTGCCCCCGCGGCGCCCCCTCCGGTCTCCGCGTCGCCGTCGGCCCCGCCGTCGGCCCCGCCGTCGAGCGCCCCGTCGCCCGCCGTCGCTGCGACCCCCGTACCGAGCGCCCGGCCCGCGCGCACGGCAGCAGGCGACATCGACGTGCCGGACCCGACCGCCCCGGCGGAACGTCACCGGATCGGCGTCGTCGACCCGGCCAACCCCGCGGGACTGGCGAACCTCGCCTCGACCACGGCCGCACGGCTCGCGGTGGGGCGCGCGGGCCCCCGACCGCGCACCTCGACGGCCCTGCTCTTCTCTGCCGACCACGCGGTCACCCAGGACGCGATCTTCGGCGACGTCCCGCAGGCCATGCTCGACGAGCTCGGCATGTTCACCGTGCAGACCCGGGTGACCGACCAGGACGAGTTCCTGCTGCGGCCGGACCTCGGCCGGTCGCTGTCCGACGAGGCGCGCACGACGATCGCCGAACGCTGCGTCGCCAAGCCGCAGGTGCAGATCGTCGTGGGTGACGGGCTGTCGGCCGCAGCGGTCACCAACAACGTGCCGCAGATCTATCCGGTCATCGTCCAGGGGCTGACCGCGGCGGGCGTGAGCATCGGCACGCCGTTCTTCGTCCGGTACTGCCGGGTCGGCGTGATGAACGACATCAACGACCTCGTGCACGCCGACGTGGTGCTGCTCCTCATCGGGGAGCGTCCGGGGCTCGGCGTCGCGGACGCCCTCAGCGTCTACTCCGGCTACCAGCCGACCGCAGGCAAGACGGACGCGCACCGCGACGTGATCTGCATGATCACGCCGAACGGCGGCACCAACCCGCTCGAGGCCGGAGCGTTCGCCGTCGAGCACGTCAAGACCGTCCTGCAGCACCACGCCAGCGGCGTCGAGCTGCGCCTCATGCAGAGCGGGAGCCGATGATGGCCGTCCTCGACCCGATCCGACCGACGATCCTGGCGACCCGGGTGATCCCCAACGTGGACCGCACCCTCGCCGCCAAGCTCGGGCTGCGCGACGACCAGCGGAGCCTCGCCCTGGTGACCTGCGACATCGACGACTGCCTCTACGTCTCGCTGGACGAGGCGACGAAGATGGCCGACGTCGAGGTCGTCTACGCGCACAGCTTCTACGCCGGCTCGGCGCACGCCTCCGGCCCGCTGTCGGGGGAGATCATCGGGATGCTCGCGGCTCCCGACCCGGCCGAGGCCAGGGCGGGACTCGCCGCCTGCGTCGCATACGCGACGGAGAAGGCCTGGTTCGAGGCGGCCGACGAGGCCGGTGACCTGGCCTTCTTCGCCCACCCGATCGCCAGGGTCGGCACCTACCTGAGCACGGAGGGCGGGGTCCCGGTCGGCACCTCGATGGCCTACCTCATCGCGCCGCCGCTCGAGGCGACCGTCGCCCTGGACGCCGCGCTCAAGGTGGCCGAGGTGGACGTCGCCGTCTGGTTCGCGCCGCCGTCCGAGACCAACTTCTCCGGCGGCTACCTCGTCGGTGAGCAGAGCGCCTGCGTCGCGGCGGCCGCCGCGTTCCGGGCAGCCGTGCTCGAGATCGCTGCCCAGCCGAGGGAGGTGTGACGATGGCCGAGGAGTACGACGCCGACCTGCGCTCCGTCCAGGAGGCACGACGTCTCGCGGTCGCCTGCCGGACGGCCCAGCGCGCGTTCGCCGGCGCCTCGCAGTCCGAGGTGGACCGGATCTGCAAGGCCATGGTGGACGCGGTCATGGGCGAGTCCGCCCGCCTGGCCCAGATGGCCCATGAGGAGAGCGGCTACGGGGTCGCCGCGCACAAGAAGATCAAGATCGAGTTCGCCGCGCGGACCGTCTGGGAGTCGATCAAGGACATCCGCACGGTCGGCGTGCTGCGGCGGGACGAGCAGCGGCGGATCGTCGAGATCGGCTGGCCGGTCGGGGTGATCGTCGGGCTGTGCCCCTCGACCAACCCGAACTCCACCGCCATCTACAAGGTCCTCATCTCCGTCAAGGCCCGGAACGGCTGCATCATCGCCCCCCACCCCGCTGCCAAGCGCGCGACCTACGAGGCCGTGCGGCTGATGGCGGAGGCAGGCGAGCGGGCCGGGATGCCGCGCGGACTGGTCGCGTGCATGCAGGAGGTCAGCGTCCAGGGCACCACCGAGCTGATGAAGCACTACGCGACGTCGATGATCCTGGCCACCGGCGGGACCCCGATGGTCCGGGCGGCGCACAGCACCGGCAAGCCCGCGCTCGGGGTGGGGCCGGGCAACGTGCCCGCCTACGTCGACCGATCGGCCGATATCGCGCATGCCGCCGAGTGCCTGGTCAACTCCAAGTCCTTCGACTGCTCGACGATCTGCGCCTCGGAGCAGTCGGTCGTCGCCGACGCGCCGATCGCCGCCGCGCTGAAGGCGGAGATGCAGCGACTGGGCGCCTACTGGGTCGACGACGCGGCCAAGGCTGCTCTGGAGCGGGCCCTGTTCCTGCCCGGCGGGGCGATGAACCCGAAGGCCGTCGGCAAGACCCCCCAGCAGCTGGCAGCGCTCGCGGGGATCAGCGTCCCGGCCTCGGCGCGCATCCTCGTGGCGTCCCTGGCCGCGGTCGGCCGGGAGGAGCCCCTCTCGGCGGAGAAGCTCACCACCGTCCTGGGCTGGTACGTCGAGGACGGCTGGAAGGCGGGCTGCGACCGCGCCATCGAGCTGTTGAAGTACGGCGGGGACGGCCACTCGCTCGTCATCCACGCGACCGACGAGGACGTCATCCTCGAGTTCGGTCTGCAGAAGCCGGCCTTCCGGATCATCGTGAACTCCTGGGGCACGCTCGGCGCCATCGGTGCCACGACCGGCGTGATGCCGGCGATGACCCTGGCGCCCGGCGGGATCGGCGGCGCGGTCGTCAGCGACAACATCACGGTGACCCACCTGCTCAACATCAAGAGGCTGGCCTACCCGGTCGCCGAGCCGCCGCGCGAGGCCTACCAGCACGCCCCGGACGTCCAGGGTGCGCCACGGCACGTCGACGAGCCCGGCCGAGGCGGCGCGGCGACCGAGCGGTTCCCCGTCACGGCAGGGCCCGACGGCGAGGTCGACCGGATCGTCGCCAGGGTCATCGCCCAGCTCGGCGGTGCGAGATGAGCGCCGCACGGTCGTCCCGCCCGCCACCGGGCGACGGCGCACCGGCGCCACCGACGGCACGAGACGGACCCGCAGCACCCGACCGGCAGGCAGCACGAACCCAGCGGCAGACCAACAGTGAGAGGACCACTCCAATGGCAAATCCCCAGATGATCGCCCTCGGCATGATCGAGACGCGCGGCCTGGTCGGTGCGATCGAGGCGGCGGACGCGATGGTCAAGGCGGCCAACGTCACGCTGATCGGCAAGGAGCAGATCGGTGGCGGCTACGTCACCGTGATGGTCCGTGGCGACGTCGGTGCGGTCAAGGCCGCGACGGACGCCGGTGCCGCCGCCGCGCAGCGGGTCGGCGACCTCGTCTCGGTCCACGTGATCCCGCGGCCGCACGGCGACGTCGAGTTCATCCTGCCCGCACAGAACCCGACCTCCTGACCGCTGACGTCCGTCCGCTGACACCGTGAGCCGCCGGGTCCTGACCGCCGACGACGTGCTCCGCCACGCCCGCACGGGTGCGACGGAGCTCGTCGTCGCGCCAGGCGACCTGCTCACCCCGCTCGCCCGTGACGTCGCGGGGGAGAAGGGGCTGCGGGTGGTCGTCCGTGCGCCGGACGACGAGGCCCCGCGGCAGGCCGGGGGGAGCGGGGCGCAGGGGCGGCCGCGACTGCTGCACGTGGCAGGAGTCGACCGGATGGACCTCGAGCCCTTCCCCGCCGAGATCCACCGGCCGCAGATGGACGTCCGGCTGCTCGACGTGGTGACCGCCGAGCACGGGATGCCGATGGCGGCCGGCGTGATGAGCCTGCGGGAGGGCACCTTCCCGTGGACCTTGGACTACGACGAGGTGGAGTACGTCATCGAGGGAGAGCTGCACATCCGCACCGACGACCAGCTGGTCGTCGGCCGTCCGGGTGATGTGATCGCGGTGCCGAAGGGCTCGCGCATCACCTTCGGGACGCCGTCCTGGGCGCGGTTCCTCTACGTGACCTACCCCGCGGACTGGTCGGGTGGCGCATGAGCATCGTCGCAGCAGGGCTGAGCGAGACGATGGGAGCCTTCGCCCGGTCCCTTCGCTCCGGTCCGTTGACCGAGCCGCCGACGGCCCTGCGTGCCGGGGTCGACCTCGGCACCGCGTACACGGTGCTCGTCGTGCTCGACGAGCACGACAGGCCCCTCGCCGCGGCCTACGAGTTCGCGGACGTGGTCCGTGACGGGGTGGTGACCGACTTCGTCGGTGCGGTGGACGTGCTCGACCGGCTGCGCCGGGACGTCGAGGGTCGGCTCGGCGTGGCGATCCCCGCCGCGCACGGTGCCTACCCGCCAGGTGTCCCGCTCAGCGAGGTGCGGGCCGTGGCCAACGTCATCGAGGCCGTCGGGATCGAGTGCAGCGGCCTGGTGGACGAGCCCAGCGCCGCCAACGAGGTGCTGGGCCTGCGCGACGGAGTCGTCGTCGACATCGGCGGCGGGACCACCGGGGTCGCGGTCGTCGCCGACGGCGTGGTGGTGCACACCGCTGACGAGGCGACGGGTGGCACCCACTTCACTCTCGTCATCGCCGGGGCGCTCGGGATCTCGTTCGACGAGGCCGAGGCGCTCAAGAAGGACCCGGCCCAGCAGCAGCGGCTCTTCCCGCTGGTCCGGCCGGTGATGGAGAAGGTCGCGTCGATCGTCCGGACGAGCACGCGCGGCTGGCCCGTCCCGACGGTCCACCTGGTCGGGGGGACGGCATCGTTCCCCGGGTTCGCCGAGGTCGTCTCCGAGTCGGCGGGCCTGGACGCCGTCGTCCCGGTCGACCCGTTGTTCGTCACCCCGCTCGGCATCGCGCGCAGTGCGCCCGTGGTGCCGACCGCAGCGGGGTACCGCTACCAGGGGCGACCCTGATGATCAAGGAGATGTGACCTGTGGCCGATGACTTCGAGCTCCGCGCCTACTGCTACCTCGACCGGATGCAGCCGCAGTACGCCTCGTTCGTCGGGACGGTGACCCAGGGCGACCTCCCGGTCGAGGGGATGGCGGCGCTGTACGTCGAGATGGCACCCGGCAACCACGTCTTCCGCGTCGTCGACGTCGCGGTCAAGGCGACCCAGGCGCGTCCTGGCGCACAGATCGTCGAGCGGCAGTTCGGCATGTTCGAGCTGCACTCGGAGTCCCAGGCCGAGGTGCTGCAGGCGGGTGACGCGGTGCTGCGCGAGCTCGACCTGGTGCCGGCCGACCGCAAGCGCCCGCAGATCGCCTCGATGCAGGTGATCACCAACGTCAGCCCGTACCAGTCGCAGCTCCTCAACCGGTTCACGCGCGGCATGATGCTCGTCGCCGGGCAGACGATGCTCGTCCTCGAGTGCACGCCTGCTGCCTACATCAACCTGGCGGCCAACGAGGCGGAGAAGGCGGCGCCGGTCAACCTCATGCACGTGGCCTCCGTCGGCGTCTTCGGCCGGTTGTGGATGGCAGGGACCGAGTCCGACATCCTCGCCGCGCGCGACGCGGCCGTGGCAGCACTGGAGGGCATCGATGGACGCGACTGATCGTCGGTTCGAACGTCGCCGGTTCCTCACCAGGCACGACGTCGAGGACGCCCATGCGGCCGGTCGCCCGATCCGCCTGAGCGGCCGGGACTCGCTGACGCACGAGGCGGCCCAACGGGCGCGCGAGCTGTCCGTGCCCGTCGAACGCTCGGACGGCCCGGCTCTCCCGACGCCGGCGAGCGCTCCGCAGGTCCTCTCCGCGAGCCGGGACGACCTGCGGGCAGCGGTCCGTGCGGCCGTCGTCGCCGAGCTCGGCTCGGAGCCGCCGAACCTCGACGCCGTCATCGACAAGGTGCTGCGTTCCCGGACCTGACGGGTCTGATCGACGGGCGACCGCGCGCGAGCGCCGGGTCGCCCCCTCGTGCCCGGAGCGGGTCGAGATCGCTGCGCTCGGGTCGCAGGGCCATAGGTCCGTGGTGGCGCCGTCGGGCGTGGGTGGACGGTGGGAGGGCCGGGGGAATGCCGGCCGGGCGCGGTCTGTTGTAGCCTGGCGAGAGATACCCCCGGGGGTATCCGAACCAGAGGGGATCTTCCATGCTCGAGATCGACCAGCAGGGCTTTGCAGCCGCCTACGCGGAGGGGGCCCGGGTGATCGATGTCCGTGAGCCCCACGAGTACGTCACCGGCCATGTTCCCGGGGCGCAGCTCATCCCGCTCCGCTCCGTCGCCTCGAGCGTCGGCCAGATCGAGGGCAGCGGGACCGTCTACGTCATCTGCGCGACCGGCAACCGCAGCAAGACCGCCGCGCGGACCCTGATCGACGCCGGCCTGGTCGCCCTCTCGGTCCAGGGCGGAACCGCCGGCTGGATCGCGGCCGGCCATCCGGTCGTCCAGGGCCCGAACGCGCTGGCCTGAGCCGCCCGAGACCCGGAGGAACCATGCCCGTCACGATCCTGACCCTCGAGACCCCGTCCCTCGGCGACCGCAGCTACCTGGCGCACGACGGCGAGGTCGCCGTCGTCGTCGACCCGCAGCGGGACATCGACCGCCTGCTCGACCTGGCGCGGGACGCCGGGGTCCGCATCACCCACGTCTTCGAGACGCACATCCACAACGACTACGTGACCGGCGGGCTCGCGCTCGCCGAGGCCACGGGCGCCGCCTACTACGTCAACGCGGACGACCCCGTCCGCTTCGCCCGCACCGGGATCCGTGACGGCGACGAGGTCATGGTCAGCCCGACGATGACCGTCCGGGCCGTGAGCACCCCCGGCCACACCTTCACGCACCTGGCCTACGTGCTCGAGGACGCCGAGGGTGGCACCCCGCTCGTCTTCTCCGGCGGGTCGCTGCTGTACGGCTCCACGGGGCGCCCCGACCTGCTCGGTCATGACCATGCGGACGAGCTCGCGCACCACCAGTACGCCTCCGCGCACAAGCTGGCGGACACCCTGCCCGACGCGACGGCTGTCCTGCCCACCCACGGTTTCGGCAGCTTCTGCTCGGCGACGGCCACCACGGCCGGGGCGAGCGGGTCGACGATCGGCGCCGAGCGGATCGCCAACCCGGCGCTGACCCGTGAGGAGGAGGACTACGTCGCGGAGATCCTCGCGGGGCTCGACGCCTACCCCGCCTACTACGCGCACATGGGCCCGGCCAACGCGGCGGGCCCGGCCGCCCCGGACCTGAGCCCTCCCACGACGGCCGACGCGGCAGAGCTGCGACGTCGGCTCGAGGCGGGGGAGTGGCTCGTCGACCTGCGGACCCGGACCGCCTTTGCGGCCGGGTACGTGCGCGGTTCGTACAACCTCGGCCTGGACGGCCAGTTCGCGACCTACCTCGGCTGGCTGATCCCGTGGGGCACGCCGGTGACCCTCCTCGGGGAGACGCCGGAGCAGGTCGCCGAGGCGCAGCGGGAACTGGTCCGCATCGGGATCGACCGCCCGGCGGCAGCGGCGACCGGGCGACCGGAGGACTGGACCGATGAGCCCCTGGCCCGCATCGAGCGCGCCACGTTCGCTGACCTCGCCCAGGTCCGGCACCACCGGCCCGTCGTCGTGCTCGACGTGCGCAGGGACGGGGAGACCGCGGCCGGGCGCATCGTCGACGCGGTGCGGATCCCGCTCCACCAGCTGCTGACCCGCGTCGACGAGGTACCGCCCGGCGAGGTCTGGGTGCACTGTGCCGCGGGGTACCGGGCCTCCTTCGCGGCCTCGCTCCTGGCCGCGCACGGCCGGCACGTCGTGCACGTGGACGACAGCTTCGACGCCAACGCCCGCACCGCGGGGCTCGAGCTCGTCGAGGCGGGCACCGGGGCATGACGCGGACGACGGGCGGACGGCTGCGCGGTCGGCTACTGCCGCCGCGGTGGGCCGGGTGAACCCCGACCTGGCTGTCGTTCTCGCCGTCCCCCTCGGTCTGGTCATCGGCCTCGCCGTCGGGATGCTCGGTGGTGGCGGGTCGATCATCGCGGTCCCGCTCCTGGTATACGGGTTCGGTCAGGACGTCGTGGCCGCGACCACGGGCTCGCTTGTCGTCGTCGGATGGACCGCCATGGCCGGGTCGATCGGCCATCACCGCGCCGGGCGGGTGCGGTGGGTCGACGGGCTCGTCTTCGGTCTGCTCGGGGCGGGCGGCGCCTACCTCGGTTCGAGGGCCTCGGTCGCCGTCCCCCAGGCGGTGCTCCTTGCCGCCTTCGCCGTGCTGCTCGTCGTGGTCGCCGTGCTGATGACTCGGCGTCGCCGTGCCCAGGCGCGGGCGGCGGACGCCGGCAGCGGCGCCCAGGGCGGCGTGCGACCAGGGGTCGAGCAGGCAGCGGCCGCTCGGCGGACCGGGCGGCATCGCCTGCTCGTCGTCACGACGGCCACCGGCGTCGGCCTGCTCACCGGGTTCTTCGGGGTCGGCGGAGGGTTCGCCGTCGTGCCCGCGCTCGTCCTGGCCCTGGGCATGGGGATGACGACGGCGGTCGGCACCTCCCTCGTGGTCATCACGGTCAACACCGTGGTCGCGCTGCTCTCGCGTCTCTCGCAGCCCGTCGATCTCGACCCCGTGTTCCTCCTCGTGTTCGGCGCCTCCGCCGTGATCGGGAGCCTGCTCGGCGTGCGGACCGCCGGCCGCGTCGCTCCGGCGCGGCTGAGCCTCGCCTTCACGGTGCTGCTGCTGGTCATCGCCGTGTTCACCGGCGTCAGGAGCGTGACGGAGCTGCTGTGACGACCGCAGGCGCCGACGGACGCTCCAGCCGGCAGATCAGTGCACGTGCCGGTGGTGCAGGTCCGGCACATGCGGATGTGCGTGCACCAGCCGGTCGTGGACGTGCGGGTGCTGGTGCCGTCCGACGAAGCCGTCGGCGTGCTCGTGCGCGTGGTGCGGGTCCGGGTGCTCGTGCTCGTGGTCGTGCTCGACGGGATCGTGCTCGTGCTCGTGCTCGTGGTCCGAACGGGAGACGAGGGCCACGCCGATCCCGGCGAGCGTGAGAGCTGCGATCGCGCCGAGCGTGACCTCCTCGCGGAAGACGGTCCAGGCGACGACGGCGCCGAGGAACGGCGCGGTGGCGAAGACGACCTGCGCCCTGGCCGCGCCGAGGTCACGGGCCCCGGCGACCCACAGCGTGATCGAGACCCCGTAACCCAGTGCGCCGATGAGCAACGCTCCGCCGATGATCGACGGCGAGGGCAGGGGTGCGAGGCTCAGCCCGACGAGGGTGTTCGCGCCGCCCGCCACGAGACCCTTGGCCAGCGTGATGTGCGCCGGGGCGAGCTCGTCGAGCTCGGCGGTCACGCTGTTGTCCACGGCCCAGCACAGGCAGGCGGCCGCGATGAGCACGGCGCCGAGCCTCAGGTCGGTGGTGGCACCCGGTCCGGTGAGCAGCAGGCTCGCGGTGGCGACGAGCCCGGCTCCGAGCGCGACGCGGAGCCCGATGTGCTCGTGGAAGAAGGCGGCGGCGAGGACGACGGTGAAGGCCAGCTCCAGGTTGAGCAGCAGGGACGCGCTCGCGGCGCTCGTGTGCTGGAGACCGGACGCGAGGAGGACCGGGCCGACCGCGCCGCCGAGGACAACGGCCGTGCTCAGCCGACCGGCCCCTCGCCGCAGGGCTGCGGGATCGGGTCGATGCCGCAGGCCGGTGGGCAGGACGGCGAGGGCCGCCCCGAGGTAGAGCAGGCCCGCCAGCGTGAACGCGTTGGTCTCGCGAGCCAGCTGGGCCGCGAACGGGGTCGAGGCGCCGAAGAGCAGCGCGGCGAGGCCGGCCCGGAGGACGCCCCTACGCATCGGGCGCCCGCCCGTGCCCCGGCGCCTCGGCGGCGACGGGCACGTCATTGGCGGCATCAGGCATGGGCCGAGCGTAGGTGCTGCGGGGCTGTCCACCGCCCC
>NZ_JBFHHB010000029.1:0-19917 GCF_041597215.1 Actinotalea sp.
CTGGTCACCTTGTGCAGGCCGGCGGCGCGGGCCCGCGCGAGCAGGTCGGTGAGCAGGGCCCGGCCCACCCCGCGGCCGTGCGCCGCCGGGTCGACGTACACGGAGTACTCCGCGACCCCGGCGTAGGCCGCTCGCGGGGAGTAGGGGAAGGTCGCCGCCCAGCCGGCGACGCTCCCGTCGAGGAGGGCGACGACGAAGGCGTGCCGGGGGGAGGTGCCGGTGATCCGGGCCGCCATGTCCGCCGCGGTGCGGTGCTCGGTCTCGAAGGTCGCCTGGCGTGAGGCGATCCCGGTGTTGTAGATCCGGGCCACCGCCTCGGCGTCCTCGACCCGGGCGAGCCGCACCTCGACGGGCGGGGTCACCCGCAGCACCCGCTGTCCGGCGCGCGCACGGCCGTTGCGGCGATCCCCCCGGGGGCCGCGCCGGTCGCGAACCCCTGTGCGGCCACGCCCACCGGCAGCGGTCGGTGGGCGGCCGCCGGGACGGCTCCGATCGTGACAGGGACCGCGGTCTCCCGCGCGGCCGTCGTGGTGCCGCAGCAGCTGCCGGCCCCGAGGTCCGTCCCGGTGGCGTCGACCGAGCACACCCCGGTCTCGGGGAGCAGGAGCTGGACCCGGTCCGCGCCCTCCAGGTCGCCGGCGAGAGCTGCGACCACGGATCGCGCCTGCTCGTTCCCGGTGGTGACGAGGAACGTGGGCGCCCGACCGTAGGACTTCATGCCGATGATGAAGAATCCCTCCTCCGGCTGTGCGAGATCGCGGTGTCCGTGCGGCGGCACGGTACCGCAGGAGTGGTAGGCGGGGTCGATCAGCGGGCCGAGCGCGCGCGGCGCCTCCAGTCCCGGGTCCAGGTCGAGGCGCACCTCGGAGAGCATCGCGAGGTCGGGGCGGAAGCCGGTGGCGGCCGCCACCTGGTGCAGGTCGTCGATCCGCTGCTCGGGGGTCGCCCCGATGACGCTCACGGTGTCCCCGTGGCTCTCCAGACCGGTGACCGAGAAGCGCGGGACCAGCCGCACGACGCCCGACGCGACAAGGGAGCGCAGGTCCTCCCCGAGCCGCCCGCGTGCCTCCAGCTGGTCGGCCGAGCCACCGCCGTAGACCTTCTCGGGGGAGTCCCCGCGGATCGCCCAGATGATCCGGGTCGTCGGCTCCTCGGCCGCCAGCCGGCCCAGGGCCAGCAGGGTGTTCGCGGCGGAGTGTCCGGAGCCGACCACGAGCGTGCTGCGGCCGGCGAAGCGCTCGCGGTCCCGGCCCAGGACGTCGGGAAGAGGGCCGACGAGGAACGGAGCGGCCGCGTCCTCGCCTGCTGCCGGCAGGCCGGAGGCTCCCAGCGGGTTGCGGCCGGCCCAGGTCCCCGACGCGTCGAGGACCGCGCGGGCGCGCAGCTCCAGCAGCTCGCCGTCCGGACCCTGCACGCGCAGCAGGAAGGGGTGCTCGGAGCGCCCGATGCTGCGGGTCTTGTCCAGACCGTCCCTGGTGACCGCCGTGACGCGGTGGCCGAGGCGGACGTGCGGGGCCAGGAGGGCACCGAGCGGGCGGAGGTACTCGTCGACGAGCTCACCACCCGTGGGCGGGACGGGCGTGGCCGGTCGCGTCCACCCGGTCGCGGCGAGCAGGGCCTCGGCCGTCGGGTCCACGAGGTACTGCCACGGGGTGAACGTGCGGACATGTGCCCACTCGCTGACCGCGGCGCCGACGTCGTCGCCGGCCTCGAGGACGACGAAGGGCAGCCCGCGATCGCTCAGGTGCGCGGCGGCAGCAAGGCCGATCGGCCCGGCTCCGATGACGGCGACGGGCAGGTCGGTGCGGCTGGTGGTGATCATGGCGGACGTCCTCCGGTGCGCGTGCCAACGGTCAATGTATCGACGGATGTCGATGCAGCGCCAGAGTGCCCAGAACATTGATGATTGTCAATGCTTGCGGAGGATCAGAACTCCGGGCCGCCACCGAGGGAGCGCCGGACGAAGAGGAGTGCCCGAGTCAGTGCAGCGCCGCGAGAGAGACCGCTCAGGCGCGTCACCCCGCCGTGCGGCGAGATGACGCGCCCGCGCTCAGTCGACGGCCGGCCGGTCCACCCCGAAGATGCGCCGCAGCTCGGCCACGCGCTCGGGGGAGAGCTCGCGCTCGCCGCCGAGCTGACGCACGGTCGCCGTCATCCGTGCCGAGTACTCCAGTCGTTCCATCCCCAGGTAGGCCGTCATGAGGTCCGGCCCCCAGGTGAGCGCACCGTGGTGCTCCAGCAGGCACCCGTGGTGACTGCGGATGAAGGGCTCGATCGAGTCCGGGACCTCGACGGTCGAGGGCGTCGCGTACGGGGCGAGCGGGACCTCCGGCATCATCACGATCGTCTCGGGCATGAGCAGGCCGGTCAGGGCCTCGCCCTTGATCGCGAACGCCGTGGCGTAGAGCGGGTGGGCGTGGACCACCGCTCCCACCCGCTCGTCCGTCGTGTACGCGCGCAGGTGCATGAGCACCTCCGAGGAGGGTCCCCTGCCGTCGCCGTCGCGCAGCACGGTTCCGTCGAGTGCGACGACCGGGAGCATCTCGGGGGTCATGAATCCCTTGCTCACGCCGGTGGGCGTGCAGAGCACGGAGCCGTCCGGCAGCCGCACCGACACGTTCCCGTCGTTCGCGGAGACGTACCCGCGTTCCCACATGGCCCGACCCACGCGGCAGAGCTCGACACGGAGCTCCTGCTCGGATGGGGGTGTGCCTGCTCCGGTCGTCGCACTCACCGGCTCAGTCCTCCGCCCCGCCCGACAGGTCCGCGTACATCTGGGCAGCGTCGGCAGGGGAGGCCCCGCCGTGCACGACGGCCTTCACGGCCTGCACCATCGCGATCGGGTCGCGCCGCTGGAAGATGTTGCGACCCATGTCGACGCCGGAGGCGCCCTGGTCGACCGCACGCCAGGCCATGGTCAGCGCGTCGAGGACAGGGAGCTTCTTCCCGCCGGCCATGACCACCGGCACGGGGCAGGCGGCCGTGACGTGCTCGAAGTTCTCCTCGCAGTAGTACGTCTTGACGACCTGCGCGCCGAGCTCGGCGATGATGCGCGTCGCCAGGCCCAGGTACCGCGCGTCACGCACCAGCTCGCGGCCCACGGCCGTCACGCCGACCACCGGGATGCCGGTGCTCAGGCCGGCGTCGACCAGCTGGGTCATGTTGTGCACGGACTGCGTCTCGTTCTCGCCGCCGATGAAGACCTGGACGGCCATGGCCGCCGCGTCGATCCGCACCGCGTCGTTCACGTCCATCGCGATGCGCTCGTTCGAGAGCTCCTTGAGGATCGAGGGCCCGCCCGAGGCGCGCAGCACCAGCGCGTTGTCGGAGCCGGCCGGGATCACCGAGCGGAAGATCCCGCGCGTGGCCATCAGGGCGTCGGCGTGCGGGGCGAGCGGGACGATCGACAGGTCGATCCGCTCCAGGCCGCTCGTCGGGCCCTGGAAGTAGCCGTGGTCGAAGGCGAGCATGACGGTGCGTCCGTCGTCCTTGAAGATCCGCGCGAGGCGGTGCCGCATGCCGAAGTCGAGCTGGTCGCTCCCCTTCACCGCGGATCCGGGGACGGTCTGCGGGCGGTCGAGCCCGTAGTCCTTGCCGGCGACGTTGCTGTCGAGATCAGCCATGGTGGTTCTCCTTCTGTGCCGGTCGGTCCCGGCGCCGTGGGTGGTGGGTCAGGGACGAGCGGGTACGGGTTCTCCTGGGGTCCACGGGATCGTGACCGTGTCTCCTGGGCTCTGGGGCGACTTGATGAAGACGCAGCGGAAGGGCGCGTCGGAGTCGTTGACGAGGTAGTGCATCTCGCCCGGCTCGCAGCGGTGGACCTGGTCGAGAGTCATGTCGTAGCGGGTGGTCGCGTCGACCCAGAGGCTCGCGCGGCCCTCGACGACGACGAAGGACTCGTCGCAGTGCTCGTGCAGGTGGTTCGGCATGGAGTCGCCAGGACCCAGCCGCAGGACGCCGATGTCGCTGCTCGGGCCCTGGATGAGGTACGCGGGGCCCCAGGTGCCGTTGCGGTACTCCGGGTTCGCCATCGATCCGGTGTGCATGCTCGTCCTTCCGTGGAGGGCTGAGGGTCAGATGACCCGTTCGTTTCCGCCGTCGATCGGCACCTGTGCACCGGTCGTGCACCGGAACGTGTCGTCGGCCATCGATCGGGCGAGGCGTGCGACGTCGACGCTGGTGACCTCCGCGCGCAGCAGGTTGCGGCGCTTGTAGTCGTCGACGCTCATGCCGTAGTGCTCGGCACGCGCCGCCAGGAGCTCCGGCGTCCACAGGCCCGTGTCGAACACGGCGTCCGGGTGCACGAGGTTGACCCGGATGCCGTCCGGCGCCCACTCGAGCGCCGCGACCCGGGACAGCTGGGTCAGTGCTGCCTTCGACGAGGAGTAGGCGGCCGCCCCCGGCCCCGGTGCCGGGACGTTCTTCGAGGCGATGATCACCACGCGACCGCCTCCCGGCGCCGCCGCGAGCAGTGGGTGCGCCTCGCCGAACAGGTACGCGACCGAGTCGACGTTGACGGCCATGACCTTGCGCCAGGTGCTCATCGGCAGCTCGCCGAGGTGCTGGGCGCCGGGGAAGATCCCGGCGGCGACGACGAGCACGTCGAGACCGCCGAAGGCGTCGACCCCTGCGGCCAGGGCTGCCGTCACGTCCTCCTCGTCGGTCACGTCGACCTGGAGCCCGAGCCACTCGGGCCCGTCGAAGGTCGTCGCGACCGCCGCGTCCCGGTCCCAGCCCACGACGCTCGCACCGCAGGCCAGCAGCTCCGCGGCGCAGGCTCGGCCGATCCCGGACGCCGCGCCCGTGACCACTGCCACCGTGCCTGCGAGCGAGCCCCGGGGGGCGGAACGGAGCAGCTTGTCCTGCTGCAGCGTCCAGTACTCCAGGTCGAAGACGTGGTCGGCGGAGAGCGCCGCGTAGCCCCCGAGTCGCTCGGAGTCGAGGATCGTCGCCAGGGTGTGCCGGTACAGGTCCTCGGCGATGGCGGACTCGCGTGCCGAGCGCCCGCAGGTCAGCAGGCCGAGCTCCTCGTCGAGCACGACGCGCGGCGCGGGGTCGAGCATCACGAGCTCGGCGCCGCGGCGGGCGGCGTTGGCGTCGACGTAGGCGGCGTACTCCCGTACGTAGCCCTCGACGTCGTCCCCGATCAGCGGGGTGCGCTTGGTCCAGATGACGTGGTCGGGGGTCAGCGGACCGCGCTCCAGCGTGGCGCGCAGAGCGGGATCGGCGAGCATCGCTCGTGCGGTCGTGTCGGAGGATCGGCGCAGCACGACGGGGAACCCCGCCGCGTCGCTCAGGCGCTTGCGCAGCCGCGCGACGGCGACCGGGTCGGCCGGTGGCGCCTCGGGCACCTGCGGAAGGGCCCGTGCGGGGGCGGCGGCGAGGTGGGCCTCCGCCGCATCGATGAGCGAGCGGTGCCGCTCGAGCGCCTGCGCCGGCGTGTCCCCGACGGCGAAGAGCCCGTGGTGCAGCACGACGAGACCCTCCGTCGCGGGGGTCGACTGCTCCGCCCAGGCCCGCTGGCAGGCCTCGGCGAGATCGGGGCCGGGCATGGCGTAGTCGACGACGACCACGCGGTCCCCGTAGGCCTCGCGCACGTGGCGTGGGCCCTCGGGGGTGTTCGTCAGGGCCAGCACGACATCGGCATGGGAGTGCAGGACGGCCGCCTGGGGGAGCAGGGCGTGCACGAGGGTCTCGACCGAGGGGTCCGGCGCGTCGCTGTCCAGCACGGCGCACCGGAGCTCGTTGCGCAGCCGGCGGTCGCTCATCCGCACCGGGGGGAGCAGCTCCCGCAGACGGTCCAGGCGCATCGGCGCGAAGCCGTCGGCGCCGATGGTCGCCATGTCATGACCGCTGCCCTTGACGAACAGCACGGTGATCTCACGTCCGGTGACGTCGGTGACGGTCGCCTTGAGCGAGCTGTTCCCACCGCCGTGGAGCACCAGCCGGGGGTCTGCGCCGATCTCCCTCGTCGCTGCGACGAGTTCGTCCAGGAGGGGCGAGGGGATCTGGGCGTCGTTGTCCATGACTTACCTCTCTGACAACTCAGGTCGAGTTGTCAGACAACCTAGCAGGCTTGCCGGTGCCGTCAAGAGGCGGCCGCCGACGCCGTCGCGGGGCCGGCGGGAGCGTCGTGGTCAGCCGCGACGCACGATGGTGAAGGCGTACCTGCCCTCGATGAAGTACGTCCGCGAGTAGAGCACCAGGCGGTCGCTCGCGTCGTAGTGACGCTGGACCAGCAGGACGAAGAGGTTGTGGTTCGCGGCCTCCTCGCCCCAGCCCACGTGGTTCGACGTCACCGCGTGGATCTCGGCGAGACCGTGGTCGGGATGGACGTCGAGGCGGGTGCGGAAGAACTCGAAGATCGACCCTGTGAGCTCGGACGGAGCGATCCCGGCCGGCAGGAGGTCGCGGGGCATGAGGTCGTAGGAGTACGCGACGACCTCCCCGTCGGCGAGGATCGTCCGCCGCAGCTCGAGCGCCTCGGTGTCCCCCGGAACCCCCATCTGAGCAGCCTCTTCGGGGAGAACGGGACGCACGGTCCTGCTCGCGTAGACCATTCCGGGCTCGCGACCGGTCGCCCGGATCGACTCGGTGATCGAGTCCATCCGCTCCAGGCCGGCGCGGATCGCCGGCCGATCGGTGACGAAGGTGCCCACCCCGTGCTGGGTCCGCACCTGGCCGAGTGCCTCGAGCTCGCGCAGCGCCGCCCGGACGGTGGGTCGGGACACGCCGAACTTGGCCGCGAGCTCCGTCTCGGTGGGCAAGCGGGAGCCGGGCGGGAGGTCGCCGGCGGCGAGGCTGCTGCGCAGGTCGGCCGCGACGCGGGAGACGAGTGTGCCGGTCCGAGCCATCGGCCTGCCTCCTGGTCCGTGCATGGGGTCTCGGCGATCTGCGGGTGCGGTCACAGTACAACCGACTCGATCCGCCGGCAGGTCTTTCGTCCTGCTGGTTGATTGACAACATGGTTCCACGGTTCTACGGTTCCAACCAGGTTGTCGGACAACGAAGTTCGAAAGGCAGGCCATGGTGCTGGCAGTGGAGTGGCGAGAGGCCTCGGGGTCCATCCGGTTGATCGACCAGACCGTTCTCCCGGATCGCGAGGAGTACCTCGACATCACGACCGTCGACGCCCTCGTCGACGCGATCGAGCGGCTCGCCGTGCGGGGTGCCCCCGCCCTCGGCGCCGTCGGCGGGCTCGGCGTGGTGCTCGCGATGCTGCAGGGCTCCCGCGAGGGCTGGTCCGCGGAGCGGCTCGACACGGAGATCGACCGGGTCCGGCTCGCGCGCCCCACCGCCGTCAACCTCGCCTGGGGTGTCGACCAGGTGCGCCCCGCCGTGACCTCCGGGGTCGCGGCGGTCCTCGACCAGGCGCGCCGCCTCATCGAGGAGGACACCGCGGCCAATCGTCGCCTCGCCCGCCTCGGCGCCGACTGGATCCTCGAGCGCACCGGCAAGGACGTCGTGCGGGTCGTCACGCACTGCAACACCGGCGCTCTGGCGACGACGGCATGGGGAACGGCCTACGGGATCGTGCACGAGCTGCACGACCGCGGCCGCCTCGGCCTGGTCTACGCCGACGAGACCCGCCCGCTCCTCCAGGGCGCCCGTCTGACGAGCTGGGAGCTCACCCAGGACGGGATCGACCATGTCGTCGAGGTCGACGGCGCCGCGTCCAGCACCATCCTGCGCGGACTGGTCGACGTCGCGATCATCGGCGCCGACCGCATCACGGCCAACGGCGACACGGCGAACAAGGTGGGCTCGGTGGCGCTCGCGCTGGCCTGCGCCCGCGCCGGCATCCCCTTCGTCGTCGCGGCCCCGTCCTCGACGGTCGACCTCGCGACGGCGACAGGTGAGGAGATCGTCATCGAGGAGCGGAGCTCGGACGAGGTGCTCACCCTCGCCGGACGCCGGGTCGCTCCCGCGAGCGCTCGAGCCTTCAACCCCGCCTTCGACGTGACACCCCACGATCTGATCAGCGCGATCGTGACCGAGCTCGGCGTCGTCGAGCCCGCGAAGAACCCCCACCCCCGTCTGCTCGCGCCGATCGCGGGCTGACGTCGTGCAGCAGCGTCGCTGCATCAAGGAGAGGAAAACCATGAGGAACACGAAGGTCCTGATGGCCGGCATCGCCGGAGCGACCCTGCTGTTGGCTGCGTGCAGCCAGGGGACGACCGCCGAGCCCGAGGCCACCACCGCGACGTCGGAGGAGGCCCAGGTCGCCGAGACCACGGCCGACGCCCCCGCCCCGTTCGACCAGGAGGGGGTCAAGATCGCGATCGTCCAGCAGAGCGGTCAGGGCGACTACTTCCAGCAGTACCTGAACGGCACCAAGCAGCAGGCGGCGGCCCTCGGGGTCGACCTGACCGTGTTCGACGCCCAGGGCGACAACGCGACCCAGGCCACCCAGCTCGAGCAGGCGATCGCCTCGGGCGTCGACGGCATCGTCGTGCGTCACGGGTTCCCGGACACGCTGTGCCCGGGCGTGAACGACGCCATCAGCAAGGGGATCTACGTCGTCATCTACGACGTCGAGATCCAGACCTGCGCCCCGGACGCGATCCAGACGCAGCAGTCGGACGCCGTCATGGCGAGCCTCGTGCTCGACAAGATGCTCGAGGACATCGGTCCTGGCGTCGACGTCGGCTACGTGAACGTCCTGGGTATCGCGCCCCTCGACCGTCGGCACACCGTGTGGAACGAGTACATCGCCGACAACGAGTGGAGCCAGCTCTTCCAGACGGGCTCGTTCACCAACTCGACCGCGACGGACTCCGCCCCGATGGTCGCGTCCGCCGTCCAGGCCGACCCCTCCATCAAGGCGATCTACGCCCCGTACGACGAGTTCACCAAGGGAACGCTCTCGGCCCTCGAGCAGATCGACAGGACCGACGTGCTCGTCTACGGCGCGGACATCTCCGCTGCGGACATCGAGCTGATGCGGGCAGAGGGCAGCCAGTGGGTCGCCACCGGCGCGACGGACCCGAACGCGATCGGCGCCGCCGTGCTGCGGACCCTCTTCCTGCACATGGCAGACGAGCTCGAGACGACCACGGTGGACTTCCCGCCGATCCTGGTCACCCAGGACTTCCTGCGCGACAACAACATCGCGAACATGGACGACCTGCGTGCGGCCGAGCCGTCGCTGAACATCAGCGACGTGTCCTCTGCCGAGTGGATCCCTGTGGTCACCTTCTGACAGCACGTGCCGCGGTGGGTGGGTCCCCTGCCCGCCCACCGCGGCACGTGCCCCGGACGACAACCTGTCACCACGGAGGAGCGAGACGGTGAGCCCGAACCCCCCAGAGCCCAGCGGTACTCCGGCGACCGAGCCGACCGACCCCGACGGTCAGCTCCCGCCGGTCCTGGAGCTCAAGGACATCACCATGTCCTTCGGCAGCAACGAGGTGCTCAAGGGCGTGACGGTCGGCCTGCACGCGGGCCGGGTGACCGCCCTCCTGGGCGCCAACGGTGCCGGCAAGTCGACCTTGATCAAGGTCCTGTCCGGCGTGTACCCGAGCCACGGCGGCGAGGTCGTCGTCGCGGGGGTGTCCGCCACGATCGACTCCCCGATGACCGCTGCCCGCCACGGGGTGCAGACGGTGCACCAGCGGATCGACGAGAGCATCGTCCCTGGCCTCACGGTCGCGGAGAACCTCGTCTTCGAGGAGGTCGTGCGCGGCGAGGTCCCGCGGGTGCGCTCGCTGCGCAAGCTCCTGCCGCGGGCGAGGGAGATCGCGACCACGCTCGGACTCGACTGGTCCGACGCCGTGCTCACCAAGGACGTCTTCGAGCTCGGCATCGCCGACAGCCAGATGCTCCTCCTCGCTCGCGCCCTGAGCCAGCGTCCGCGGGTGCTCGTCCTGGACGAGCCGACGTCGACCCTCTCGGCGAGCGAGGCCGAGCGCCTCTTCGCCCTGGTGCGGCGCCTGTGCGAGGAGGGCGTCGCCGTCCTGTACGTGACGCACCGGCTCAGCGAGGTGCGTGAGCTCGCTGCCGATCTCGTCGTCCTGCGCGACGGGCGGATCCGCTCGAGCCAGCACGCGCCGTTCGACATGCCGGCAGCGGTGCGGTCGATGCTCGGCGACTCCGTCGTCGACAGCGGTCACGACCTCGTCGAGCAGCGCGGGACGGACGTCGCGCTGAGCCTGCGCGGGGTGCAGCTGATGAAGCGTGCCGAGCCGATCGATGTCGACCTGCGCTACGGCGAGGTGACCGGGGTGGTCGGCCTGATCGGCGCAGGCAAGTCCGAGCTCGCCCGCGGGATCTTCGGGGCGGACCGCTTCCTCGCCGGGGAGGTCACCCTGGACGGGAAGCCCTACCGGCCGCGGCACACGCAGGACGCCGTCGCGAACGGGGTCTACCTCGTCCCGGAGGACCGCGCGGCCGAGGCCATGCTCCCCGGCTGGTCGCTGACGTGGACCGCGACCCTGCCGTTCCTGCGCGGGGTCAGCCGTCTCGGCGTCCTGGCCCGCCGGAAGGAGCAGGAGGTCGGCCAGGCCGTCCTGAGCGACTTCGGCATCGTCGCCACGAGCGCCGACCAGCCCGTCGACTCACTCTCGGGCGGCAACCAGCAGAAGGTCGTCGTCGGGCGGTGGATGCACGCCGGGCCCCGGGTGCTGCTGCTCGACGAGCCCTTCCGCGGTGTGGACATCGGTGCCCGCGGGGACATCTCACGCCGCGCACGGGACCTGGCAGCCGCCGGTGCCTGCGTCGTGGTGATGTCCAGCGACGTCGAGGAGATCCGGGAGATCGCCGACCGGATCCTCGTCATGGTCGAGGGCGAGCTCGCCCTCGACGCGTACACGACCGAGATCGACAACGACGCAATCGTCACGAGCATGTCGGAGGTGGCTTAGGTGCCCGAAGTGCAGCACGGACCCACGATGGCGATCCGTATCCAGGACGCCGTCGTCAAGTACGGCTTCATCGCCGTCACCGTGATCCTGTTCGTCTTCTTCGCCGCGACCGAGCCGGCCTTCGCCACCTCGCAGTCGATGTTCTCGATGCTGAAGTTCGCATCGGTGACCGCGATCCTCGGGCTGGGGGTGACGTTCACGATGGTCGTCGGTGGGCTCGACCTGTCGATCGGGTCGACGGCGGGCCTCGCCGTCCAGCTCGCAGCGATGACGATGGTCTTCTACAACCTCACCGGGATCACCGCCGTGGTCGCCGTGCTCCTCGGCGGGCTCGGCGTCGGGCTGCTCAACGCCTTCCTCATCGTGGTGTGCAAGATCCCCGACCTGCTCGCGACCCTTGGCGTGATGTTCGTCATCCAGGGGGCCAAGCTCATCCCGGTCAGCGGCCAGTCGGTCTCCAGCGGGATGGTCCTGCGCGACGGATCGGTCGCCCCCGGGTCCTTCACCTCGGACTTCCTGAAGATCGACCGCGGATCCGTCGGCCCGGTCCCGCTCCCCGTGGTGATCATGCTGCTGCTCGTCATCGTCTCGTGGTTCGTGCTGAGCAGGACCACGCTCGGGCGCCTGATGTACGCCGTGGGCGCCAACCCCGAGGCCGCGCGCCTCGCCGGTGTGCGGGTCGGGCTCTACCGGGGCCTGGCCTACGTGATCTCGGCGCTCTTCGCCTCGGTGGGTGGCCTCATCCTGGTCTCCCGCATCGGCCAGGGCGACGTGAACGCCGGGTCCTCGAGCCTGCTCGAGGCGGTGGCGGTGGCCCTCGTCGGCACCTCCGTGCTCGGCCTCGCCAAGCCGAACGCCTGGGGCACGCTCCTCGGTGCCCTGCTCGTCGGCATCGTGCTGACGGGTCTGACCATGAAGGGCTTCCAGTACTACCACCAGGACACGGCGAAGGGCCTCGTCCTCATCGTCGCCCTCCTCTTCTCCTTCACCATCTCCCGCCGCAAGGTGCGATACACGCCCGCGACCTGAGCCCACGACCGACCGAGTGCGAGGTGTCCGCTGTGACCGAGCAGTACGAGTTCCTGACCGCCGAGACCGTGCCCGCGTACCTGGCGTCGGTCCCCTCGCTACGGGCGCGGGTCGACGTCGACCGGATCCGGACGGTGTCCGAGATCGGTGACGGGAACCTCAACCTGGTGTTCCTCGTGCACGACGAGGACGGCCGGGGAGTGGTGCTCAAGCAGTCGCTGCCGTACGTCCGCATGGTCGGCGAGGGCTGGCCGATGACGCCCGAGCGGGAGAAGCACGAGGTCGACTCCCTCCTGGCGCACCACGCGCTGGTCCCCGAGCTCGTCGTCGAGGTGCTGCACCACGACATCGCACGGCACATCATCGGGATGGAGGACCTGTCCGACCACCGGGTGTGGCGGCACGCGCTCAACGACGGGCAGACCCACGACGGCGCCGCGGCCGACGTGGGCACCTACATCGGCGCGGTCGCCTTCGGGACCTCCGCGCTCGGGCTGGAGCGGCTCGCCCTCGCCGAGGCGCAGGCGCGCGCGATCAACCCCGAGCTGTGCCAGATCACCGAGGACCTCGTGTTCACCGAGCCGTCGGTCGACGCCGGCCGCAACTCCGTGCTGCCGGCCAACGAGGTCGACGCCGCCGAGCTCGCGGCCGACGAGACCTTCGTCGCCGCGATGGGTCGCGCCAAGTGGATGTTCATGACCCACGGCGAGGCGCTGGTGCACGGGGACCTGCACACCGGGTCGGTCATGGTCCGCGCCGAGGAGGGCAGCACACAGTGCACCTCGGTGAAGGTCTTCGACTCCGAGTTCGCCTTCTACGGCCCGGTCGCCTTCGACATCGGCGCCACCTGGGCGAACTACGCGTTCGCCGCGGCGCGTGCCACGGCGCTCGGTGACCCGGACCGCGCCCGTTGGGCCCTGGGCCTCGTGGAGCAGACCTGGGACGCCTTCGAGGCCGAGTACCGGCGGCGCTGGCCGACCCGTCTCGACCCGAGGGTCTGGCGCGACGAGTTCCTCGAGGAGCGCCTGGCGACCTGGCAGCGCGAGGCCTGGCTCTTCGCCGCGGCGAAGATGTCCCGCCGCATCGTCGGTGCCGCCAAGGTCAAGGACGTCGAGCTGCTTCCCGAGGAGCTGCGCGAGGGCGCGGCCCGCGGGGTGCTGCACGCGGCTCGCGAGGCGGTGCGGGTCGGTCAGGACACCGGCCCGGCCGCCTTCGCGGCGTTGGTGATCGACCAGCTCGAGCGCCACCGCACCACGGGGGAGTGACGATGCTCAAAGGGATCGACCCGCTGCTCACCCCCGAGCTCCTGCACGCGCTCGCGGCGATGGGCCACGGGGACGTGATCGCGATCGTCGACCGCAACTACCCCGCGTACTCGGCGGGAGTGCCGGTCGTCGACCTGCCGGGGGCGGACCTCGTCGCGGTGCTGGGCGCCGTGCTCTCCGTGCTCCCCGTCGACCCGTTCGCCGAACCGGCGGCCCGGCACATGCTCCAGGACGACGGTGCGCCCGGTCCTGCCGTGCCCGACGCCCAGGACGTGCTCGACGCGGCCGAGGGGCGGGCCGTGCCGTTCGTCGGGATGGCGCGCCAGGAGTTCTACGTCGCGGCTCGATCGGCACGCGTCGTCGTGCGCACGGCGGAGGACCGTCCGTACGCGTGCGTCACCGTGGCGAAGGGCGTGCTCTAGGCGAAGGCCGCGGTGGCCCGGTGGGCTCACCCGGCGATCAGCGCCACCCGAGCGCGGGCGCGACATGGGTGAGGATCGACTCGATCACATGGGCGTTGTAGTCGACGCCGAGCTGGTTCGGCACCGTCAGCAGGAGCGTGTCCGCAGCGGCGATCGCCTCGTCGCCGCGCAGCTGCTCGACGAGGGCGTCCGGCTCGTCCGCGTAGCTGCGGCCGAAGATCGCGCGAGTCCTCTCGTCGATCATCCCGATCTGGTCGCGGTCCTCGCCGCCGCGGCCGAAGTACGCGCGGTCACGCTCGTCGACGAGGGCGAAGATGCTGCGGCTGACCGAGACCCGTGGGGTGCGCTCGTGGCCGGCCGCCGTCCAGGCGTCGCGGTAGGCCCGGATCTGCTCGGCCTGCTGGACGTGGAACGGCTTGCCGCTCTCGTCGAACTTCAGCGTCGAGCTCTGCAGGTTCATCCCGAGCTGCGCGGCCCAGACGGACGTCGCATTGGTCGCCGATCCCCACCAGATCCGGTCCCGCAGCCCCGCGGAGTGCGGCTCGACGCGCAGCAGACCCGGGGGGTTGGGGAACATCGGGCGCGGGCTCGGCTGTGCGAACCCCTCGCCGCGCAGGACGTCGAGCAGCTCGACGGTGCGCTCACGTGCCATGTCGGCGTCCGTCGTCCCGTCCCGCGGCACGTGACCGAAGTAGCGGTAGCCGTCCACGACCTGCTCGGGCGATCCACGGCTGATCCCGAGCTGGAGGCGTCCTCCGGAGATGAGGTCGGCCGCGCCGGCGTCCTCCGCCATGTACAGCGGGTTCTCGTAGCGCATGTCGATGACGCCCGTGCCGATCTCGATCCGACTGGTCCTGGCGCCTATCGCCGCCAGCAGCGGGAACGGCGAGGAGAGCTGCCGGGCGAAGTGGTGCACCCGGAAGTAGGCGCCGTCGGCCCCGAGCTCCTCGGCGGCGACGGCGAGGTCGATCGACTGGTGCAGCACGTCAGCGGCCGAGCGCGTCTGCGAGGTGGGCGAGGGCGTCCAGTGGCCGAAGGACAGGAACCCGATGCTCTTCACAGCGAGTACAACGCCGAGCAGCGCGTGGCATTCCGCGCGGCGGGCGCGCGGTCCGTGCCGACGGGGGAACGCGCGGGCGCACCCGGGACCTTCGGGCAAAACGTCCCATGACTGGTGCCGCGCGATGGGGCACCATGGAGTCATGAGCACGGCCACCGCGCCGCAGGACGGCGCCCCGATCGTCACCCTCGACGTGCCCGTCGTCGGCGGCTCCACGGTGCGCGCCACCTCGGGGACGGCCGGCCTCGAGCTCTCCGAGGCGGACCGCGCCGAGAGGTTCGCGCAGATGCGTGCCGGTGAGCTCGGCTCCTTGCACTCCTGGGAGCTCGTGACCGCCGTCGACGGACCCGGGACGCGACTGACCACCTTCCTGTCCGGGTGCCCCTTGCGCTGCCTGTACTGCCACAACCCCGACACGATGGAGATGCGCCGCGGCCGGCCCATCACCACTGCGGAGGTCCTCAACCGCCTCAAGCGCTACGAGAAGGTCCTCAAGGCCACGCACGGCGGACTGACGATCTCCGGCGGGGAGCCCCTCATGCAGCCGGCCTTCGTCGCGGCCCTGCTGCGCGGCGCGAAGGAGATGGGGCTGCACACGGCGATCGACACCTCCGGCTACCTCGGCGCGCACTGCACCGACGAGATGCTCGACGACATCGACCTCGTGCTCCTGGACGTGAAGTCGAGCGATCCCGAGACGTACCAGAAGGTCACGAGCCAGAAGCTCCAGCCCACCCTCGACTTCGGCCGACGCCTCGCTGCCCGCGGCACCGAGATCTGGATCCGCTTCGTCCTGGTCCCCGGTCTGACCGACGACGAGGCGAACGTCGAGGGCGTCGCGGAGTTCGTCGCGAGCCTGGGCAGCGTCACCCGTGTCGAGGTGCTGCCCTTCCACCAGATGGGCCGCGACAAGTGGGAGGCCCTGGGCATGAAGTACGAGCTCGAGGACACCCCCGCACCCACCCCCGAGCTGGTCGCCCGCGTGCGTCAGCAGTTCCGGGACAAGGGCCTCACGGTCTACTGAGCGGGGTCAACCGCGCGGGCGACGGACGGGCTGAGACGCGAGCTCGTCGACCGGGTCGGTGATGGCAGAGTGATCGACATGGATCTGCGCATCTTCACCGAGCCCCAGCAGGGCGCCTCCTACGACGACCTCCTCGCCGTGGCCCAGGCCACCGAGACCCTCGGCTTCGACGGCTTCTTCCGCTCCGACCACTACCTGCGCATGGGCGAGGGCGACGGGCTCCCCGGCCCGACCGACGCGTGGACGACTCTTGCGGGCCTCGCCAGGGAGACGAGCCGGATCCGCCTCGGCACCTTGGTGAGCTCCGTCACCTACCGCTACCCCGGGGTCCTGGCGATCCAGGTCGCGCAGGTCGACCAGATGGCCGGCGGCCGGGTCGAGCTCGGCCTGGGCACCGGCTGGTTCGCCGCAGAGCACGCCGCCTACGGCATCCCCTTCCCCGCCAAGCGCTTCGGCATGCTCGAGGAGCAGCTCGAGGTGCTGACCGGTCTGTGGAGCACTCCTGTCGGGCAGACCTTCGGGTTCGAGGGGGAGCACTACACGCTCGCCGACTCCCCGGCGCTGCCCAAGCCGGTGCAGGCCGCAGGGCTCGGCGGCGGAGCCGGGGTCCCGGTGATCGTCGGCGGGAACGGTGCGAAGCGCACCCCGGCTCTCGCGGCGCGGTTCGCGAACGAGTACAACGCGGCGTTCCCCGAGATCGACGCGATCCCCGGGCTCTTCGCCGGGGTCGGCCGGGCGTGCGAGGCGATCGGCCGGGACCCCCGGACGCTGACGACCTCCGCGGCCCTGGTGCTCGCCGTCGGCGCGGACGAGGCGGAGTTCTCCCGCCGGGCCGCCGCTATCGGCCGGGAGCCGGCCGAGCTGCGTGAGCACGGGATCGCCGGCACGGTCAGCGAGGCCGTCGACCGCCTGGGTGCCCTCGCCGAGATGGGAGCCGAGCGCGTCTACCTCCAGGTCCTCGACCTGGGCGATCTCGAGCACCTCGACCTCGTGGCGCGCGAGATCATGCCGAGGCTCGGCTGAGCTCTTCGGACCGGCGCGCCCTCAGCCCGTCGAGGTCGCTGCGGCGAGCCCGAAGATGAGCACGAAGAACAGCCCGCCGAGCACGGTCAGCCCGACCACGACGTAGCCCAGCACGAGGCCGGCGACGGCCATCCCGCTGCCCTGCTCACCGCTCGCGGCGATCTGCTTCCTGGCCATGTGCCCGGTGATGATCGCGACGATCGAGCCGACGAAGAAGATGACGGTCGCTCCCGCGATCCCGCTGATGAGGGAGACGATGGCCATCGTGTTGGTCGGGGTTCCCGGGGCGGCGTAGGGCTGGGCGTAGCCCTGCTGGCCGTACGCGGGCTGGCTCGGGGCCTGCGGCGCATAGGGCTGCTGGCCGTAGGGAGCCTGGGCACCGTAGGGCTGCTGCCCGTAGCCGGGCTCCGGGGAGTACGGCTGCTGCCCGGGGAGGGGCTGCGTACCGTCGGGGGTGTTGGTCGGCTCGCTCACGGGGCACCTCGCGCTGGTCGTCGGTGAACCCAGCATTCCACAGTCCGGTGTCGCTGAGCAGGGTGTTCGTGGCCCGCGAGGGACGACCGGCCACCTCGGTCGTCGCCGCCGATCCGGGCCGTCAGGTGCCCGACGGCCAAGGGGTGGCGGGTCCCGGTCCCCGCGCCCCCTCACCCACTACCCTCTGGCGCCAGGGGCGAACGGGCGCTCCTGGGGCGAGGGAGCAGCGATGGCGGAGATCTGGCGGTTGCACGGGAACGGGCGGCAGGTGGCGCCCGGCGCCGTGGTGAGCCCCGACGAGCGGCTAAGCTGGCCGCGCACGATCGGTATCGGCATGCAGCACGTCGTGGCGATGTTCGGGGCGACGTTCCTCGTTCCGATCATCACGGGGCTGCCGCCGGCCACGACGCTGTTCTTCTCCGCCATCGGTACGGCGCTGTTCCTCCTGCTCACGCGGAACCGGCTGCCCAGCTACCTCGGCTCGAGCTTCGCGTTCCTCGCGCCGATCGCGGCGGCCGAGGCCCAGGGCGGCATGGCCGTCGCGCTGGGTGGCGTGATGCTCACCGGCGTGATGCTCGCCCTGGTCGGCCTGCTGGTCATGCGCATCGGCTCGCGGTGGATCGAGGTGGCGATGCCGCCGGTCGTCACCGGGACGATCGTCGCGCTCATCGGCCTCAACCTGGCGCCGGTCGCCTGGAGCAACGTCCAGACGGCTCCCGTCACCGCGGTGATCACCCTGCTGGCGATCGTCCTCATCTCCGTGTTCTTCCGGGGGCTGCTCGGTCGCCTCGCGATCCTGCTGGGCGTCGTGCTGGGGTACGTGGTCGCCGTGCTGCGCGGCGAGGTCGCCTTCGACACCGTCGAGGCCGCGTCCTGGATCGGTCTGCCGACCTTCACCGCCCCGCAGTTCGACCTCACGGTGCTCGGGCTCTTCCTCCCCGTCGTCTTCGTGCTCATCGCGGAGAACGTCGGTCACGTGAAGTCCGTCGCCGCGATGACGGGCCGCGACTTCGACCCGGTCATCGGCCGGGCCCTGCTGGCCGACGGTGTCGCGACGACCCTCGCCGGTGCCGGCGGCGGCTCGGGCACGACGACGTACGCGGAGAACATCGGCGTCATGGCCGCGACGCGGGTCTACTCCACGGCCGCCTACTGGGTCGCCGCCGCCACGGCGCTGCTGCTGAGCATGTCGCCCAAGTTCGGGGCGCTCATCGCGACGATCCCCGGCGGAGTGCTCGGCGGTGCCACGACCGTCCTGTACGGGATGATCGGCATCCTCGGTGCGCGCATCTGGGTGCAGAACAAGGTCAACTTCTCCGATCCGGTGAACCTCACGACGGCAGCCATCGCGCTCGTCGTCGGGATCGCGGACTACACGTGGTCGGTGGGTGACGTGACCTTCGGCGGGATCGCCCTCGGCACGGCGTCGGCCATCGGGATCTACCACCTCATGCGCGCCGTGGCGACGTGGCGCGGGACGCATGACGAGCCGGCGAGCCCGGCGTCGGTTCCCGGCGGGACCGAGCTGGAGGAGGCGCGGGCCGAGCGGTCCTGAGGCAGCAGGGCCCCGTCGGCGGTGCCGGCGGGGCTCGGCCTCAGCCCTGGATCGCGGGCTCGTCCGAGGTCGTCGCGTCCTCGGCCGGAGCCTCGGTCGCCGACTCGGTCGGCTCGGGAGTGGCCGTCGGGCCCGGGACGGCGGTGGCGAGGGCCGTCTCGAGCGCCACGCAGCCCGCCACCCCGACCAGCGGGGTCCCCGGGTCGAGGGTGACCGCCGTGGGGTCGATGAGCCCGGGGAAGGTGTCGCCGAGGATCAGGTCCACGCTCGCGTCCGTCCGGGTGTCCAGGACGAGCACGGGATCGGTCAGCTGGCTCGCGAGGGTGTAGGCGGCGGCGAGCCCTGCCTCACCGAAGCGGATCTCCTCGTTCGCCGACGTCTCGACCTCGGAGTTCCCCGTCTCGTCGACGATGAACCCGCGGGCCGCGAGGTCCGTCGAGGTCTGACCGGCCAGGCCGGCGCGGCTCGAGGCGTTGAGCACGTTCACGGTCACCGAGTTGTAGCTCGCAGGGAGCAGCTCGGCCGTCGGGCACGGCGGCGCGGGGAGGGCCGACCCGGTGTCGGTCGGCTCCGGGGTGCTGAAGGGTCGGTCGAGGAACGGGGCAGGGATGACGTCGGTGTAGACGGCAGCCGCCCCGAGACCGACCACGCCGAGTCCGGCGAGGAGCGCGCCGAAGACGACGGCCTGGCGCTCGCGCTGGTGCCGCTTGCGCAGCAGGCGCGCCCGGTCGCCTGCCGTGCTCATGACTCGTCCAGGACGAGCACTCGGGCGTGCAGGATGTTGCGCTGCTGCAGCGCGGTGCGGACGGCCCGGTGCAGCCCGTCCTCGAGGTACAGGACGCCCTTCCACTGCACGACATGGGCGAAGAGGTCGCCGTAGAACGTCGAGTCCTCCGAGAGGAGGTTGTCGAGGTTGAGGGTGCGCTTGGTGGTCACGAGCTCGTCGAGCCGGACCTGGCGCGGGGGCACCTGCGCCCAGTCCTTGGGCGTGGACAAGCCATGGTCCGGATACGGGCGCCCGTCCCCCACGGCCTTGAAGATCACGGGGTGAGTGTAGTCGGGCGCGCGACCGGTCAGGGGCGCCTGCTGTCCGTGATCGACGGCGTCTCGAGAACCGGGGGCGGCTCGTCGCCCACGGGAGGCCGCCCCACGCGCCTGCTGGCCGTGCGCCGACCCGGCGGCGATGCCGGCGACATCGAGCGC
>NZ_JBFHHB010000030.1:0-18566 GCF_041597215.1 Actinotalea sp.
CAGCGCCGACAGCAAGCACCTCGCCGAGGAGCTCCGCTCGGCGCTGCTCGCCGACGCCCTCGTGCTGCACTACCAACCCGTGCTCGACCTGCGCACCGGGCGGGTCTGCGGGGTCGAGGCGCTGGTCAGGTGGCGGCACCCCGAGCGCGGGCTGCTCCAGCCCGCCGACTTCCTCGGCCCTGCCGAGGCGGCCGGCCTCATGGCGCCGCTGACCCGGGCTGTCCTCGCCCGGGCCATCGGGCAGACCGCACGGTGGCGTGCCGGAGGTCAGGAGCTCACGGTCGCCGTGAACCTGTCCGCCGGGAGCCTCCTGGACCGGGAGCTCCCCACGCTCGTGGTCGAGCTGCTCGCGGCGCACGACCTGCCTCCCGCCTTCCTGACGGTCGAGGTGGCGGAGGAGGTGCTGAGGCCCGAGCTCGCGCACGTGCGCGAGATCCTCGCCGGGCTGCGCTCCGCCGGGGTGACGATCGCTGTCGACTCGTTCGGCTCCGGCTTCACCTCGTTCGCCTACCTGCACGACCTGCCGGTCGACGAGGTCAAGCTCGACCGGAGGTTCGTCGGCGCCGCAGGCGATGACGCCCTGGCCGGTGCCGTGGTCACCTCCGCGACCGACCTGGCCCATGCGCTCGGTCTGCGGCTCGTCGCGGTGGGCGTGGAGGACGCGGCTGCGATCGACGACCTGGCGCGCCGGGGCTGCGACCTGGCCCAGGGTTTCGCCATGTCGGCGCCGCTGCCTGCGGACGAGCTCGAGTCGTGGCTCCACGAGCACGCAGCACCCGGCCTGCGCCGCCCGGCCGTCGACCGCCCGAACGCGGGCTGACCGCGCCCCCGCCGCTCAGGAGTCGAAGCCGAGACCGAGGGCGTCGAGGGTGCGCAGCAGCAGGTTGCGACGGCCGCCGCGGTGGTCGGCCCGGTCCAGCGACCACCGCGTCGCGTTGATCCCGATCGAGGCGAACGGCTCCGGCGGGAACGGGAGCGGCTTCTCGCGCACCATGCGCAAGGACGTGCGCTCCGTCTCCACCCCGTCGAGGAGGTCGAGCAGCACCTGCGCCGCGAAGCGGGTCGCGCCGACGCCCAGCCCGGTGAACCCCGTAGCGTACGCCACACGACCGCCGCGCGCCGTGCCCCAGAACGCGCAGAAGCGCGTGGACGTGTCGATGGCTCCAGCCCAGCGGTGGCTGAAGCGCACGTCCTCCAGCTGCGGGAAGGTCGTCAGGACATGGCTCGCGAGCCGCCGGAAGGACGCGTCCCTGTTCTCGTGCGCCGCGCTCATCCGTCCCCCGGTGGGGTAGATCGCGTCGTAGCCGCCGAACAGGAGGCGGTCGTCGGCACTGAGCCGGTAGTAGTGGAACTGGTTCCCCAGGTCGGAGACACCCTGGCGGTTCCGCCAGCCCAGTGCCGCCTTCTGCTCGCCGCTCAACGGCTCCGTCATGAGGGCGTAGTCGTACACCGGCACCGTCATCAAGCGGTTGCGCCGCAGCAGGGACGGGAAGGCGTTCGTCGCGAGCACGACGCGACGCGCACGGACCCGGGCCTGGTCCGTCACCAGCACGACCCGACCCGAGGCGCCGTCGTCGGCCACGGAGCGCACGACGGTGCGCTCGTGCAGGACGACTCCCGCCTCCTCCGCCGCGCGGGCCAGACCGACGGCGAGCTTGGCAGGGTGGACCAGCGCCGAGGAGCCGCGGTGCCACACGCCTCCGAGGTAGGTCGGCGAGTCGACCTCCGCGCGCACCTGCTGCTGGTCGAGCAGGACGTCCTCGGGCCCGGCCTCGAGCCAGTCGAGCTGGTGCGGCTCCACCGCGACGTCGAGCGAGCCGGTCCGCTCGAAGTCCGCGTCGATGCCCAGCTCGGCCAGGGTGCTCTCGATGGCGTCGAGGTTCTGCCTGCCGAGCTCCTCGAGGCGGTCGAACTCCTCGGGCCAGCGCCTGCGGCCGTTCTCCTCCCCGTGCGTCAGGGAGGCCTCGCAGAAGCCACCGTTGCGACCGGAGGCGGCCCAGCCGACGGTTCCGCCCTCCAGCAGGACGATCCTCGCCCCGGGGTCGCGCCGGGCGGCGAGCAGGGCCGTCCACAAGCCCGTGTACCCGCCGCCGACGATCGCCAGGTCGGCGTCCAGGTCGGCGCTCAGCGCGGGACGGCGCTCCGCTCCGGCGACGTCGTCGAGCCAGAAGGCACGCTGCCGGGAGCCCTCGAGGGCCCGGGTGACCCAGGCCTCCGGGGCCTGGTTCCGCTCGAAGACCGTCGACTCACGCATCGGTTTCCTTCCATACGCACACACCCTCGACGAAGGTCTGCAGGGTCCTGGTCGAGCCGATCTCCTCGGCCGGCCCGGCGAACGGGTCCCGGTCGACCACGACGAGGTCGGCACGGGCGCCGACCCGGATCGTGCCGGTCCCCTCGAGGTGGTTCACCCACGCCGAGCCCGCCGTGTAGGCGGTGATGGCCGTCGCCAGGTCGAGCCGCTGCTCCGGCAGGAAGGCGGGGTAGTCGCCCTCGGCATGGTCCCGGTGCGCCCGACGGTTCACCGCCGCGTGGATCGCCGCCCACGGGTCCGGGGTCGAGACCGACCAGTCCGAGCCCGCGGCGAGCACGGCCCCCGAGCGCCGCAGGTCACCCCAGGGGTACTGGCGCGACGCGCGCGGCTCACCGAGGAAGGGCAGTGCCAGGTCGACCATCTGGGGTTCGAGCACGGCCCACAGGGACTGCATGGTCGCGGTGACGCCGAGCTCGCGGAACCGCGGTACGTCGTCGGGGTGGACCACCTGGAGGTGGGCGATGTGGTGCCGGTTGTCCGACCGGCCGTTCGTCCGTAGCGCGGCCTCGAAGGCGTCCAGCGCCTCGCGCACCGCCCGGTCCCCGATGGCGTGCACGTGCACCTGGAAGCCCAGCGCGTCGAGCCGGGTGACCGCACGGTCGAGCAGCTCCGGTGCGACGAAGGAGATCCCGCTGTTGGACGTGCGGGCACCGGCCACGTCGAGGTACGGCTCGAGCATCGCCGCCGTGCCGTTCTCGACGATGCCGTCCTGCATGATCTTCACGCTCGTCGCCGCGAATCCCGCGGCCCGGTAGCTCTCGCGCAGCTCGACGAGCTCGTCGATCTGCTCCAGCCCCCGGTTGCGGTCCCACCACAGCGCACCGACCACCCGGCCGGTGAGCAGCCCGCGCTCGATCGCGTGGACGTAGGCCGGGCCGGCGTCACCCGCGTCGCCGTAGCCCCCGATGATCGCGTCCTGCCATGCCGTGACACCGACCGAGTGCAGGTACTCCTGCCCGAGCTGCAGCGCCCGGAGCATGTCCTCGTCGGAGGTGACGGGGAGCAGCCGGTTGACGAGGGTCATCGCCCCCTCGTGGAGGGTTCCGGTCGGCGTTCCGTCCGGGTCGCGCTCGATCCGGCCGTCGGGAGGATCGGGCGTGGTCCTGTCGATACCGGCCAACGCGAGAGCCCTGGAGCTCACCCACGCCCCGTGACCGTCCCGGTTGGGCAGGAAGGCTGGCCGGTCCCCGACGACGGCGTCGAGCTCGCTCGCGCGCGGGGTGCCACCGGGGAAGGCCGACATCTGCCAGCCGCCGCCGAGCAGCCAGGGATCGTCCGGGTGCTCGGCGGCGTAGCCGGCGATGCGTTCGAGGTACGCCTCGCGCGTGCTCAGCGGAGCCAGGTCGCACCGCATGAGGTCGAGCCCACCCCACACGGTGTGCACGTGCGCGTCCTGGAAGCCCGGAAGCAGCAGCCGCCCGTCGAGGTCGACGACCTCGGTCCGCTGACCGATCAGCCCGGCGACGGCGTCGTCGTGCCCGACGGCGACCACCCGGCCGGCGTGCACCGCGACCGCAGAGGCGCGGGTACCGGCAGCGTCACAGGTGAGCACCGGCCCCCCACGAAGCACGAGGTCCACCGGTCCACCGTCCGCGCCCTGCCGTCCCACGACCGACTCCCATCCGGCACGCAGCCGACCGCCGCATGCGCCGTCGACGACGACAGTCAATCGGTGATCACAGCCAATGGCAACCGAATCAGTGGTCGAGTCGCCGTTCCGCGCCGCTTTTCGTGGGTCGGAGGTCCCCATCCAACGAATCTGGTGAGACAGGTTCGCCTCGTTCACGGCCCTCCGGCCACAATGCCGGGATGAGCCTCCTCGTACGCAGGGCCGGCGCCGGTGACCTGGCAGCGGTCACCGCCCTCTTCACCGGCTACCTCGACTTCTACGCGACCCCTGCCCCGCCCGAGCGGGTCCGGGCCTTCCTCAGCGATCGGCTGCACTCAGGTGACAGCGTGATCCTGCTCGGCGAGCTCGACGGCCGGGCCGTCGGCCTCGCCCAGGTCTTCCCGACCCTGTCCTCGCTCGACCTGGCGACGCTGTGGACCCTCGGCGACCTCTTCGTCACCCCGGAGGCTCGAGGCGCCGGCGTCGGCCGGGCCCTGCTGCGGGCCGTGCTCGCCGAGGCCGCCCTCGCCGGCGCTGCCACCGTCGCCCTGGAGACCGCCCACGACAACACGCGGGCGCAGGGCCTCTACGAGTCGGAGGGATTCGTCCGGGACACGGTGTACCGGGTCTACAGCCGGCCCGTCGGCGACTGAGAGCGCACGCGGGGATGACATGATGGCGACGGCCCGGCGCCGCTGCGCCGCCCCGGACGAGACGCGCCGTACCCGGCCCGGAAGGACGACGCGACCGGGAGACAGTCGTGCACTCAGCCATCCAGATCAGCGCCTCTCTGCTCATCCTCGTGCCGTTCGTGCTGGCGCAGCTCGGCCGGCTGACCCCGACCTCGCTCGCCTACATCGTGCTCAACCTGGTGGGCTCCGCCGTGCTCGCGGTCGACGCCTTCCTCGGCGCGCAGTGGGGCTTCCTCCTGCTGGAGGGCGTGTGGGCCGCGGTCTCCGCGGTCTCGCTCCTGCGCTGGGCACGGAGCGCTCGCCGGCGGCGGGTCGCCCGCGAGGGCTGAGCGGGATACTGCTCGGGTGCCCACCACCCCGTGCCCCTGCCGCAGCGGCCTGAGCTACGACGAGTGCTGCGGACCGCTGCACCGGGGCCGGGCGGCGGCCGCGACAGCCGAGGCACTCATGCGCTCCCGCTTCAGCGCCTTCGCCCTCGGCGAGGAGGCCTACCTCCTGCGCACCTGGCACCCGAGCACCCGGCCCGACCACCTGGAGCTGGACGCGCAGCTGCGCTGGTACCGCCTCGACGTGACCAGCACCTCGCGTGGCGGCCCGTTCGACGACGCGGGCACCGTGGAGTTCACGGCGTACTACCGCTCCCCCGAGGGGGCCGGGACCCAGCACGAGGTGAGCCGCTTCGTCCGGGAGGGCGGCGCCTGGTCCTACCTCGACGGCACCACCTGAGGCCTCGCCCAGCGGGACCTCACGGGAGGCACCGGACCCCTAGCACCTAGGTCGGAAGTCCGACGACACCCTTGGTCCCAGACCCGTAGCGTGAAAACCGGAGCCAGCGTCGGCACCGGACCTCACGGGAGCGAGGACCCCCTCGCGCGTTCGCCGCTGCGCCGGACGAGGACCACTGGGGGTCTGATCGTGCGCCACATCTCGCCGAGCGACCGCGTCGCCATCACCGTGAACGGCCGCGAGGTCGAGGCAGCCGAAGGTCTGACCATCCTGGAGGCGGCCCAGCAGGCCGGCGTCGACGTCCCCTCGTTGTGCCAGGACATCCGGCTCGACCGGTCGAACGGCAACTGCGGGTTGTGCGTCGTGGAGGTCGGGCAGGAGCACCCGACCGACGTGAAGTCCTGCCTGACCCCGGTGCGGGCCGGGATGGTCATCACCACCCACACGCCCCGCCTCGAGGCCTACCGCAAGGTCCGCCTGGAACAGCTCCTGTGCGACCACAACGCGGACTGCGTCGCGCCCTGCGTGCAGACCTGCCCGGCGAACATCGACATCCAGACCTACCTCGCGCATGTCGCGGACGGGAACTACGAGGCCGCGATCCGCGTCATCAAGGACCGCAACCCCTTCCCCTCGGTGTGCGGCCGGGTCTGCCCGCACACCTGCGAGGACGCCTGCCGTCGCAACCTCGCGGACGAGCCCGTCGCGATCAACCACGTCAAGCGCTTCGCCGCCGACTGGGACATGGCCCGCGACGAGCCGTGGATCCCGCGCGTGGCCGAGCCGACCGGCAAGCGGCTCGCGATCGTCGGGGCCGGACCCTCCGGCCTGTCGGCTGCCTTCTACAGCGCGCTGGCCGGGCACGACGTCACGGTCTTCGAGCGGCGCAGCCATGCCGGCGGGATGATGCGCTACGGCATCCCCGAGTACCGCCTGCCGAAGACGACCCTCGACGAGGAGATCGGCATCATCCAGTCCATGGGTGTCGAGATCGTCACCCGCAAGGCGCTGGGCACGCACATCAACCTGGAGGACCTCAAGCGCGACTTCGACGCGGTCTACCTCGCGATCGGCTCCTGGCAGCCCAGCCCGTTGCGCATCGACGGGGAGAACCTCGAGGGCGTCTGGCTGGGGATCCAGTACCTCGAGCAGGTCACGAAGGGCATCGAGATCCCGCTCGGCGATCGCGTGCTCGTCATCGGCGGAGGGAACACGGCGATCGACTGCGCGCGCACGGCCCTGCGCAACGGCGCGCGGCGGGTCAGTCTCGTCTACCGCCGCACGCGCGAGGAGATGCCCGCCCAGGCCTTCGAGGTGGACGGGGCGCTGGACGAGGGCGTGGAGATGATCTTCCTCGCCTCCCCCGAGCGGATCACCGCCGAGGGCGGGACCAAGCAGCTTCACTGCATGCGGATGGAGCTCGGCGAGCCGGACAGGTCGGGCCGCCGCCGGCCGCTTCCCGTCGAGGGAAGCGACTTCGTGCTCGAGGCGGACACGATCATCGGCGCGATCGGCCAGAGCACCGACACCGGCTTCCTCTACAACGACCTCCCGGTGCGCCTGAACACGTGGGGCGACATCGACGTCGACGGCTTCACCATGCAGTCCTCCGAGTCCAAGATCTTCGCCGGGGGCGACTGCGTGACCGGGCCCGCCACGGTGATCCAGGCCGTGGCCGCCGGACGGCGCGCCGCGATGGCGATCGACGAGTTCATGGTCAAGGGATATGTGCGCCCCAGCCGGGAGGACTACTCCTGCAGCCGCGGCTCGCTGGAGGACCTCCCCCGCGCCGAGTTCGAGCACATCCCGCACCTCGCCCGCGCGACGATGCCCGAGCTCGAGCCCGTCGAGCGGGTGCTCGGCTTCGCCGAGGTGGAGACCGGCCTGACCGAGGCCCAGGCGCGCGCCGAGGCGGCCCGCTGCCTGGAGTGCGGCTGCTCCAAGCAGAACTCCTGCGCCCTGCGCGAGGAGGCCACCGAGCACCAGGTGGTGTTCTCCGCGCCCCTGCACGTGCGGCCGTACTCCCCGATCGTGCGGGACCACCCGTTCATCGTCCGCGACGACAACAAGTGCATCTCCTGCGGACGATGCGTCGCCGCCTGCGCGGAGATCGAGGGGCCGGGGGTCCTGGCCTTCCAGTTCGAGAACGGGCAGATGCGCGTCGGCACGCACAACGGGCAGCCGCTCGGCCTGACCGACTGCGTCTCCTGCGGGCAGTGCGTGCGGGCCTGCCCCACCGGGGCCCTGGACTACGTCCGCGAGCGCGGAGACGTGTTCACGGCCATCAACGACCCCGGCAAGGTCGTCGTCGGCTTCGTCGCCCCTGCCGTGCGCAGCGTCATCGCCGAGGAGTACGGGCTCGACGTCACCGAGGCGTCCGCGTTCATCGCGGGCCTGATGCGTCAGGTCGGGTTCGACAAGGTCTTCGACTTCTCCTTCGCCGCGGACCTGACGATCATGGAGGAGACGACGGAGTTCCTCGGCCGGGTGACCAACGGCGGGGTGCTCCCGCACTTCACCTCGTGCTGCCCCGGCTGGGTCAACCTCGTCGAGCGCCGCTGGCCGGAGATGATGCCGCACCTGTCGAGCTGCAAGTCCCCCCAGCAGATGATGGGCGCCACGGTGAAGAACCACTTCGCCCAGCAGGCCGGCATCGGGCTCGACGAGCTGCACGTCGTGTCGATCGTCCCGTGCCTGGCCAAGAAGTACGAGGCAGCGCGGCCCGAGTTCGCCCCGGAGGGGATCCGCGACGTCGACTCCGTGCTCACCACGACGGAGTTCCTGGAGATGGTGCGCATGCTGCGCCTGGAGCCCCAGGACGTGACACCTGCCGAGTTCGACGCCCCCTATGCGCGGGTGAGCGGCGCAGGGGTCCTGTTCGGCGCCTCGGGCGGCGTGGCAGAGGCCTCCCTGCGGATGGCCGTCGAGAAGCTGACAGGTGAGCCGCTGGTCGAGCACCTCGAGTTCCACGCGGTCCGCGGGCTGGAGGGGCTCAAGGAGGCGACCGTGACGGCCGGCGGCGCGACGGTCCGCGTCGCGGTGATCTCCGGGCTGAACAACGCCGAGCCCCTGGTCCGACGCATCATCGCGGGCGAGGACGTCGGCTACGACCTCGTCGAGGTCATGGCCTGCCCCGGCGGCTGCGTCAACGGCGCGGGGCACCCGATGCCCACCGTCGTCGGTGAGACCGCGAAGCGTCAGAAGGTCCTGGTGGACATCGACCGGACCTCGACCTACCGCAAGTCCCAGGAGAACCCCGACGTCCTGCGCCTGTACGAGGAGTTCTACGGCGAGCCGAACTCCGAGACGGCCCACCACCTGCTGCACACCAGCTACGCCCAGTTCCGCAAGCCGCCCTGCCCAGAGGTCGCACGTCAGGTGGCGCTCTCCGGCCTTCCCGAGACGGGCGAGCGATGAGGCGGGCGGGTGCGCTCGTCGCGGCGCTGACGGCGGTCGGGTTCCTGGTCGGCTGCGGCTCGTCGAGCACGACGACGGCCGCTCCGGCCACCTCCTCGCCGGCAGCGGTCGAGACGACCCCGGCCGACCCGACGACGATCCGCATCGCCTCCCTCAAGGGGCCGACCACGATGGGGCTCGTCGGGCTCATGCAGGACGCGGAGGCGGGCACCGCCGCCGAGGACTACCAGGTCGAGGTCTACGGGACCCCCGACGAGGTCGTCCCGCTCGTGGTCCAGGGCAACGTCGACATCGCCCTCGTGCCGGCGAACCTCGCCGCGGTGCTGTACGCGCGCACCCTGACGGACGACGGCGCGCAGGTGCAGGTCGCCGCGATCAACACCCTCGGGATGCTCGAGGTCGTCGAGGCGGGCGAGACCGTCGGGAGCATCGAGGACCTGCGGGGCCGCACGATCTACAGCACGGGCAAGGGAGCCTCTCCCGAGTTCGTCCTGGACTTCCTGCTGGCCCGGAACGGGATCGACCCGGACACCGACGTCACGGTGGAGTTCAAGAGCGAGGCCACCGAGGTCACCGCCCTGCTGGCGTCCGAGCCGGGGGCGATCGGGGTGCTCCCCCAGCCCTACGTGACCATCGTCAAGAGCCAGAACCCCGACGTGCGCACGGCGCTGAGCCTCGCCGAGGAGTGGGAGGAGGTCGCACCCGAGTCGACGATGGTCACCGGGGTCGTCATCGTCCGCACGGCCTTCGCCACCGAGCACCCCGAGGCCTTCGCGCAGTTCCTCACCGACTACGAGGCCTCCACGGCGTTCACCAACGAGCACCCGGAGGAGGCGGCGCCGCTCATCGTCGCCGCCGGGATCGTCCCCGCCGCACCGATCGCCGAGGCCGCGATCCCGGCCTGCCACATCACGTTCATCGCCGGGGCCGAGATGAAGGGCGACCTCGGTGGCTACCTCCAGGTCCTGTTCGACGCCGAGCCCGCGTCGGTCGGCGGAAGCCTGCCGGGCGATGACTTCTACCACGGCGGCTGAGGGCGCCGTCCGTCCCGTCTCCCACCGGCTCGGGCGGGCGGCGCTGGCCGTCACGTTCTGGTTGGGCGTCTGGCAGGTCGCCGCGGTGGCCGTCGACCAGCACGTGCTCCTCGTCACCCCGGCCGGTGCCTTCGGCCGGCTCGTCGAGCTCGTGGTCACGGTGGACTTCTGGGGGACCGTCGGGCACTCGCTCCTGCGGATCGGCGCCGGCTTCCTGCTCGCGGCGGCCGTGGGGATCCTCGGCGCGTCCCTCGCCCACCGGGTGCTGCTGGTGGACGTGCTGCTCACCCCCGCCCTCGCGGCGATCCGCAGCACCCCGGTCGTCAGCTTCATCATCCTCGTGCTGATCTGGTCCGGGAGCGGCACGCTCGCGGTCGTCATCAGCTTCCTCATGGTGCTGCCGATCCTCTACACGACGACCCTCGAGGGGATCCGGCACCGGGACCGCGCCCTGCTCGAGATGACCACCACCTTCCGGGTGCCGTGGGTGCGCCGGCTTCCCGTCGTCGACCTCCCCGCCGTGCTGCCGTTCGTGGTCGCCGGCTGCAAGGTCGGGGTAGGGCTCGCCTGGAAGAGCGGGATCGCGGCCGAGGTCATCGGACTGCCGCAGGGCAGCATCGGCGAGCAGCTCTACGAGGCGAAGATCTTCCTCAGCAGCGCGGACCTCTTCGCCTGGACCGTCGTCGTGGTGGCTCTCGCCTACGGGTTCGAGCGGCTGGTCCTGCTCCTGCTCGAGCGCACGGAGGCCCGGCTGGCCAGGGGCCCGGTCCGATGATCCGGCTGCGGGGGATCACCAAGGCCTACGGGGGACAGCACGTCCTCGACGGCCTCGACCTCGACCTTCCCGACGGGCGCGTGACGGCGGTGATGGGACCGAACGGCGTCGGCAAGACCACCCTTGCCCGCATCCTCCTGGGCCTGGAGACCCCGGACGCCGGGACGATCGACGGACTGGCCGGGCTCTCCTGCGCCGCCGTCTTCCAGGAGGACCGGCTGTGCGGGCAGCTGACGGCTGCCGGGAACGTCGCGCTCGTGCTCGAGCGGCGCACCCCTCCGTCCGCCGTGCACGCCGAGCTCGCGGCGGTGGGGCTCGACGCCGAGTCGCGGGCCAAGCCGGTCCGCGAGCTCTCCGGCGGGCAACGCCGCCGGGTCGTGATCGTCCGCGCCCTGGCGGCCGACGCCGACCTCCTGGTCCTGGACGAGCCGTTCAAGGGTCTCGACGCCACCGGGCGGGACCTGGTCATGGCCCATGTGCGCGCGCGGTCCGCCGGCCGCACCACGCTGTTCATCACCCACGACCCGGGGGAAGCGGAGCAGCTCGGCGACCAGCTGATCCACCTCGACCCGCCGACAGCGGACGTACGCTGAGACGATGCGACGAGGGCGTGCGCTCGGGATCGCCGCCCTGTCCACAGGGGCGGTCGTGCTCGCCGCGCTGGGCGCCTGGGCGATCGCCATCGGCCCCGACGCGGTCGGCCGGATCCTCACCCACGGGACCACGACCGTGTGGGACCACCTCGAGTACCCGGGCCGCACGACGCAGCCCGCCCCGACGCCCCGCCCATGGCCGTCGACCGCCGGCGACGAGCCAACGGTGACCCTTGACGGCAGCGTGCAGCCGGTCGACGAGCTCCTCGCCGCGCACGACGCTCTCGCCCTCGTGGTCGTGCACGACGGCAGCGTCGTCCACGAGTGGTCCTCCCCCGACCACGACCCCGGCACCCCGTCGATGCTCTTCTCCGTCTCGAAGTCGGTGACCTCCCTGCTCGTCGGCGCGGCGGTCCAGGACGGGTTGATCGGGTCCGTCGACGACCCGGTCACGCGGTACCTGCCGGAGCTCGCCACGCGGGGCTTCGACACCGTGACCGTCGAGGACGCCCTCCGGATGGACACGGGCTCGAGCTACGTCGAGGACGACAACCCCTTCGGCGTGCACGTGGAGTTCAACTACACCTCCGACCTGGAGTCCGCGATCCTCGCCCTGTCGGCAGGCGACCAGCACCGGGGCGAGTTCACCTACCGGTCGGGTGACAACGCCGTCCTCGGGCTGATCCTGCACCGGGTGCTGGCTCCCGAGTCGATCACCGAGTACCTCCAGCGTCGGTTCCTCGACCCGCTCGGCGCCGGGTCGTCCGGCCGGTGGAGCACCGACCGCGACGGTGGCCTCGAACGGACCTGGTGCTGCCTCGCCCTCACCGCTCGCGACCTGGCGCGGTTCGGCGAGCTCGTCCTCGACGACGGTGTCGTCGACGGCACCCGCCTCGTCCCGGAGGGCTGGCTGGCGGACTCGTTCAGCCCGGCGTACCCGCCGGAGCGGTGGCCGACCTCCCTCGCCGACTCCCCCTTGACCGGCTACGGCTACCAGTGGTGGCTGGCGGGGGACGACGCCGTCGTCGCACTCGGCAAGGACGGCCAGTACCTGTACGTCGACCGCTCGCGCGACGTCGTCGTGGTCCGCACGGGGACCTCCCAGGGCGGGATCGGCTGGGTCGACCTGCTGGCCGAGATCGCCACGACCGTCCCGCTCGGCGCACCGTAGCCACGGCTCGGCGGGCGGGCGCACGGCCCGAGGCCGGGGCGAGGAGGGCGTCGTGGTGAAGGATGGGCCCGTGACCACCGAGACCCCCGAGGCGACCCGTCGCCTGCGCTGCGCCCTGTTCGTCGACTTCGACAACGTCTACCTCGGACTGCAGCGACTCGACCCCGCGGCTGCCGAAGCGTTCGCCGGGTCCCCTGGGCACTGGCTCAGCGCACTGGAGTCCGGGCTCGACGAGGACGGGGAGTTCACCCGCCGGTTCCTGGTGCGGGCCTGCTACCTCAACCCCTCCGCGTTCTCGCAGTTCCGGCCGAACTTCACCCGCGCGGGGTTCAGCGTCGTGGACTGCCCCTCGCTGACGCAGCAGGGCAAGTCCAGCGCCGACATCAACCTCGTGCTCGACGCCGTGGACGCCCTCGCGGCGGAGACCCGCTACGACGAGTTCGTCATCCTCTCCGCCGACGCGGACTTCACCCCGCTCGTCCTGCGCTGCCGGGCAGCCGACCGCCGGGTGACCGTCGTCACCGCCGGGCCCGCCGCGAGCGCCTACAAGTCCGTCGCCGACACGGTCGTCACGGCCGATCAGTTCACCGAGCTGGTCCTGGGCACGGACGAGGCCGCGACCGACTTCGCCGACCTGCGCGAGGTGCCCGCGGGCGACCCCGCGCCGGGCACCACCACGTCGGGGTCGAAGCGGGGCTCGACGGCCTCCGGTACCCCGGCAGCCAAGGCCACCGCGAGCCCCACGCGCAGCGGATCCCGGCGTGCCACCGACGCCGGGACGGCGAAGTCCGCCACGCCGACCCCCGCCGCGGCTCCTGCCGAGCCGCCCACGAGCACCGGCCCGACCTCGAACCCCGCCGCGCGTCGCGCCGTCCTCCGCCGGGTCCGCGGGGCGGACCGGCCCCTCAAGGGCGGCGAGGTCGCCAACGTCGCGCACAAGGCCGACCCGAGCCTGCCGACCTCGGACTGGCAGGGCTCCGGCGGCTTCTTCGCCTGGCTCAGCGCGGCCGTCCCCGAGCTCCGGTGGGCCACGAAGCCGGCCCCTGGCTTCGTCTGGGACCCCAAGCGGTTCAGCGAGACGGACCTGCCGGGCCTCGAGCCCGTCGACCTGCCGCCCTTGCAGCGGCAGGTGGTCGACGTCACCGAGATCCCCAACCTCCCGGCCGACCTCTACCGCACGCTCCTGGACACCCTCGCCAAGGACATCAGGACCACCCCCTTCGACCGCCCGGAGACGGCACGCCGGGTCCGCGACGCCTGCCAGGCCACCGGCGCGACGATCGGCCGGGCCTCGGTCAACACCGTGATCTCCGGTCTCCTGTACGCGGGACTCGACCTCGCGGCCAAGCCGACGGCGACGGTCATCGCGGAGACCTGGGCGGACAACGTCATCGGCCTGTGCCGGGGCGCCCGGATGGACCTGCGACCCCAGGACGTCGTCGCGATCCGCAGCTGGGTCTCCGGGGGCATCCTCAGCGCGTGATCAGGGGAGGTCCACGAGCGAGGCGACGAAGCCCGTGGTGAGCTCGGCGATCCGGGCGCGCGCCTCGTCCGCCGGCAGCGTCGGGACACCGTCTCCGGACTGCTGGCCGTAGTCGCCGAAGGAGGCGTGCGAGGCGCCCTCGATCTCGACGAGCTCGGCCGCGGGCGGGAGCAGCGCACGCGAGTCGTCGATCTCGGCGGGGGTGGACAGCCCGTCCCTGCTCCCCGAGATCGAGAGCACCGCCGCGTCGAGGCTCGCACTCAGATCCGATGCGGGGTACGAGGCGTACAGCAGCAGGCCGACGACGGGGGCCGTCCCGTCCTCGTCGTGGGCGTCGGCGTCCATCGCCGCGACCGTCCCGCCGAGGGAGTGCCCGCCGACCACCCAGGACTCCACCTCGGGGTGGGCGGCGCGCGCCCGCTCGAAGGCGGAGACGGCAAGGAAGGCGATCCCCAGGGGCTGCTTGGGGACGACCACGAGGACCCCCGACGCGGCAAGCGGTCGGAGCACGGCGGCGTAGGCACGGGCGTCGACCTTGGCGCCCGGCTGGAACAGGAGCGCCGTCGGCACCCCCTCGCCGCTGGGGCGCAGCTCGATCCAGGTCGCGGTCTCGACGACCTCGACGCCGGGACCAGAGGTCATCGCCTCGAGCGCGGGCTGGACCGCTCCGAGCGGCCGGAGCCAGGCGAGGACGCCGAGCCAGACGACGACGCCCACGGCGGCGAGGACCCGCCCGGTCCGGCGGCGCAGCGACGGACCGCGGGCCGCTCCTTCCGTGGCCGGACCTGCCCCGGAGGCACCGGGCGAGGCCCGACGACCGCGCCGCACCGCCCGGAGGAGCGCGACGAGCGAGAGCAGCAGCGTGACCGCGAGGAGCGCGGGGTAGGCCGGGTGCGCGTGGACGAGGGCGGATCCCGCCGCGAAGCCGACGACGAGGGCCGTGGCGATCAGGGCGGCGAGCCGAGTGAGGAGGAGCCACGGCACGCGCGCTCGCGCCTCAGACACTCGCCCGTCCGTGGTGCTTGACCCGGTACATCGCGGCGTCGGCGGCGGCCACCAGGCCCGCGGCGTCGGAGTCGGGCCCGGCCGTGGCGGAGCCGACACTGACCCCGCACTCCACGCTCACCTCGTCCGCGCCGACCTGGATGACGAAGGGCTCGGCGAGGAGCTGCTCGAGCCGCCGGTCGCAGCAGACGTCACCGTCAGCCGTGCACTCCTGGAGCACGACGAACTCGTCGCCGCCCACCCGGGCGATGGCGTCGGCGGTGCGCACCGAGCGTTCCAGCCGGCGCGCGACCTCCCTCAGGACGTCATCCCCCGCGCCGTGCCCGTACGCGTCGTTGACGGCCTTGAAGCCGTCGAGGTCGAGGTAGGACAGGACGAGCCGGTCCCCCGAGCGGCGCGAGCGGGCCAGGGCTGCGTCGAGGAGCTCGTCGAGCAGTCGACGGTTGGCCAGCCCGGTGAGCTCGTCGCGCAGCGCGAGCTCGCGGGAGCGCTCCTCGCTCGCCGCCAGGCGCAGCTCGGCGTTGCGTCGCTCGGTGACGTCGCGGCCGATCGCCACCACCTGGTGCACGCCCCCGGAGTCGAGGAAGTGGTCGGTCCACTCCGTCCACCCGTCGCCGCGCGTGGGCGTGAGGTTGTCGTGCAGCAGCGGGGCGTGCGGACCGATGCGATCGATCTGTCGTCGCAACGACTCCTGCTCGGTCGCGGTGAGCACCTCGTCCATCGCGCGCCCCACGAAGTCCCCGGGGGACCCGCCGTTGGCCTCGGCCCACGACCGGTTGCAGTACAGGATCGTCAGGTCGTCGAGGCGGTAGCGGACGATGCGCTCGACCAGGAGGTCCAGGACCTCGTCCGCCGGGACCTCGGGTGTCATCCCGCCTCCCTCGCGTCGAACCCGCCGGCCCCCTACCCGCGGCGACCGGGACGGCCCCGGCGCTCCTCACGCACCCTATCGACCGGGACGGCCGCGAACTGAGGATTGCGGGCACGCGTTACTGGGCCGGTCCCCATCGATAAGTTGTGCACAATTTGATTGCGGTATACATTCTGGGCATGGACCCGGACGGCTCGCTGCAGGCACAGGTCTGCTTCTCGCTGCACGCAGCCTCCCGTGCCACGACCACGGCCTACCGGGGACTGCTGGACTCGCTCGGCCTGACCTATCCGCAGTACCTGGTGATGCTCGCCCTGTGGGAGCAGGACGGACGAGCGGTCGGCGACCTGTGCGCGGCCCTCGACCTCGACACCGGGACGCTCTCCCCCCTGCTCAAGCGCCTCGAGGCCCGGGGCCTGGTGGAGCGCCGACGCCGCGCCTCGGACGAGCGACGGGTCGACATCCACCTCAGCGAGGCGGGGCGAGAGCTCGAGGAGAGGGCGAGCCACATCCCCGCCCGCCTGGCGGAGGCCACCGGGCTGAGCCCCGCCGAGCTCGACGCCCTGCGCGAGACCCTCGACCGCCTCCGTCACGCGCTGGCCGCGACCGACCACGGCGACTGACCCGGCAGCACCTGCCTCGTCACCCCCACGTGCCGACTCCACCCGAGCCCGGCCTGACCCCTGTCGCCCACCGGCGGCCCAGGAGGAACCATGAGCACCACCGCCCGCCAGATCCACCTCGCCTCCCGCCCCCACGGCTGGCCCACCCTCGACACCTTCCGCATGGTCGACGTCGCCCTTCCCGAGCTCACGGAGGGCCAGGTCCTGGTACGCAACACCGTGATGAGCGTGGATCCGTACATGCGCGGCCGGATGAACGACGTGAAGTCCTACACCCCGCCCTTCCAGCTCGACCAGCCGCTCGAGGGCGGGGCGGTCGGCGAGGTGATCGCCTCGCGGTCCGCCGAGCGCGCCGTGGGCGACATGGTGCTGCACGGGTCCGGATGGCGCTCGCACGCCGTTCTCGACGCCGCTGCCACCCGGGTCGTCGACACGACGCTCGCCCCGGCGGACGCGTACCTCGGTGCGCTCGGCATGACCGGGCTGACCGCCTACGCCGGCCTGACCGCCGTCGCCGGGTTCGCTCCGGGGGACACCGTCTTCGTCTCGGGTGCGGCCGGCGCGGTCGGCAGCCTCGTCGGGCAGATCGCCAGACTGCTCGGCGCCGCGCGGGTGATCGGCAGCGCCGGCTCCGCGGCCAAGGTCGCGCACCTGCTCGAGCTCGGTTTCGACGCCGCCTTCGACTACCACGACGGCTCGGTCGCCGAGCAGCTCGCCGCCGCCGCACCCGACGGCATCGACGTCTACTTCGACAACGTCGGCGGGGAGCACCTCGAGGCCGCCATCGCCGTGATGAACCGCGGCGGGCGGGTCGCGATGTGCGGCGCCATCAGCATGTACAACAGCACCGAGCCGCCCGCCGCTCCGCGCAACCTCGCGCAGGCGATCGGCAAGGAGCTCACGCTCCGTGGCTTCATCATCGGCTCGTACCAGCACCTCGCCGGGGAGTACGCCCAGCGCATGGGTGCCTGGCTCGCGGCCGACGAGATCCACGTCGACCAGACGACGGTCGAGGGCCTGGACAACGCGCCGGAGGCCTTCCTGGCGCTCATGCGCGGGGAGAACACCGGGAAGATGCTCGTCTCGCTCTCCTGAGCGCCGGCCTGGACCGGCCCGCGGGCGCGCCGGTCCAGGCCACCGTCGACCAGGCCGGACACCGGCAGGCCCTATGCTCCGCAGCACAGGAGGTGCGCGCCTCGAACAGGTCGCGGCGCGGTCGCGGGGGGCCGGGCCATGACCGACACAGCTGACGATCTCGACGCCATAGCGACGCGGGAGGAGCTCGCGGTCGCGCTCACCTCGCTACGCGAGCGGGCCGGGCTGTCGATCCGCGACCTCGCCCGAGCCGTGGGCATCCCGGCCGCGACGATCGGCGGCTACTTCAGCGGGCGGCACGTCCCGGGGGTCGCCGCCGTCCCGCACGTCCGCGAGGTCCTGGCGGCCTGCGGGGTGCCCCCGGCGGAGGTCGAGGACTGGCTCGACGTGATCGCCCGGGTGCGCAGGGCTCCCGGGCCCCGTCGCACGGCCGAGATGCCGTACCGGGGCCTGGCCGCGTTCCAGCCGGAGGACGCCGGCTGGTTCTTCGGCCGCGAGCGGCTGACCGAGGTCCTGGTCTCGACGGTCCGCGCCTCCACCGCGAGCCCGGTGATCGTCGTCGGGGCCTCCGGCGCCGGGAAGTCCAGCCTGCTCCGCGCCGGGCTCATCCCCGCCCTGGCCACGCCCGGCGGCGACGGGTCTCCCTCGCTCGACGCGATCCTGCTGACCCCCGGCCCGCACCCCTCGACCGCGCTGGCCGCAGCTCTGCCTGCCGCGGCCGACCCCACGCGCACCCTGCTCGTGGTGGATCAGCTCGAGGAGCTGTTCACCTCCTGCCTCTCGGCCGCCGAGCGCACGAGCTTCGTCGAGGAGGTCACCGCTCTCGTCACCGGCGGTATGCGCGTGGTGCTCGGCCTCCGCGCCGACTTCTACGGCGAGGCCTTGCGCTTCCCCGCGCTGGCGGCCGCCCTGGCGGACCACCAGGTCATCGTCGGGCCGATGACGGTCGACGAGCTGCGCAGCGCCGTCGTGCAGCCCGCGCGCCTGGCGTCCATCGAGCTCGAGCCCGGCCTCGTCGACATGGTCCTGGACGACCTCGTCGGCGGGCGCCGCGGAACGGAGCACGACCCGGGCGCGCTCCCCCTGCTCGCCCACAGCCTCTACGAGACCTGGCGGCTCGGTGGGGGCCGACGGTTGACCCTCGCCCACCTGGTCGAG
>NZ_JBFHHB010000031.1:0-18531 GCF_041597215.1 Actinotalea sp.
ACGACTGTGACGCTAGTCACACCTGAACTCGAAGAAGTCATCTCACACCCTTCTGAGCGAGAAGGGAAGTCCCTGTTCGCAAGTGCCTCCGTGGGGCTCACCACTCAGGTGTGCGCTTTCGGCGACAACCGTGCATCCAGATGCGCGGGAGGCTGTGAGCAAGTTCAGCTCGCGAGCCGTTGTGGACGGCGCCCGTTGGGCAACTGGCCGCTCAGCGTGACGGCGTCCCGCCGGTGGCGCGTCGCGTACAGGGCGACCCTGGTCGGCACCTCCAGCAAGACCGCGCGCCCCTCGGCGTGCAGGCGGGCGAGGAGCCCGGGCGCCTCGTCGGTGCCTCGGAGGAGGAGGGTGAGTCGGCGTGCCTGCCAGGGCGCGATCTGCAGGTCCGTCGCGAGGAGCCGCCAGCCCTGGACGGTGCTGCGGGCGTTCGCCGGGGGATGGTCGAGCGAGAGCAGGATGACGATCCTCGCCGCCAGGTGGTGCGGCCAGCCGGCCGCTGCCAGGGCGCCGACGGCGTCGCGCAGCGCCCCGGCCGCTTCGACCACTTCACTGGGGGAGGCGTCCTCGGCCGTGGGGTCCCAGCCGGACTCCCTCAGCCCGTCGAGGGACAAGGGCGGCTGAAGTCGACCCGCGCGAGCCTCGGCCTCGAGGCGCCACGCCTCACGCGGGGCGCAGCCGTACTGACCCGCGACGGACTCACCCATGGCTGCCCGGCGGATCGTGCCCCAGAGCACGCCCCACGGCTCAGCCGCCTGCCGGAGCGACGGCCGGCACAGGGCTTTCCATGCCTCCTGCCACGCGGTGGCCTCCGCCTGCGAGGCACGCACGCCGCGGAGCCCGACGTGGATGACCACCGGCCGGACGATGTCCTCTCGGACGTAGTTGAGCAGTTCGGTCCCGGCGGGTCCGGCCCAGCCCTCGTCGTCGATCACTGCGAGCCAGGCGAGCATCGACTCGCGGGTACGCGTCAGCGGCGGCACCTCGGCTGCCGGCGGGATCTCGGTCGGCGATTCCGTGGCGTGCGGCTTGGTGACCATGGGGTCCTCCTCGGGGTCTTCGGACACGAAGGACGCTGGCCACCCCCGATGGACGCGGCGATGACGGGCACGAACCTGCAGGTCAGCGGGTGATGACGGGTCGATGACGCCCGCCGACCTGTCGGGCGACAGTCGCGGCGCAGCGGTGACGGGCTCCATCGCGCGCCGCGGGGCGATGACGGGGGCTAGCAAGAAGGTGCGTCGGGCCGAGCCGTCACCGGGGCTCAGTCGCAGCGCGGCGATGAAGGGTCCTGAGAGTGCGACGGGCGGCACTAATGGCGGCTGCCTGGACGCGGGATCCTGGTGGCCAGGGGCCGCCCCGTCATCGCCGAATCCATCGGGGTCTCCCACGATGCGAGTCCACGTTCTGTGATGGAGGTCGCCATGAGAACTGCAACGTCGCCGCGCCGGGCCACGGACCCGGAGTCCACGGGCCACCGCCTTCCCGGCTCGAAGGGCGACACGGAGGAGAAGCTCCTGCTCACTGTCGCCGAGGCAGCGCACCGCCTCGGGGTGGGCCGGACGATGATGTACGAGTTGCTCGACGCGGGAGTGGTGAAGTCGATTCACATCGGGCGGCTTCACAAGATCCCGGTCTGGGCGCTGAGCGAGTTCGTAGAGAGCCAGTGCGAGATGTAGGCACCCGGAGCTGCCCCCTTCCCACGGCAACTGGAACTCGATTGTCCACAGGCAGGCCGGTCGGCGAATCCAGCGTCAGCCGCGAGGGCGGAGACTTCGGCACGGCGCATCGGCGCCAGAGGGCAGTGGTGACTGCGATGGCGAAACGTCAGAACAGCGAGGGGACGTATTCACGGCGTCCCAACGGCACGTGGCAAGCGCGACTTGGCTTCACGGACGAAGATGGCCGGCGCCGAAGGGTCTCGGTCTACGGCGCGACACAGGCGGAGGCGAGGGAGAAGCTGGCCGAGGCGCGGGCCCGCATCGCGGAGGGCCGACCGGTCAGGGACGCCCGCATGACCGTCGCGGCCTGGAGCGATCACTGGGTGGCGAATACGCTCGCGGCGTCGTCGCGTCGGCCAGCCACCAAGTCGCTGATGCTCTCGATCCTCGAGAAGCAGGTGAAGCCGACCGCACTCGGGCGCACCCCACTTGCACGCCTCCGGCCATCGCACATCGACGCATGGGTGATCGAGCTCCGCAACCGGATCCGCGAGCGTCGTGGGCCTGGAGACGAGCCCATGCGGACGCGTGCGTTGAGCGACGCCTCGATCCACCGTGCGTTTCGGGTCCTGAGGCTCCTCCTCGACGGCGCCGTGCGCGACGGGGTCCTTGGCAAGAACCCGGCCCTCGCAGTTGATCCGCCGACAGCGGAGCGCAAGGAGGCGCGGGTGCTCTCCGTGGATGAGGTCGGGAGGATCGTCGTCGCAGCGGGCGAGCTGGACGCGCTCCGGGTCGACCGTGGGGGTTACCGCACTCACCATCGCGCGCTCTTCGCGCTGATCGCGGCCACTGGGATCCGCAAAGGCGAGGCGCTGGCGCTCCGCTGGGACGACATCGACTTGAACAAGGGGACCCTGACGATCCGCGGCACGCTCTCCCGCGTTGATGGCCAGCTGGTCGTCACGGCGCCGAAGACGCGCGCGTCGCGGCGAGTACTTGCGCCGTCGGCGGGAGTGGTGGCGGTGCTGGCAGCTCATCGAACGGCCCAGGACCTGGACCGGCGACGTGCGGGCGACGCGTGGGTTCAGACCGGGCACGTGTTCACCACTGCTTCGGGGAGACCGATCGATCCGCGGACCGCGCTTCGAGCCTTCACGGTTGCGGCCGAGCGCGCCGGCGTCACCGGAGCCACCGTCCACACGCTGCGGCACTCTGCGGCCACCGCGATGCTCGAGGGCGGCGTACACCTCAAGGCGGTTTCGGATCTGCTCGGTCACTCCGGGACGCAGGTCACTGCGGAGGTCTACGCCCACCTGACCACGCCGACGGCCCGCAAGGCGATGGACGCCCTGGGAGAGTCCCTGGGTCTCTGATCGTGTGGCGCCGCCGGAGCCCCGTTCTTCGCGGAAGGGACCACCTGTCGTCAGTGGACGCCGCTGACCGCATGCGTTCGCGGCAGACCTCCGTACGCCAACGGAAGACTCAGTTGGCGTACACGGTTGGCGTACGACGCAAAGAAGGCCGCCCCGGTCTCCCGGTGGCGGCCTTCTGACCTGCGAAAACTCTTGTGGGCGATACTGGGATCGAACCAGTGACCTCTTCCGTGTCAGGGAAGCGCGCTACCGCTGCGCCAATCGCCCGAGACGTGCTCGGGTACTGCTGGATGCGAGGTGGAGACGGGATTCGAACCCGTGTGGACGGCTTTGCAGGCCGCTGCCTCGCCTCTCGGCCACTCCACCACCAAAGGCTCGAGGCCCCCTTGGGTGCTTGTCGCCTTCGAGCGGACGACGGGATTCGAACCCGCGACCCTCACCTTGGCAAGGTGATGCTCTACCACTGAGCCACGTCCGCGCAGCACGTCCGCCCGGAGGCGCCGTGTGCGTCCCGAACTCTAACCGACCTTTCTCGGCAGAGTCCAACTGAGGTGCTCGTCGGCGGTGATTCGTGCGTGGAGGAGGACCGGGAGGCTGGCTACGGTGTGCGGATGACCGGTCCCGAGGTCGCTGACGACGAGCGACGCACGCCCCGGCGCGCACGTGCGGGACGGGCGACCTTCCCCGGGGTGCGGGCCTCAGGGGTCGTGGACCACGTGGACCTGGACGCGGGCGGGCAGTGGACGCCGGACGGCGGATTCTGGGCCGTCGTCGTCGACTTCGAGGGACGGCTGCGCGCCTGGCGGTTCGCCGCGGTGGACCGGCGCGAGCCGGACGAGGAGGCCTCGCGGCCGGGGGAGTGGGTCGGGCCGGAGCCGTGGAGCTGGCGCAGCTCGCTGGACCGCGAGGCCTACCTCGGAGCCGTCGAGTCCGTGCGGGCTGCCGTGCGCGAGGGCGAGGTCTACCAGGCCAACATCTGCCGGGTGCTCGAGGCGCCCCTGCCTGCCGCAGCGGGCGGGCCCGATCCGTGGGCGCTGACGGCTGTCCTGCACCGCGGGAACCCGGCGCCCTACTCCGCGACTCTGCACGTCCCTCCCGTCGACGGGGATGCCGGCTGCGAGCGGGACGAGGGCGTCTGGATCGTGTCCGCCTCGCCCGAGCTCTTCCTCGAGGTCAGGGACGGCACCGTCATGTCCGGGCCCATCAAGGGGACCGCCCCGTCCTCCGCCGGTCTCGGGGCGAAGGACGAGGCCGAGAACATCATGATCACCGACCTGGTCCGCAACGACCTGCAGCGCGTCTGCCTGCCCGGGACGGTCGAGGTCGTCGACCTGCTGGCGCACGAGGAGCACCCGGGCCTGGTGCACCTGGTCACCCGGGTGCGAGGCAGGCTCCGCGAGGCACGACCGATCTGGGAGTCGTTGCGCGAGGCGACCTTCCCGCCCGCCTCGGTCTCGGGGGCGCCGAAGGCGGCGGCCCTGGACATCATCCGCTCGCTCGAACCCGTGGACCGCGGCCCGTACTGCGGGGCGATCGGCTGGTGGGACGCCGACTCCGGCGAGGCGGTCCTCGCCGTGGGGATCCGGACCTTCTGGTGGACATCCGAGGTAGGGGGCACCCTCCGCTTCGGGACCGGGGCGGGGATCACCTGGGGGAGCAACGCCGCTCAGGAGTGGCAGGAGACCGAGCTCAAGGCGGCAAGGCTCGTGGCCCTCGCCTCTGGCGGGATGCGGCGTGGCGCGAGCGCCCCGCCTGTCCGTGGCGAGCAGGATGGACAGCCGGACGAAGGGGAAGGATCGAGATGAACGACGTCGTCGTGTGGTCGGACGGACAGGTGCACGCTCCCGATGCACTGCTGGTGACCGCCGTGGACCACGGGATCACCGTCGGCGACGGGGTCTTCGAGACCTGCGGGGTCGACAGGGGTCAGGCGTTCGCCCTCACCCGGCACCTGGAGCGGCTGTCGCGCTCGGCCAGAGGGCTCGGCCTTGCGGAGCCGGACCTCGACCTCGTGCGCCGTGGTGTGGCTGCCGTCCTCGAGGCGCTCCCCGGCGCAGGCCGCGTGCGCATCACGGTGACGGGCGGGATCGGCCCGCTCGGCTCCGATCGCGCACCGTCGGCGCAGACCGTCCTGGTCATGGCGGGTCCCGGGTCGGCGGTCACCTCCGCACGCGCCATCCGGGTGCCGTGGGTGCGCAACGAACGCTCGGCCGTCGTCGGGCTCAAGACCACGTCCTATGCGGAGAACGTCGTCGCGGTCGCCGCCGCGCACGCCGCCGGGGCGGACGAGGCCTACCTGGCCAACACCCGGGGCGAGCTGTGCGAGGGCACCGGGAGCAACATCTTCGTCGAGCGGGGTGGCGAGCTGCTCACCCCGCCGCTGAGCTCCGGCTGTCTCGCCGGGATCACCCGCGCCCTCGTCCTGGAGTGGGCGGCCCAGGCCGGACTCCCCGTGCGCGAGGCGCATCCCGGGGAGCTGCCCTTCGAGGTCCTCGACGAGTCGATTGCCGGTCGCGCCCCGCTCCTCCTCGCGAGCTCGGTGCGGACCGTCGCACCCGTCGTGGAGCTCGACGGGGTCGCGATCGAGCCGGGCTCGCTCGGGGCGGAGGTCGTGGCGATGTACCACGAGCGGGCCGCGGGAGACCTCGACCCCTGAGCGGCTCCCCGTGGTGCGCCGGAGAGCACGCACCGCAGCGCACAGCACAGTGCCCCGCAGCGGCGGCTGCGGGGCACGGGATGCGGGCGGGCGCGACGCTCAGGCGTCGAGCAGGGAGGAGATCAGCCGGGTGATCTCGTCCTCCATGTGCGGGCCCTCGGAGCCGAACGGCACGAGTCGGACCGAGGCGGAGAGGAAGGCGAGGAAGGGGTCGACCGGCCCGGCGAGGAGGGCGTCGCCCTCGACGCCGCTGAGAGAGACGAGCAGGTAGGCGGGGTCGTCGTCGCGCCAGATCCGGACATCGCCCGTCCCGGCCGGCTGGTTCGCGTCGGCGAGCACACCGTGGGCGAAGAGCTCGCGCCCGATCAGCCAGGTCGAGGTCGAGTGGGTCCCGACGAAGTCGACGCGCACCGTGTAGGGGTCCGCGGCGTCGAAGGCGAGATCCGCCCGGATGGGAAGCACGCTCGAATCCGGGAGCACCAGATGCATGGGGACTGCCTCATGGACGGTGCGAGGGCTGGCGGCCATGGTCACCCCTCTCGTGGGCAGGTACCGGGTTCCCGCGGTCGGTCCGGACGGGGTCGTCCTGGCCGTTTCGGAATTCGGTCGGGAAGCAGGTAACATTCGGGTCGCATCGTGCGGTGGACCCGTGACCGCCGATGGGCGATTGGCTCAGTGGTAGAGCGCCTCGTTCACACCGAGGAGGTCACTGGTTCGAACCCAGTATCGCCCACAGCAGGCCCTTGGGCCCATCACCCGGAAGAGGGCAATTGTCCGCTTCGCACCCCTTGGGTGGGTGCATCTGTGCAGGTCACAGGACAGAAATGCGCCCACGTCCCCCCAGGTGTCGACACGGGTGATTCCCGTGCCCGTCACCCGCTCGGCGTAGTCGCGCGCGCCCCGCACCGTCGCCGGCATGGTCCCCGGTCCCCGTGGCGGATCTGTAGCATCGGGACCGCCGTCCATCCGAGGGAGTTCCGTGTCCGAGATCCGCGTCACCGTCGACGGTGTCGTCCAGCAGCTCGAGGCCCCGGCGTCCGCCGCAGCCCTGTTCACCGATCGTCGTGACGTCGTCGTCGCGCGGGTCGACGGAGTGCTCACGGACCTGTCCGCGCCGCTCGCCGACGGAGCGACCGTCGAAGCCGTGACGATCGACTCGGCCGAGGGCCTGTCCGTCCTGCGGCACTCGGCTGCGCACGTCCTCGCCCAGGCCGTGCAGCAGATCAACCCCTCGGCCCGGCTCGGCATCGGCCCGCCCATCACCGACGGCTTCTACTACGACTTCGACGTCGAGACGCCGTTCACGCCGGAGGATCTCAAGGCCCTCGAGAAGGCGATGCAGCGGATCGTCAAGGAGGGGCAGACCTTCCGGCGGTGGGACCTGAGCGAGTCCGAGGCCCGCGAGGTCCTCGCCGACGAGCCGTACAAGCTCGAGCTGATCGGTCTCAAGGGCACCCCCGGTGCCCAGGAGGACGGCGCGGCCGTCGAGGTCGGTCTCGGCGGCCTGAGCATCTACCAGAACCTGCGTCGCGACGGCACCGTGGCCTGGCAGGACCTGTGCCGCGGCCCGCACCTGCCCAGCACCAAGCTGCTCGGCAACGGCTTCCAGCTCATGCGCTCGGCCGCCGCGTACTGGCGCGGGTCGGAGAAGAACCCCCAGCTCCAGCGCGTCTACGGCACCGCATGGCCCACCAAGGACGAGCTGCGCACGCACCTGGACCGGCTCGCCGAGGCCGAGCGTCGTGACCACCGCCGGCTGGGCAACGAGCTCGACCTGTTCTCCTTCCCGGACGAGATCGGCTCCGGTCTCGCGGTGTTCCACCCCAAGGGCGGGATCATCCGGATGGAGATGGAGGACTACTCGCGGCGCAAGCACGTCGAGGCCGGCTACTCCTTCGTCAACAGCCCGCACATCACCAAGGCCAAGCTCTTCGAGCTCTCCGGGCACCTGGACTGGTACGCCGAGGGCATGTACCCCCCGATGCACCTGGACGAGGAGCGCGACGCGGACGGTACCGTCCGCAAGCAGGGGCAGGACTACTACCTCAAGCCGATGAACTGCCCGATGCACAACCTGATCTTCGGCTCGCGAGGCAGGTCCTACCGGGAGCTGCCGCTGCGGCTCTTCGAGTTCGGCACGGTGTACCGCTACGAGAAGTCGGGCGTCGTCCACGGCATGACGCGGGCCCGCGGGTTCACCCAGGACGACGCGCACATCTACTGCACCCGCGAGCAGATGCGCGAGGAGCTCACGAGCCTGCTGACCTTCGTGCTGGACCTGCTCAAGGACTACGGCCTGACCGACTTCTACCTCGAGCTCTCCACGCGCAACCCCGACAAGTCCGTCGGGTCGGAGGAGACGTGGGACGAGGCGACCGAGACCCTGCGCGAGGTGGCGACCGCCTCGGGCCTCGACCTCGTCCCGGACCCCGGCGGCGCGGCGTTCTACGGCCCGAAGATCTCGGTGCAGACCAAGGACGCCATCGGGCGCACCTGGCAGATGTCGACGATCCAGCTCGACTTCAACCTTCCCGAGCGCTTCGACCTGGAGTACACGGCTGCCGATGGCAGCAGGCAGCGACCGGTGATGATCCACCGCGCCCTGTTCGGCTCGATCGAGCGGTTCTTCGCGGTGCTCACCGAGCACTACGCCGGGGCGTTCCCGGCATGGCTCGCGCCGGTCCAGGTGATCGCCGTCCCGGTCGCCGAGCCCTTCAACGCCTACCTGGAGGACGTCGTCTCCCGCCTGCGCGCCCTGGGTGTGCGGGCGGAGGTCGACCTGTCCGACGACCGCTTCGGCAAGAAGATCCGCACGGCGAGCACCCAGAAGGTGCCGTTCGTGCTGATCGCCGGCGGCGAGGACGTCGAGGCCGGTGCGGTGTCCTTCCGCTACCGCGACGGCAGCCAGGACAACGCGGTGCCGGTCGACGAGGCGATCGACCGCGTCGTCGCCGCGATCCGGGACCGCGTGCAGGTCTGACGTGCCCGAGCATCCGAGCACCCACGACGACGGCCTCGCCGGGGACCCCGACGGGTTCGAGCGGCTCTGGACCCCGCACCGGATGGTGTACATCGGCGGGCAGGACAAGCCGACCGACCCGGGGACCGAGCAGTGCCCGTTCTGCCGGGCGCCGGGCCGCAGCGACGAGGAAGGGCTCCTCGTCGCACGCGGGGAGGCGGCGTACGTGCTGCTCAACCTGTACCCCTACAACTCGGGGCACCTCATGGTCGTCCCGTACCGCCACGTCGCGGACTACACGGAGCTCGGCAGGGCCGAGACCCTCGAGATCGCCGAGCTGACCCGCACGGCGATGCGCACGCTCCGCGAGGTGATGGCACCCCAAGGCTTCAACCTCGGGATGAACCAGGGCACCGTGGCGGGTGCGGGGATCGCCGCGCACCTGCACCAGCACGTCGTGCCCCGCTGGGGAGGGGACGCGAACTTCCTCCCCATCATCGGTCGGACCAAGGCGCTCCCCGAGCTCCTCGGCGACACGCGCGAGCGGCTCGCCGCCGCCTGGCCCCAGAGCTGAGGAGACCGGTGCTCGGACATCTGCGATCCCTCGCGGCGGCGGTCCTCGGACCGCTCGCCCGGTTCCTGCTGCGCCGGGGTGTCAGCCCTGACGCCGTCACGGTGGTCGGGACGGTCGGCGTGGTCGCCGCCGGCCTCGGCCTGCTCGGCACCGGTCACCTGCTGGCCGGCTCGCTCACCATCGCCGTGCTGGCCCTCACCGACTCCATCGACGGGATCATGGCCCGCACCGCCGGACGCTCGGGGCCGTGGGGTGCGTTCCTCGACTCGACGCTCGACCGTTTCGGCGACGCGGCGATCTTCGTCGGACTGACCGTGCACCTGAGCCTGCGCGGGGACGACCTCGGGGCAGGGCTCGCCCTCGCCTGCCTCGTCCTGGGCTCGGTCGTGCCCTATGCCAGGGCGCGAGCCGAGGGCCTCGGGATGACGGCGGCGGTGGGTATCGCCGAACGGGCCGACCGGCTCGCCGTCGTGCTCCTCGGTACCTTCGTCGTCGGGCTCGGTGCCCCGTACGCCGTCCTGGACGTCTTCCTCGGACTCCTCGCCGTCGCGAGCGCGGTGACGGTCGGGCAGCGGATGGCAACGGTGCGCCGTCAGGCCACCGGGGCGGCCCTCCCGGCCCCGGGCCACGGTGGTCAGGCGACCGGGAGCACGCAGTGAACCTGTCGGCACGCGCCGTCCTGCTCGCCTCTCGCCTTGCCCCTCGCGCACCGGAGGACCTCGTCCGCGCCCTGGCGCTGCTCGCGGCGGACCTCGCGTGGTGGCGGCGGGGGCGTGGTGTGCAGCGGCTGGAGGCCAACCTGTCCCGCGTGCATCCCTGTGATGCGCGGACCCTTCGGCGGCTGAGCCGTGAGGGGATGCGGAACTACTTCCGCTACTTCGGTGAGGCCTTCTCGCTCGCCGGCCGCAGCCCCGAGCAGATCGCCGCACGGGTCCGTGCCGTGGGTGCGGACGCGGTCACGGAGCACCTGGACTCGGGTCGCTCCGTGGTGCTTGCCCTGGGGCATCAGGGCAACTGGGACCTCGCCGGAGCCTGGGCCGCGCGCGCTCTCGGCCCGGTCTCGACGGTCGCCGAGCGGCTCGAGCCGCCGGAGGTCTTCGAGGCCTTCGTCGCGCTCCGCGAGTCGCTCGGGATCCAGGTCATCCCCTTGGACCGAGGGCGCGACGTCTTCCGGGACCTGGTCAGTGCGACGCGCTCGGGCGGACGGCTGGTGCCGCTCCTCGCGGATCGCGACCTGAGCGAGCGCGGTGTGGAGGTCGACCTGTGCGGCCACCGGGCCAGGGTCGCCGCCGGGCCCGCCGCCCTCGCGGTGAGCACGGGCGCGCCCCTGATGGTGGCCACCCTTCGTCACGAACGGCTCGACGCCGCACGGCGGGCGGTTGCCGGGACGCGGTGGGGGCTGGTCATCGACTTCGTCCCGGTCGACGTGCCCGACCTCCCGCGCGGTGAGACGGTGCGCGCGCTGACGCAGGCGTGGGTCGACGTGCTCGGCGCCGACATCGCCGCGCACCCGACCCATTGGCACATGCTCCAGCGGGTCTTCCTCGCCGACCTCCAGGAGCGCACGGCCGCGGGGCGGGCCGCATGAGCCTGCGGATCGGGATCGTGTGCCCGTACTCCTTCGACATGCCCGGTGGCGTGCAGTTCCACGTGCGCGACCTCGCGGAGGCGCTCGAACGCCAGGGGCACCACGTCTCCGTGCTGGCCCCTGCGGACGAGGACACCGAGCTGCCCCCGTACATCACCTCTGCCGGGCGGGCCGTCCCGGTCCGGTACAACGGATCCGTCGCCCGGCTCACCTTCGGGCCGGTCAGTGCGCGCCGGGTGCGCCGCTGGCTCGAGGCAGGCGAGTTCGACATCCTGCACCTGCACGAGCCGGTGACTCCGAGCCTGGGCATGCTCGCCCTGTGGGTGGCCTCGGGGCCGATCGTGGCGACCTTCCACACCGCGCTGCTGCGTTCCCGCGCCCTGCAGGTGGCCTACCCGATGGTGCGCTCCAGCCTGGAGAAGATCTCCGGCCGGATCGCCGTCTCGGAGGACGCCCGTCGCACCCTCGTCGAGCACCTCGGCGGCGACGCCGTGGTGATCCCGAACGGCGTGTGGGTCGACGCCTTCGAGGGAATCGCCCCGGACCCCCGGTGGCAAGGGACGCGACAGGCGCCCACGGTCGCGTTCCTCGGCCGTCTCGACGAGCCGCGCAAGGGCCTCCCGGTGCTCACCGCTGCCATCCCCGCCGTGCTCGCCGAGCACCCGGGAGCGAGGTTCCTCGTGGCCGGGCACGGCGACGCGGGAGCAGCCGAGGCGGTGGAGGCGCTCGGCGAGCTCGCCTCCTCTGTGGAGTTCCTCGGACGGATCTCCGACGAGGAGAAGGCGCGGCTGCTCACCTCGGTCGACGTCTACTGCGCCCCGCACACCGGCGGGGAGAGCTTCGGGATCGTGCTGGTCGAGGCGATGAGCGCCGGTGCGACCGTCGTCGCGAGCGACCTCGGCGCCTTCCGACGCGTGCTCGACGACGGCGCAGCGGGGATCCTGTTCCGCACGGGGGACCCCGCCGACCTCGCGGCGACCCTCTCGGCGGCGCTCGCCGATCCCGAGCTGCGCCGCACCACCTCTGCCCGGGCCTCGCAGGTCGTGCGGCAGTACGACTGGTCGGCCGTCACGCGTCAGGTCCTCACCGTGTACGAGATGGTCCTCGACGGCGCCCAGACCGGCGTCGTGGAGGACCCGACCTCCCGGCGATGGTTCCGCGCCGGCGGCCTGGAGTCCTCATGAGCTGGTCAGAGACCCTCGTCCTCGTCGTCGCCGTCCTCCTGCTGCTGGTCTGGTCGCTCTGGGTCGTCGCGAGCAGGCTCGACCGCCTGCACCGCAAGGTCGCCGGCACGCGCGCGGTGCTGGACAACCAGCTGGTGCGTCGCGCGTCCGTCGCCGCCGAGCTCGCCTGGAGCGGGCTGCTGGACCCCGTCACCTCCGTGCTGGTGGGCGAGGCGGCATGGCAGGCGCTCAGCGCCGGAGGCGGCGAGCCGGGCGCCCTGCTGGAGATCCCCGAGGGGCTCGCCGGGACGCTCGGCGTCCCTACGGACGCGGCCGTCGAGCTCGACCGGGACATGGCGGAGAGCGAGCTGTCCCGGACGCTGTGCGCCGCGCTGTCCGACGAGGGAGAGGTCGCAGAGATCCGGCAGGACCCCGTCGGGGAGGAGCTCCTCGCCACCCTGGCCTCGTCCTGGTACCGCATCCAGCTGTCCCGTCGCTTCCACAACGAGGCCGTGGCGCAGGCCCAGCGCATGCGCCGGACCGTCCTGGTCCGGCTGCTGCGGGTGGCCGGTCACGCGCCGATGCCGCAGACCGTCGAGATCGACGACGGCTGGCCCGAGGCCCTGCCGCCGTCCGCCCGCTGAGCACCGAGGGCCGCGCGCTGCGCGCGGTCTAGGATGAGGGCGTCCGCGCGAGCGACCTCGCGGGCTCCCCACCCTCCACACAGCAAGGACAGCCGTGAGCAACGAGACCAGCCAGAACGTCGTCGGCACCGCCAAGGTCAAGCGCGGTATGGCGGAGATGCTCAAGGGCGGGGTCATCATGGACGTCGTCACGGCCGAGCAGGCGAAGATCGCCGAGGACGCCGGGGCCGTCGCGGTGATGGCGCTCGAGCGGGTCCCTGCCGACATCCGCGCGCAGGGCGGCGTCGCCCGGATGAGCGACCCCGACCTCATCGACGGCATCATCGAGGCCGTCTCGATCCCGGTGATGGCCAAGGCCCGGATCGGGCACTTCGTCGAGGCGCAGGTGCTGCAGAGCCTCGGCGTGGACTACATCGACGAGTCCGAGGTGCTGACCCCCGCGGACTACGCCCACCACATCGACAAGTGGGCCTTCACGGTGCCCTTCGTCTGCGGGGCGACCAACCTGGGTGAGGCCCTGCGCCGGATCACCGAGGGTGCGGCGATGATCCGCTCCAAGGGTGAGGCCGGCACGGGTGACGTCTCCAACGCGACGACCCACATGCGGCAGATCCGTGACCAGATCACGCGGCTGAGCTCGCTCCCGGCCGACGAGCTCTACGTCGCGGCCAAGGAGCTCCAGGCGCCGTACGACCTGGTGGTCGAGGTGGCGCGCACGGGAGCCCTTCCCGTCGTCCTCTTCACCGCCGGCGGGATCGCCACCCCGGCGGACGCCGCGATGATGATGCAGCTCGGCGCGCAGGGCGTGTTCGTCGGGTCCGGCATCTTCAAGTCGGGCAACCCCGCCGAGCGTGCGGCAGCGATCGTCAAGGCGACGACGTTCTTCGACGACCCGGACGTCATCGCCCAGGTCTCACGCGGTCTCGGTGAGGCGATGGTCGGCATCAACGTCGAGGACGTCCCCGAGCCGCACCGGCTGGCCGAGCGCGGCTGGTGACCGCCGAGGGCCGGCCCGAGCGGCCGGCCTTCATCGGCCCCGACTGGGAGCTCGACGCCGAGGGCCGGTGGTCACGGCTGGGCGCCCGCGTGGTGGTGATCGACGAGCTCGACCGGGTCCTCATGCTGCGGGCGCACGACCTCGGGGATCCCGGCCGCTCCTGGTGGTTCACCGTGGGCGGTGGGATCGACGTCGGTGAGGACGCGCGGGATGCGGCCGTGCGGGAGGCCGCCGAGGAGGTCGGTCTCACGCTGCACCGGGACGCCCTGATCGGGCCCGTCCTGCTGCGGTCGGCGGTCTTCGACTTCGCCCTCGCCCACTGCCGGCAGGACGAGACCTTCTTCCTCGCGCGCGTCCACGGTCGGCTCGACGTGGGGAGCGACAGGTCGGCGTGGACGGCGATCGAGCACGAGACCGTCGACGAGGTGCGCTGGCTCACGGTCGAGGAGATCGCGACGGCGCCGATCCAGGTGTACCCCGAAGGGCTCGCCGAGCTCCTGCCCGGGTGGCTCGCGGGCTGGGACGGCCGGGTCGTGGAGATCCGCGCGCGCGACTGAGCCCGGTGAGCGCCCCGCGCCGCCCCGGATCCGCGAACCCGGCGAGGCATCGAGCCGGACGCAACACTGCCGACATCATCGAGGGCTAGCGTCGCGCCGTGCCGACGATCACCTCACCAGCGCTGCGCATGAGCCGCAGTGGTATCCGTGCCCTGATGGAGCTCGCCCTGGCGGACCCGCAGGCGATCCGCCTCGAGGTCGGCGAACCGGCGCAGAACACCCCGAGCTCGATCATGGACGCGGCCTTCGCCGACGCCAGAGCCGGGCACACGCACTACACCTCGAGCGTCGGTAGCGAGGAGCTGCGAGCGGAGCTGGCGACGAAGGTGCGCCGCGACAACGGTCTGCCCGCCACCGCGGACGACGTGATCGTCACGCACGGTGCGATGAGCGCCCTGTCCATGCTCTTCACCGCGGTGCTCGGCCCTGGCGACGAGGTCCTCCTGCCGGATCCCGAGTTCCCCAACTGGCGGATGGCCGCCCTGGCGGCGGGGGGTGAGGTCGGGACGTACCCGACCAGGGCCGAGCACGGGTTCGTGCCGACCCTCGAGGACATCGAGGCGTCGATCGGGCCGTCCACGCGGGCCATCCTCGTGTGCTCGCCGAACAACCCCACAGGGGCCGTGTACCCCCCGGGGCTGCTCGAGGAGATCGTCGACCTCGCCAGGCGACGCGACCTGTGGGTGATCTCCGACGAGTGCTACGAGGTCATCACCTTCGACGCCGAGCACGTGAGCCCTGCGGTGTACGACACCGACGACCGCGTGATCACGGTCTTCTCGTTCTCCAAGACCCACTCGATGACGGGATGGCGCATGGGGTACCTCGTCTCGACGCACGCGCCGCTGACCGAGCTGCTCGTCCAGGTCGCCGAGGCCGCTGTCGCCTGCCCGTCCGTGCTGGCGCAGCGCGCAGCCCTTGCCGCGCTCCGCGGCTCGCAGGAGCACGTCTCGACGGCGGTGGCGGGCTACCGCGCCAACCGTGACCTCGCGGTCCGCGCCCTGGCAGAAGCGGGCCTGCGGTGCTCGATCCCCCAGGGGGCGTTCTACCTGCTGGTCGACGTGCGGGACGCCCACGAGGACGGCAATGCCGTTGCCTTGAGGCTGCTCGCGGAGGAGCACGTGGCGGTCGCGCCGGGGGAGACCTTCGGAACGGCCACGGCCGGTTGGGTCCGGCTCTCCCTCGCAGGTGACGCCGAGGCGCTGGCAGACGGCGTCGCCCGGCTGATCCGGTTCGTGCAGGGAGCTCGGGCCGCGCGCCACCGGTCACGGGAGCAGGACGCCCTGGTCAGGTGACCCGTCTGCGCTCGGCGTCGAGGGCCGTCTGCTCGCCGTTGTCCAGCACGGCGCGCAGGTGCCGGGCCGTGAGCGCCATGTCCGCATGGCTCAGGTACGGGGCGGCGACGCCGAGCCGGACCAGTCCTGGCTCGCGGTAGTCCCCGACGACGGAGCGCGCGATGAGCGCCTGCACGATGCCGTACGCCTGCGGGTGCGCGAACGAGACATGGGACCCGCGCCGACCGTCCTGGACGGGAGTGACGGACCGCAGCTCCGGGACGAGCGTCTCGACGCAGCGCAGCAGGAAGCCCGTCAGCGAGAGCGATCGGGAGCGCACGTCCTCGATCGGCAGGTCGTCGAAGACCGTGAGGGCGGCTTCCAGCGCCAGCATCGAGAGCAGGGGAGGGGTGCCGATCCGGGCGCGGGAGATGCCGTCCGCGGGTCGGTAGTCCCGGCTCATCGCGAACGGCGCGCCATGCCCGTGCCAACCCCGGATCGCCGGGGCGAACCGCTCCTGGTGCCGGGCTGCGACGTAGGTGAAGGCGGGGGCACCCGGGCCGCCGTTGAGGTACTTGTAGCCGCAGCCGACGGCGAGGTCGACCCGGTGCGCGTCCAGGCCGACGGGGACGGCGCCGGCGCTGTGCGACAGGTCCCACAGCGTCAGCGCGCCGGCCGCGTGCGCTGCCGTGGTCAGCGCAGGGAGGTCCCAGAGCCGACCGGTGCGGAAGTCGACATGGGACAGTGCGAGGAGGCCGACGTCCCGACGCTCGGCGAGCACAGCCGGGACGTCGTCCGGGTCGGCCGTCACGAGCTCCCAGCCGAGGTCCTCGGCGACGCCGCCGAGCACGTAGAGGTCGGTGGGGAAGGACCCCTGGTCGGTGAGCAGCACCCGGCGGTCCGGTCGCATCGCCCCGGCGGCCCGTGCGGCCTGGAAGAGCAGGACGGAGGTGGAGTCCCCGGCGACCACCTGCCCCGGCGCTGCACCGATCAGGGGAGCGATGCGGTCGCCGACGCGGGTCGGTGCGTCCCACCAGCCGTGCTCGTTCCACGACCGGATCAGGTCATGACCCCACTGGCGCTGCAGGACGTCCTGCACGACGGCGGGCACGTGCGCGGGGAGGGCGCCCAGGGAGTTCCCGTCGAGGTAGGTCACTCCTGCCGGAAGGTCGAACAGCGTGCTCCGGTCGGTGGCGGCGTGCTCGGTGTCGAGCCGCGCCGCCTCGAGGTCCAGCAGGTCGGTCTGCACGGTCCGGACCCTACCCACCCTCCAGGCGGACGGCGTCCACCCGGATTCTTCGGCGCGCCTAGACTCCACCGCCATGACCGTGACGATCGGCGTGCTCGCCCTCCAGGGCGACGTGCGGGAACACCTGGCAGCGATCGAGGCCTCCGGCGCGCGCGCGGTGCCCGTGCGCAGGCAGAGCGAGCTCGAGGCGGTGGACGGGATCGTCCTGCCCGGCGGTGAGTCGACGACGATCGACAAGCTCTTGCGCATCTTCGAGCTCTTCGACCCGCTGCGTGCGGCGATCCGCGACGGCCTTCCCGCCTACGGGTCCTGCGCCGGGATGATCCTGCTCGCCGAGCGGATCACCGGGGGACTGCCGGACCAGCAGACCCTCGGCGGGCTCGACATGACCGTGCGCCGCAACGCCTTCGGACGGCAGGTCGACTCCTTCGAGACGGACCTGGTCGTCGACCAGGTGCCCGACAGCGCCGTCGACCCGGTGCACGCGGTCTTCATCCGCGCCCCATGGGTCGAGGAGGTCGGACCTGGCGTCGAGGTCCTGGCCCGCGTGGAGTCCGGGGACGCCGCCGGTAGGATCGTGGCCGTGCGTGAGCGCGACGTGCTGGCCACGTCGTTCCATCCGGAGATCACCGGGGACGTGCGCCTGCACCGCTTGTTCGTCCAGATCGTCGCCGACCGTCGTTGAGAGGTTTGTCATGTCCGGTCACTCCAAGTGGGCCACCACCAAGCACAAGAAGGCCGTGGTGGACGCCCGGCGCGGCAAGCTCTTCGCCAAGCTGATCAAGAACATCGAGGTCGCGGCCCGCACCGGCGGCGGTGACGTCGCCGGGAACCCGACGCTCTTCGACGCGATCCAGAAGGCGAAGAAGACCTCCGTCCCGAACGACAACATCGACCGTGCGGTCAAGCGCGGCTCCGGCCAGGAGGCCGGTGGCGCGGACTACCAGACGATCATGTACGAGGGCTACGGGCCCGGCGGCGTCGCCGTCCTGGTGGAGTGCCTGACGGACAACCGCAACCGCGCGGCCTCGGACGTGCGCGTCGCCTTCAGCCGCAACGGCGGGTCGCTCGCCGACCCCGGTTCGGTCTCCTACCTCTTCTCCCGGCGCGGAGTGATCATCGTCCCCAAGACGGAGACCCTCACCGAGGACGACGTCCTGGCCGCCGTCCTGGACGCGGGCGCCGAGGAGGTCAACGACCTGGGCGAGTCCTTCGAGGTGATGAGCGAGGCGACCGACGTCGTCGCCGTGCGCACCGCGCTGGTCGAGGCCGGCATCGACTACGACTCGGCAGAGGCACAGTTCGTCCCCGCGACGCAGGTCGAGGTCGACGTCGAGGGGGCGCGCAAGATCCTGCGGCTCATCGACGCCCTCGAGGACAGCGACGACGTGCAGGACGTCTTCGCGAACTTCGACGCCTCCGACGAGGTCATGGCGGCACTCGACGAGGAGGAGTGACCCGAGCCGCGGGCCGGGAGACCCCGTCATGCGCGTCCTCGGTGTCGACCCGGGGCTGACCCGGTGCGGGATCGGCGTCGTGGACGCCCGTCCCGGCCGTCGGGTCGCGCTCGTCGGCGTCACGGTCGCCCGGTCGTCCGTCGACGACGACCCGGCCGTGCGTCTCGCGGTGATCGGCGCCGTGCTCGAGGACTGGCTGGACCGGCACGAGCCGGACGCCGTCGCGGTCGAGCGGGTCTTCGCCCAGCACAACGTCCGCACCGTCATGGGCACGGCGCAGGTCTCCGGGGTGGTGATGGCCGCGGCAGCGCGGCGAGGCATCCCCGTCGTCCAGCACACGCCCTCGGAGGTCAAGGCGGCGGTCACCGGCAACGGGCGGGCC
>NZ_JBFHHB010000032.1:0-18200 GCF_041597215.1 Actinotalea sp.
GCAGGAGCTTCGGCGTGGGAGCTCGGGATGGGCAGGACCGCGGGCGCACAGCCACGCCACCTACCCTGGCGCCATGACCTCGTTGCCCCCCCGTGGACCGGACCCCCGTCCTTCGGGCTCCTCCGACGAGGCCGTCCTCGCCGCCCTCTCGACCCACCTGGGTGTCCCGCTCGCGCCCAGGACGTTCACGGTGCGCGGGGACGTCCGGGTCGGCGTCGACGGGGCCGACGCGGCGAGCGACGCCCCACCGCGTTTCCTCGTGACGGTCAACGGCGGCTCCGGGCAGCTCAAGAGCCTGCAGCGCAACCGGGTGATCGCGGACGCGTTCAAGCTCGACTGGCTCCGCGGGGTCCTGGCACCGGGAGCGCGCGCCGTCCTGGCGGTGTCCGAGCCCTACGGGCGCCTGTTCGTCGCGGGGGCCTGGCTGCCGGTCGCCGTCCGGGAACGAGGGATCGAGGTCGCGGTGGTCAGCGCCACGGGCGGGGTGCGGTTCCTGCACGGCTGACGTCGGAGTCCGACTCCGACCCGTAACACGGCGACGCAATCCACGAAACACACCGTGGATATGGTCATGAACGTCAACGATCCCCGCGGGCCGTCGACCATTCTGCTTCCGCCCGCTCTCCATCCGAACGGTGGCCCCTGTGGGCAGCCGTGAGAAGGGAGGGCCCATGGGCCTGTCAACCCACGATTCAGCCGCCCCGGAAGCAACCGTCGTCCTCGTCGGCAACCCCCGGCCGGGTTCCCGGACCGCCCGCGCTGCCCTGCGCGTCGCCGAGGTGCTCACTCCCGACGCGACCCCGCGGCTGGTCGACCTCGCAGTCTTCGGGCCCGCCGTGCTCGACCCGGACTCCCCGGAGGTCGCCGCCGCCATGGCGGAGGTCGCCGCCGCCCGGCTCCTCGTGGTGGCCAGCCCGGTCTACAAGGGTGCCGCGACCGGACTCCTCAAGGCCTTCCTCGACCGCTACGGGCCCGAGGCGCTACGTGGGGTGATCGCCCAGGCCGTGATGGTCGGCGCGAGCCCCGCCCATGCCCCCGCGGTCGAGACGACGCTGCGGCCGGTGCTCGTCGAGCTCGGCGCGGTCTGCCCGGTGACCGGCCTCTACCTGCGCGAACAGGTCCTCGAGGCCCTCGGCACGGACGAGGACCCGGTCACCGCCTGGGCCGACACCTTCGCCTGGCCGCTGCATGCGGCCCTCGACCACCGCGTGCTCGCCGCCTCCGCCTGAGGGCCCCGAGCCACGATGCGTCCGCCCCGGCTCCCCGAGGCCGGCACCCCCTCCTCCTCCGGCTCCGACGACCCGTCGGCGCCACGACCGGGCGCGCACCGCGCGCCGTGGAGACCTCCCATGACTCTGCTGCACTCGCCCTCACCCACCCCCCTCTCGGCTCCCGTTGCCGTCCTCGCCGACGACCCTCGTGCCTTCCGCGACGGCCTCGCGGACATGGTCACCTCGGTGTGCGTCGTCACCACGGAGATCGACGGCGCCCGGCACGGGTTCACCGCGAACTCGGTCACCTCGGTCTCGATGGAGCCCCCGCTCGTGCTGGTCTGCCTGGCCGGAACGGCCGAGTGCCATGACGCCTTCCTCGCGGCCGAGACGGTCGCGATCAACGTCCTCGCCGCGGACCAGGCGGAGGTGTCGACGGTGTTCGCGACACGCGGCGCCGACAAGTTCGCGGCCGCGAGCTTCGTCCCCGGGGTCACCGGGTCGCCGGTGCTCCAGGGCGCGACCGTCACCCTCGAGGGACGGGTGCACGAGCGCACCACCGCGGGGGACCACACGATGATCGTCGTCGAGGTCACCGGCGTGACCCGCGGCGAGCGCGCACCCCTGACCTACCAGGGCCGGCGCTTCCACCGCCTCACCACGCCGACCGAGGAGTGACCGTGACCACCGTGACCCTTCCGGCCCATGTCCTGGCCGACCCGGAGCACATCCTGGTCCGCGAGGTCGACAAGACCTACCCAGGAGCCTCGGCGCGGGCGCTCGACGACATCGACCTCGTCATCCGGCGCGGGGAGTTCGTCAGCCTCATCGGGCCGAGCGGCTGCGGCAAGTCCACCTTGCTGCGTGCCCTCGCCGGGCTCGAGCCGATCGACACCGGGAGCATCACCATCTACGGGGCGACCCCGCGGGAGGCGTGCTCCCAGAAGGCGGTCGGGCTCGTGCCACAGACCCCCGCCCTGCTGCCCTGGCTCACCGTCCGGCAGAACGTCGAGCTCCCCGGGAAGGTCAACCGCGCGGCCTCCAAGCGGCGGGCCCACCGGCAGGGGATGGGCGCGTCCTCAGTCGGGAGGACGGACCCGGACGAGCTGCTCGACCTCGTCGGCCTCGCCGAGAAGCGCGACGCCTACCCCGGTGAGCTCTCCGGCGGGATGCAGCAGCGGGTGGCCATCGCCCGGGCCTTCGGGCTCGAGCCGGACGTGCTCCTCATGGACGAGCCGTTCTCGGCCCTCGACGAGTTCACCCGCGAGGCGATGCGCCTGCACCTGCTCTCGTTGTGGCAGCGGATGCGGACGACCGTCGTCTTCGTCACCCACTCGGTGCGCGAGGCCGTGACCCTCTCGGACCGGATCGTCGTGATGTCGGCCCGGCCCGGACGGATCCACGAGCTCATCGACGTGGACCTGCCGCGCCCACGCGACCGTGAGGTCCTCGCGGGACCGGGCCTGCACGCCGTCGAGGACCGCGTGCGCGACAGCCTCCAGCGCGCCTGGGACTCCGGGGCCGTGCCCAGCGACCTCGTCCCGGCCTGACTCCCCCCGACTGCCGAAAGGACACCGAGATGGCCGTCGTCACCGCACTCCGCCCGCGATCGATCGCCCGCACCGAGACCGCCCCCCGTGCGCGCCGGACGATCCCGCCGCTCCCCGCGGCGGCTCGACCGATCGTCTGGGGCCCGACCGTCGTCGCCCTGGTCCTCGTCGGGCTCGCCTGGCAGGCCGTCGCTGCCGGCAACCCGTACATCCTGCCGAGGCTGCCGGCGGTCGGGACGGCCTTCCTCGCCGACCCGCTCCTGTTCGTCTCCAACGCCTGGGCGACCCTGCAGATCGCCCTGCTCGGGCTGGTCTACGGCTTCGGCGTCGCGTTCGTCCTGGCGGTGCTGACCTCGGAGTTCACCCTGCTGCGCCGGGCGATCATGCCCCTCGCCAGCGTGCTGAACGTGACCCCGGTCGTCGCGCTGGCGCCCGGCCTCGTCGTGGCCTTCGGCTTCGGCATGGCACCCAAGGTGATCGTCACGGCGATCATCACCTTCTTCCCCGTCCTGGCCAACGTGTCCACCGGCCTGCGGTCCGTCCAGGGCCCGGTGCTGGACGTCTTCCACACCCTGCAGGCCTCCCGGCTCGAGGTGCTCCGGCGGCTGCGCATCCCCAGCGCGATGCCGTACACGATCGCCGCGCTGCGGGTCACCCTCCCGCTGTCCGTCGTCGGGGCCGTCGTCGCCGAGTTCGTCGCCGCCGGTTCCTCCACGGGGCTCGGCACGGTGATCAAGACATCGGCGGCGAACTCCCAGCTCGCGCAGATGTACGCGGCCATCGGCTGCCTCGCCCTGCTCGGCGTCCTCATGCTCGCGGTCATCACCGCGTTCGAGCGTCGGCTGCTGTTCTGGCACGAGTCCCAGCAGCGTCGTCGCTGACCTCAGCTGTCCTACCCGCACGTCCCCCGCAATGTCCTCGTCCCGCTGGTGAATGGAGTCCGTCATGTCCACGACCGTCCCGTCCCGCTCCGCCCGCACGCTCAGCCACCGCGCCGCCCCTGCCGCCGCCGGCCTCGCGGCCCTCCTCGCCCTCGCGGCCTGCTCCTCGAGCTCCGCTGCCGAGGAGGCGCCGACCACCGCCTCCGAGACGGCCGTGACGGAGACCGGGACGATCTCCGCCGAGCGCTGCGCTGCCAACGAGGCGGCCGGCACCCTCACCTACATCACGGGCTACCAGTACCAGTCCTCCGCCGGGATCCTCGAGGCGATCGCCGCGGAGGCCCTCGGCTACTTCGACGAGATGTGCCTCGACGTGGAGATCCAGCCCGGGACCGGGGACACCGCGGGCAACGCCCAGCTCGTCGCGGCAGGCACCGCCCAGGTGACCTCGCTCGGCAACGAGGCGGAGGTCCTCAAGGCCGTCGCGGGTGGGGTCGACATCACCGGGATCGCGACCTGGGGCCACGTCCCGATCGCGACGCTCATGACGATGCCCGAGATCACCGAGCTCAGCCAGCTCGAGGGCCTGACCCTCGGCCACAAGGGCTCCCTGCCGGCCCCGCTGCGCGCGATGCTCGTCGCCGAGGGGGTCGACGTGGACGCCATCTCCCTCGTCGAGGTCGGCTACGACCCGAGCGTCCTCCCGCGCGACCAGGTCCAGGCGCTGACCGGCTACAAGTCGAACGAGCCGCTGCTGCTCGCCGGGATGGGTGAGGAGATCACCCAGTGGAACCCCGAGGACTACGGGGTGGTCGGCTCCTTCGGTGCCCTGGCGGTGAACCCGGCCTTCGCCGAGGAGCACCCGCAGGCGGTCACCGACTACCTGCGCGCCGTCGCCTACGCGTTCGCCTACTGCGAGGACAACGGTGCCGAGTGCGTCGGCTTCGCCGCCGAGCTGGCCGACGCGGGCTACGACACCACGCAGAACGAGGCGATCTGGGCCACCGAGGTCGGCCTGGTCACGTCCTCCACGCCCGAGGGCTCGCCGCTCGGCTTCCTGGACGCCGAGCTCACGGCCGCCGAGGGTGACACCCTCCTCGGCTCCGGCGAGCTGGACTCCGTGCCCGCCGCGTCCGAGGCCTTCGACTCCTCGTTCCTCGACGCGATCTACGTCGGCGCGGAGCTGCAGTGGCCGGGCGAGTGACCCCGCCGGCACCCCAGGCCCGCACGAACCGGAACTCCCAGAGGTGACGAGATGAGCACGTCAGAGCACAGCAGCACGAGCGGGACCGAGTACGGCATCTTCCTGCCGATCGGCAACGGTGGCTGGATCATGTCCGAGACCGCCCCGCATCCCGACGCCAGCTACGCCTACAACAAGAAGGCGGCCGTCCTGGCCGAGGAGAACGGCTTCGACTTCATCATGTCGATGGGCAAGTGGCGTGGCTACGGCGGCAGCACGGACCACTGGGGGCGGACCCTGGAGTCGATCTCCCTGATGTCGGCGCTGGCCGAGGCCACCGAGCGGGTCAAGGTGTGGGCGACCGTCCACACCAACCTGTTCAACCCGGCGATGGCGGCCAAGATGTACACGACCATGCAGGAGATCAGCGGTGGCCGCGCCGGGATGAACATCGTCGTCGGGGCCTACGCCGAGGAGTTCTCGCAGATGGGCGAGTGGCCCGAGGACATGGACCACGCCGCGCGTTACCGCTACACCGAGGAGTGGGTCACCGCCGTCGAACGGCTGTGGACCGAGGACTCGGTGACGATGGACGGCGAGTTCGTGCACCTGACGGACTGCCAGTCCCGTCCGCACCCGCAGACCAAGCCGACCCTCATCTCCGCCGGGCGCTCGCCTGCCGGTCTGGACATGCAGGCGCGGCACTGCGACGGCTCGTTCCTCACGGCGGACGACCTGCCGGGCCTTCGGGCGGCGAGCGACGACGTCAAGGCACGCGCGGCGGCTCGTGGACGCGACATCAAGACCTACTCGATGCTCACCGTCGTCCTCGACGAGACGGACGCGAAGGCCGAGGCGCGCCGCAAGGAGTACGGCCGGGGCGCCGACGTCGAGGCGATCGTCAACATGAAGACCTCCTGGGGCCTTCCCCTGGACCGGGCGCTGTCGATGACGGCGGAGCACCCGGAGGACGAGGCCTTCCAGACCGCCGTCGTCTCGGGTTCGGCGGAGACGGTCACCGAGCGGATCAGCGAGCTGGTCGAGTTCTGCGGGATCGACGGGCTCATGGTCATCTTCCCGGAGTACCACGCGGACCTGCCGGTCTTCGGGGAGACCGTCCTCCCGGCCCTGCGGGCCCGGGACGCGGTCGCGGTGACCGCATGAGCGCCGTGCTGACCGCGCTCGACGGGACCACCCGTGAGCTGCCGGGACCGTTGGAGCAGGGGGCCGTCGTCGTCATCGACGTGCAGCGCAGCTTCGCCGACCCGGCCCACCTGACCTGGGTCGACGAGGCAGGGCTCGCGGCCGTCGCCGCCGCGGTGGAGACCACCCGGCGGCTGGTCGAGGGCGCGCGGGAGCGCGGGGTGCGGGTCGTCTGGGTCGGGCTCGAGCAGGACCCGACCGCACCCTGGGCGACGTCCCTGTGGTTGCGTCGGGTGCCGGCCGGCGCTCCGTGGCCCGGTGCCGAGGAGCCCTGCGTCGCCGGGACCGCCGGTGCGCAGTGGTACGGCGTCGAGCCGCTCCCCGGGGAGCTCGTGGTGGCCAAGACCCGGTACTCCGGGTTCGTGGGGACCACCCTCGAGCAGGAGCTGCGCACCGCGGGGATCTCGTGGTTCGTCGCGGCGGGGCTCACCTCGGAGTGCTGCGTCGGCTCGACCGTCTGGGACGCGTTCCAGCGCGGCTGGGCGACCCTGGTGGCGAGCGACGCGACGGCTGCCTACGAGGCAGGGGTGCACGAGTCCGCCCTGGGGATCCTCGCGGCGAACGTGGCCGTCGTCGCGAGCACCGAGCAGATCCTCTCCGCGTTCGCGGCCGGACGAGTGGCGGTGCCGGCATGAGCATGAAGATCGCCTTCGACCTGTCCTTCACGCACACCGAGGGGAAGTGGGCGTCGCCCGGGTCCTGGGTGGGTGCCGACTACCCCGACCTCGGGATGTTCACCGAGCTCGCGATGGCTGCCGAACGCGGCGGAGTCGACATGCTCTTCTTCGGCGACGGGGTCGGCATCCCCGACACCTGGCAGGGCTCGATGGAGGCCGCGATCGAGTACGGCATCCAGTGGCCCCGGCAGGACATGAGCCCGTTCATCGCGGCGATGGCCCAGGCCACCCGGCACATCGGGTTCGGCCTGACGTACTCCTCGACGTACATGCACCCCTTCTACGTCGCGCGGCTGCTCAACTCGCTCGACCACGTCACGGGAGGGCGCATCGCCTTCAACGTCGTGGCCTCCGGGCGGGTCTCGGACGCCGCGAACTACGGGCTCGACGCCCTTCCCGACCACGACGGCCGGTACGAGCGCATGGAGGAGTTCGTCCAGGTCTGCCGCGCCCTGTGGGACTCGGTCGAGCCCGATGCGATCGTGCGCGACCGTGCGACGGGCCGGTTCGCCGACCCGGCAAAGGTGCACCGCGTCGACCACGACGGCACCTACTTCTCGGTCGCCGGACCGCTCCCGTCGGTGCCGAGCCCGCAGGGGCACCCGGTGCTGGTGCAGGCGGGGGCCTCCCCGCGGGGGATCGCCGCCTCTGCCTCCTTCGCCGACGTGGTGTTCGGGATGGGTGGGCACCTGCCGTCCCAGGTGGCGCACCGCGCGAAGCTGGACGCCGCCCTGACCGAGGCCGGGCGCGACCCGGCAGATGTCGGGATCCTCTGGGCGATCCAGGTGCTCGTCGCGCAGTCCGAGTCCGAGGCCAAGGCCCGCAAGGAGCAGATGGCCGAGATGCTGCCGCTCGACGCCGTCGGCGCGTACCTCTCGTACAACTCGGGGTTCGACTTCTCCACCTTGCCGTCCACGTTCGCGCTGGCCGAGGTGGCAGCGTCGATCGCCGCGGCTCAGGCGACCCAGGCCGGGTTCGTCCAGCGCCTGATCGCGCAGCGGGGAGAGGGCGCGACGATGTCCCGCGAGGAGTTCTTCGACGCGGGCTGGCGGTGGGCGACCGGCTACGAGCAGACGATCGCCGGCACCGCCGAGCAGGTCGCGGACGAGCTCGAGGCGCAGTTCGAGGCGACGGGGGAGCGTGGCGGGTTCATGATCTGCAACCCGCTGTCCATGCCCGGCTCGCTCGACGACGTGATCAACCTGCTCATGCCGGAGCTGCGCCGCCGCGGGCTGGTGAGCTCCGGCTACGCCGGGACCACGCTGCGCGAGAACCTGCTCGCGCCGTGACCACGGTTGCCTCCGGACGGTCCGGTGCCCCCGCCCCGGGCCGTCCGGGGGGTCCCGAGGGCCCGGCAGGGCGCAGCGGGCGGCGACTGCCGGCGGGGATGGCCGAGCAGGTGCTCCTGGTCTGCGGTCTCGTCGCGACGGCGCAGATCACCTGGGGCGCCATCGTCCCGGGTCTTCCGGAGCTCGGCGAGGCGTTCGGGCTCAGCTCCTTCGCCCTCGGGGCCGTCGTCTCGGCCTTCGGTGTCGGCCGGCTGCTGACCAACATCCCCGCAGGGGTGCTCGCGGACCGACGAGGTCCCCGCGCGCTGCTGCTCGGTGCCGCCGCGGCACTGGCCGTGGTGACGGCGCTGACCGGGCTCGTCACCTCGCTGCCGGTGCTGATCGGGGTCCGGGTCCTCAGCGGGGCGCTCGGCGGCGCCGTCGTCACCGTCGGGCTCGCGATGCTCGCGGCGCGTACCCCACAGCAGTCCAGGGGCACCGTCCTGGCCACCGCGCAGGCCGTGCAGCTCGCGGGGGCGGCTCTCGGCCCGGTGCTCGGCGGTGTGGTGCTGTCGGCATGGGGTCTGCGCGCGGTGTTCCTCGTCTCGGCCCTCCCCGTGGCCGCGTGGCTGGGCTGGACCTGGCTGCGCCACGACCGTGACTACTGGGCTCCGGTCCGTTCCGCCGCGGTGGACGCGGCCGTCGTCCCGGTCCGCCTCACCCGGCAGGCCGTGCTGGCCGTCGTGGGTGCGAACGTCGTCGGCTTCGCGGTGTTCGTGGCTCGATTCGGCGGGGAGCAGACCCTCGCCCCGCTGCTCGCCAGGGGTGCCGGTCTCGATGCCCGCGGCCTCGGTCTCGCGATGGCCGCGATCACCGTGCTGTCCCTCGTCGCGATGCCGCTCACCGCTCGTGCACTGGACGCCGGTCTGCGCCGCCGCCTCATGGTCCCGGCGATGGGGGTCGGCGCCCTCGCGATCGCGCTCTACCCGCTCGCGCAGGAGCCGTGGCCGTTCGCCGCGCTGCTGATCGTCGCCGGTGCCTGCGTCACCTTCGCGGGCATCGTCCCCGGAGTGGTGCTCGCGGACGTCGTGCCCGCTGAGCGGCAGGGCAGGGCCACCGGTGTCTTCCGGACGGTGGGGGACCTCGGCGCCGTCGTCGGGCCGCTCGCCCTGGGGTGGGCGCTGGACACGGGAGGGAGCCTTGGGGCCGCCGCGGTGCTCGCGGGCGTGGTCGCGCTCGCGGGGGTGGCGGGCCTGGTGCTGGTGCGGGTGTCCCGCCCGGCCTGACGGAGACGCTCCGCGCCGGAGCCCCGCGTTCCACCGAGGGCCCGTCGAATTCCGTGGTGATCGGCGCCGCGTGCTCGCCATGCTGGCCCGATGACGATCACGCTGAGGCAGGAGGAGGCGCGCGACCACCGGCGCGTCGAGGTGATGACCCGCGACGCCTTCTGGGGGATGAGCGGCCCTCGGTGCGACGAGCACCTGCTGGTTCATCGGCTCCGCAGGGCGGACTGCTTCGTGCCGGAGCTCGCCACCGTCGCGGAGGACGACGGTGTCGTCGTCGGCCACATCGTCTACTCGCGCGCGCGAGTGGTCGGCGGCGGCGCGGACCACCCCGTGCTGACCTTCGGGCCGCTCACCGTGGACCCGGCGCGCCAGGGGCGGGGGATCGGCGCCCTGCTGATGAGGCACACGCTCGCGCAGGCCGCACGACTCGGGCACCGGGCGGTGGTGGTCTACGGCCACCCCGACTACTACCCGCGCTTCGGATTCCGACGCGGGGCGGAGGTCGGCATCACCTCGGAGGGCGGGGCGACCTTCGACGCGCTCATGGCCCTCGCGCTGGTCCCGGGCGGGCTCGACGGGGTGCGGGGCGCGTTCGTCGAGGACCCGGTCTTCCGGCTCGACCCTGCCGAGGTCGACGCGTTCGACCGTCGCTTCCCGCACAAGGAGCCGGTCCCGCGCACCAGCCTCGCAGCGCTCGACGGCCGCGTCCCACCCGGCCTGGTCGAGGCGATGACGGCTCATGGCCTGACCGAGCTCGAGCAGCTGTTCCGGTTCAGCGAGGCGGAGCTCGCCGCGTGGGACGGGGTGGGCGTCGAGGGTGCGCGCGCCCTGCGGGCCGCGGCGGTCAGGCGTTCGTGAGGCGGTCCAGCGCCAGGCCCGCCAGGATCGCGGCCCCGACCGGCAGCGCCGACTCGTCGAAGGTCGCGTGCGGGGAGTGGTTGTACGCCGCGGTCTCCGGGTCCAGGCCCTGGGGTGTCGCGCCGAGGATCAGGTACGCGCCCGGGACCTGCTGCAGGACGTAGGAGAAGTCCTCGGCCCCGGCGATCGGGTCGGCCATCGTGACGTAGCCCTGCTCGCCCAGCAGGGTGGTCGACACGCGCGCGACGCGGTCGACCTCTGCCGGGTCGTTGTCGGTGGTGGGGTAGCCGGACTCCCAGTCGATCTCGGCGCTCAGGCCGTGCGCGGCCGCGACATGGTCCACGACGCGGCGCAGCCGCTCCTCGATCACGCCATGGGTCGCGGCGGAGAAGGTGCGGACGGTCGCGTCCAGGTGGGCGGTCGCCGGGATGATGTTGTCCTTCGTGCCGGCGACGATCCTTCCGACGGTCACCACGACCGGGTCGAAGATCGAGAACTGGCGGGTCACCGCCGCCTGGAGCGCGAGCACGATCTCCGCAGCGACCGGGATCGGGTCCTGCGCGCGGTGCGGAGCCGACCCGTGCCCGCCCGTGCCGTGCACGGTCACGTGCAGGGTGTCGACGGCCGCGAACTCCGTTCCCGCGCGGGCCGCGGCGATACCCGCCGGGTAGCCCGTCGAGAAGACGTGCAGCCCGTACGCCGCCGCCGCTCGCTCGCCGGACGCGTCCAGCACACCCTCGTCGATCATGAACCTGGCGCCGTGCTCGCCCTCCTCGCCCGGCTGGAACATCAGCACCACAGCGCCGGCGATCTCCTCTCGCCGCTCGTGCAGCAGCCGTGCCGCACCGATCAGCCCGGCCATGTGGAAGTCGTGCCCGCAGGCGTGCATGACGCCCTCGTGCTCGCTGCGCGCCACGTCGGTCGAGTCCTCGGTGACCGGCAGCGCGTCCATGTCGGCGCGCAGCAGCACGGTGGGCCCGGGCCGCGCCCCGCGCAGCACCGCCGTCACCGAGCTCAGGGCGGTACCGGTCGTGACCTCCAGGTCGAGCCCGTCGAGTGCCGCGAGAACAGCTGCCTGCGTCTTCGGCAGGTCCAGGCCCACCTCGGGGATGCGGTGCAGGCTGCGGCGCAGCTCGTGCAGCTCCGGGGCGATCGCCCGGGCCGCGTCGAGCAGGCCGTCGAGCGGGCGGTGGTCGGGTGCGACGGACATCGATGTGCTCCAGGCGACGGGCCCCGCGAGGGTGAGCAGGGCGACCCGTCGAGGCTAGCGGTCCGCCGCGACGGTGACCGCGGGTCACTCGTCCTCGCTGTGCTCCTCGCCCCGGGTCTCCACGGTCCGGGTCGGGGTGCCGTCCGAGCACTCCGCGGTGATCTTGGTCTCGTCCTCCGATCGGTGCAGCTCGACCTCCACCTTCTCCGGCCCGCGCGAGCCGACCTCGACGGTCCAGCCGTCGTCGGGGGTCGCGAAGAGCAGCGAGATCCGGGTCGCGGTGCACTCGACCGAGACCGTCCCGCCGGTGAGCTGCCAGGTCGCCGCGACCGCCGTCGGGGAGCCGGCCGGAACGGGTCCCGGATCGGTGCTGGGCGCTGCGCTCGGCGCGCCGGTGGGAGTGGGCCCGGTGATCGGCTCGGGTGATCCGGTCGCGCGTGCCGTGGGTGCGGGTGAGTCCGTCGCGCTGGTGCCCGGCGTCGTCGTCGCGCGCGCGTCGGCCAGAGCGGCAGCGACCTCGGACTCGCTCAGGAGGCCGGTTCGCGCGCTGTCGTGCGAGAGCACCGCGACGGCGTTCCACGCGACGGTGCCGGCGATCGTGGCGGCACCGAGCCACGCGAGCGCAGCGACGACGGAGCGAGGGTGTCGGCGACCGGGCACGACCCCATGGTCGCGCACCGACGGGCCAAGGGGAGGTTAAGGCGACGACAAGGCTCTCCCGAGGGCGGACGACGGGCGAGCCCGAACGCCCACGGCGGCCCCTCGATGGCCTAACGTCCCGACTGTGGCCGACGTGCTCATCATCGAGGACGACGCGACGATCCGGACCGCCCTCGTGCGGGCCCTGACGTCGCGCGAGCACTCGACGATGACCGCGCCCACGGCGATGGAGGGCCTGCAGAGCCTCGTGGCGCATCGTCCCGACGTGGTCCTCCTGGACCTGGGACTGCCCGATCTGGACGGGACGGCGCTGCTCGCGATGATCCGGGCGGTCTCGGACGTCCCGGTCCTGGTGATCTCGGCGCGGGACGACGACCGCGGGATCATCGCCGCGCTGGACGCGGGCGCGGACGACTACCTGGTCAAGCCCTTCGCCGCGGACCAGCTCGAGGCCCGGATCCGGGCCGTCCTGCGCCGTGCGGCACCCGAGGAGGTCAGCACGCCGATCGAGGTCGGCGAGCTCACCGTGGACGTGCGCTCGCGCACCGTCGTGCTGGCCGGGAACCCGGTGGAGCTCAGCCCCAAGGAGTTCGACCTGCTCGCCTACCTCGCCGAGCGCCCCGGGCAGGTGGTGAGCAAGCGCGAGCTGCTCGCCAAGGTCTGGAACCAGCCCTACGGCGGCGCGGACAAGACCGTCGACGTGCACCTGCACTGGGTGCGCCGCAAGCTCGGCGAGAGCGCCGAGCACCCGGTCTACCTGCACCGCGTCCGCGGGGTCGGGGTCAAGCTGGTGCCACCGGCATGAGGAGCCTGCTGCTGCGCTACGGCCTCGCGATGACCTCTGTCGTCCTCGTCGCGTTCCTGGTGCCGCTCGGGCTGCTCGCTCGCTCGCTGGCCCAGGAGCGCGCGATCGGGGTGGCCCGGGCCGATGCTCAGCAGGTCGCCGTGTTCGCCGGCGACCCGTCGGACGAGGCCCGGCTGCGTGCGACGCTCGCTGCGGTCAACGCCTCGAACCGCGAGTCGACCGCCTTCCTGCCGGACGGGCGGGTGCTCGGCGTGCCGGCGCCTCGGACCGACGCCGTCGAGCTCGCCGCACTGGGCACGGCCCTGACGGCGCAGGTCACCGGGGGTGCCGAGGTGCTCGTCCCGGTGGGCGGGTCGGCGGGGACCACCGTCGTGCGGACCTTCGTGCCCGACGCGGAGCTGTCCGCGGGGGTCGCGCGCGCCTGGACCGTGCTGGGCGTGGTGGGTCTGGTGCTCATGGCGGGGACGGCCCTGGCCGGGAACCGCGTCGCCGCCCGGCTCTCGCGCTCGGTGCGAGACCTGGCGGGGGTGGCCGAGCGACTCGGAGCAGGGGACCTCGAGGCCCGTGTGACACCGTCCGGTCCGGCCGAGGTGGCCTCGGTCGGCGCGGTGCTCAACGGGCTCGGCGATCGGGTCTCGGACCTCCTCGCTGCCGAACGGGAGCTCGTCGCCGATCTCTCCCACCGGTTGCGCACCCCGATCACCGCCCTGCGGCTGGACGTCGACGCCCTGTCCGACCCCGCCGAGCGGGAGCGGCTGACCGCGCACGTCGAGGGGCTCGTCGGTGCCGTCGACACGGTGATCCACTCGGCCCGCCAGCACGACCGGCGATCGCCCGCGCGCTGCGACGCCCGTCAGGTGGTCGCCGAGCGGGCACGCTTCTGGGCGGTGCCCGCCTCCGCGCAGGGCCGTGAGCTCGAGCTCGAGCTCGTGGACGAGGTCGCTGCCGTGGCCCTGGACGAGGCGACCCTCGGGGCGGCACTCGACGGGCTGGTCGACAACGTGTTCCGCCACACCCCGCGGGGCACCGGCTTCGGGCTGGTCGTGGCTCGCGTCGACGCGGAGGTCGTGGTCACCGTGCGCGACGCGGGACCGGGCCTGCCGGACCCGGGCGTGCTCGCCCGTGGCGCCAGCGGAGCGGGCGGGACCGGGCTGGGCATCGACGTGGCGAGACGCGCCGCCGAGCGTGCGGGTGGCCGGCTCGACGTCGCCGTCGGCCCGGGCCTGACGATCTCCCTCGTGATGCCGGCGGCCTGAGCGCCCGCCATCCGACCCTCGCGCGCGCCGGAACCCTTAACCGAGCCTTAGCCGCCGGTTGCCGCATCCCTCACCTGCCCCCCAGGAGAGTGCTCCTCAACACGCCGCCCAGGCGTCGTCGAGGAAGGACTGTCATGAACCTGACGTCACGCACCGTGCTCGCCTCCGGGGCCGGGGTGGCCCTGGTCACCGCAGGGCTGGTCGCCGTCGCTGCGGCGACCCCGTCCCCGCCCGAGTCGACGTCCACCCCGCAGGTCTCCGCTGTCGACGGCCGGGATGCGACCGTCGACGAGCTCGCCCTCGCCCTGGACGGCCTGCTCGGGCAGGTGGACGACCTCGACCGTGCGATCGCCTCGAGCACGCCCACGCAGGGGCCCGGATCGGCCCCGGCCGGCGGCGCCACCGCGCAGGTCGCGTCGCGCACGTCGACCCCTGCTACCGCGGCGCCGACGGCGACGCCCTCCCCGGTTGCGTACGGGGACGACGCCTACGACGACCACGGGGACGACGCGTACGACGACCACGGGGACGATGCGTACGAGGACCACGAGTACGAGGACGACGAGTACGAGGTCCACGACGACGAGGTCCACGATGACTGACCGGGCCCGCAGCGGGCGTCGCCTGGCGGCGCTCGCGATGGTCCCGCTCAGCGCCGGGGTCTTCGGCACCGGCGTCGCCTGGGCGGGATCGCACGACCCGACCGCGACGGCGGCCCCGAGCGCCGAGCCCGTCCCGACGGCGACCGCGACGTCCGACCCCCAGGTCGAGGCGATGCTCGTCCAGGTCGCCCAGGCCAGGCAGCGGATCGTCGAGCTCCAGGCGGTGCTCGACGAGCGGCTCGCCGCGGCGGCGGCCCAGGCCGAGGACGAGCAGCGCGCGGCCGAGGCGTCGGCGGCCGCGGCGAACGCAGCAGCGTCCAGAGCCTCCGCGTCCGCTGGATCGTCGAGCCCGGCCGCTTCCTCATCGCCCGCCCCGGTTCCGGCACCCGAACCCGTTGCGGCCCCCGCCCCCGTCCAGGAGCCCGCCCCGGCCCCGCCGACGCAGACCACGACCAAGGCCTCGGGATGACGGTCCGGTCGGCGCACCGAGAGCTGACCGTCGCGTTCCGGTCGATGGCCAGTGAGATCGAGCTGCGGGTGCTCGATCCGCAGTCAGGGGCCGACGAGGCGCTGGTCCGGGCCCGGGGCCGGATCGCCGACGTCGCGCGGCACCTGACCCGGTTCGAGCAGAGCTCCGCGCTCTCCCGCGCGAACGCCGCGCCGCACGCCTGGCACCGGGTGCCGCGCGAGCTCGGCGAGGCCGTGGCGGAGGCGCACCGCGCCCACCGTGAGACCGGTGGGCTGTTCGACCCACGCGTGCTGGACGCGTTGATCGCCTGGGGCTACGACCGCACCTTCGCCGTCGCGATCGGAAGCGACCCGACGTCGCTGCCGGGCGTGGGTGGGTCCGGCGTGCCGGCGCGGCCGGTGCCGGGCGAACCATGGCAGCCGGTGGTGCTCCCCGGCGGGCCGGCGGGCGACCTCCTCCACCTCGGTGGCGTCCCGATCGACCTGGGAGGGATCGGCAAGGGCCTTGCCGTGCGGGGGGCCGCGGCCGAGCTGGCGGGAACAGGAGCCTCGGTGCTGGTGGACGCCGGCGGTGACGAGTGGCTCGGCGGGTCGGGGCCGGACGGCGACGGCTGGAAGGTCGGTGTCGAGGACCCGCACGGCGGCGACGAGCCGGTGCTCGTCCTCGCGGTCACCGACAGCGGGATCGCCACCTCCTCGGTGCGGCGACGGCACTGGCACGTCGGGGGCGGCGCTGTCCACCACCTGGTCGACCCGCGCACCGGGCTCCCCGGCGGGCCCGGGCTGGCGTCCGTGACGGTGCTGCACGCGGACCCGGCGTGGGCAGAGGTGTGGAGCAAGACCCTGTTCCTGGCCGGCGCGGTGGAGGTCGCCGCACAGGCCGAGGGGCGCGGACTGGCCGCGGCGTGGGTCACCGACGACGGCTCGGTGCACACCTCGCCCGCGATGGACCGTGTCGTGATCTGGAGGGCGCGATGACCGGCCACGCACGTCCTCCCGTCGTGCTCGCCACCGCGACCGTGCTGCTCGCGGTGGCGACAGCGGCGAGTCTCGGTGCCGCCGCACTGCTGGTGCTCGACGCGACCTCCGGGGAGGCGGTCACCTGGGTGCTGGGCCGCGCTGGGGGGCTGGCGTCCTACGTGCTGCTGCTCGCGCTGGTCGTGACCGGTCTGGTCCAGGCCCACCCGTGGTCGCGGCACCTGCACACCCCCTCACCGCGCACCCGGCTGACCGTCCACGTGTCGCTGGCGACGTTCACGCTGGTGTTCACCGTGCTGCACGTCGTGGTGCTGGCGCTGGACCCCTGGGCGCAGGTCGGCTGGCGCGGCGCGGTGCTGCCGATGGCCTCGGGCTACCGACCGGTGCCGGTCACCCTCGGTGTCATCGCCCTCTGGGCCGGCCTGCTCACCGGGGTGACGGCGGCCTTCGCCGGGCGGTTCGCGGCACGGGTCTGGTGGCCGATCCACAAGGTGGCCGCCGTCGTGCTGGTGCTCGTCTGGGCGCACAGCGTGCTGGCCGGCTCGGACGTCGCGCTGCTGCAGGGCTTCTACCTCGCCACCGGGAGCGCCGTGGTGGCGCTGGGGATCTCCCGGTACGCCGCGCGCACCCCGGCCGATCGCGTCGCCGAGCTGACACGCGACCTCGACGCCTCGCGAGGCCCGGCGACGACGCCGCGATCACCCTCGTCTCACCGCGCGGCCCGATCATGAGCGAGACCCAGCTCGTGCCGAGCAGGCGGGCCGACGCACCCGACGGCGTCCGTCCCCGGCTGCTGCTGTCCGATGTGCTGCTGGCGTCCGGCGGTCCCGCCGATCCCGCAGGGCAGACGCCCACCGAGGACGCTCGCGCCCACGAGGAACGGCTCGGCCCCCGCCCGTTCGGGACACCGGCGCTGGTCGATGTCCTCGAGGCCGCAGGGCTGACCGGGCAGGGCGGTGCGCACGTCCCGGCCGCTGCCAAGTGGCGTCGCGCTCTGGCCGGGACCGGGCCGCTGACCGTGGTCGCCAACGGGGCCGAGAGCGAACCGGTGGCGGCGAAGGACGGCACGCTGCTGCGCCAGCGCCCGCACCTGGTGCTCGACGGGCTGCTCCTCGCGGCCGAGGCCCTCGGCGCGCGGCGAGCCGTCCTGTGGCTGCACGGCGACGACCACGGTGCGCGCCGTGCCGTGTCGGCCGCTCTCGCCGAGCGCCCGTCAGGGCCGGGAGGCCTCGTGGTCGAGGTGCTCGACGGCCCGGTGCACTACCTGGCAGGGGAGGCCAGCGCGATCGCGCGTGCCGTGCACGGGGGGCCTGCGTTGCCGACGGTGCGTCGGCGGCCCGTCGGCGGAGCGCCCCGCACCGTGGTGCACAACGTGGAGACGCTGGCCCGGCTCGCGCTGCTCGCCCGTGGCCTCCCGCCGACGGGCACTCGGCTGCTGACGGTCCTCGGTGAGGGTCGCGCTGTGGTCGAGGTCGAGAGCGGGACGACCGTCGCGGGGCTGCTGCTCGACCTCGGCTGGAACGAGGCGCCGAGCGCTGTGCTGCTCGGCGGGTACGGCGGGATCTGGGCGCCCTGGCACCGGGTCGCCCCGCTCCCGGTCGACGAGTCGGCCCTGCGCGCGCAGGGGCTCTCCCTCGGGTCGGGCGTGATCGCGCCGATCGGCAGGGGCGTGTGCGGGGTGCACCAGACCGCCGGGCTGGTCAGGTACCTCGCCTCGATGAGCGCCCGGCAGTGCGGACCGTGCGTCTTCGGGCTGCCGGCGCTCGCGGACGGCCTCGCCGAGCTGGCGCTCGCCCGCAGGGGAGCGGGGGTGGACCGGCTGCTGGCCGACGCCGCCGCGATCGAGGGCCGCGGCGCCTGCCATCACCCGGACGGCGCCACCCGTCTGGTCGCCTCGGCGCTGTCCACCTTCGACGACGACGTCGCCGCGCACGCCGCCGGCCGCCCGTGCGGCGGGGTCGGTGCCGCGTGGCCGGGGGTGGCCTGATGAGTCACGATCCCGAGTCGAGGACGCGGCTCCGGGTGGACCCGGTCGCCTGCGAGGGGGTCGGGGCCTGCGCCCGCGTGGCCGATCGGGTGATCGGGCTGGACCGCTGGGGCTACC